>JAKSKK010000012.1 GCA_024401745.1 Bacteroidales bacterium
CCCAATATCGCCGAAATAACTCCATTGAACAGAAGTGATGCAATACACAACCCAAATCCGACAATGGCGAACAGCCACCAGCATCCTTTTCCTAAATAATATTCAGCCTTGATTACAATAGGATGGAATAATCCTATTATCAAGAATGCAGATGCACCAAGTATGATTCCTGACCAGTCCATAATTGCAGTTATGGGCGCGAAGTTAGCAATTTTGCTTGGTGCACCAAAATCATCATCAAGCGAAAGAGGCTGAATTACACCAATAACGCAATCTTGCAAGTTTTGACAATGCCTGCGGTGCTTTTTTCTTGAGGAGACGAGAGCTTGCCTTCTCTCGACTTCCTGCAGTTTTGGGCTAGGTCTGATTGCATGCCATTTTTGATGAAATCTGGCGAGAAAAGGCCCTTTTCCCGGCATGTCAGGGTATTTATGCCCGGCCTCCCATCCGCCTCCACCAACATCTCTTTTGCAGTTGAACCTAATATTGACTACATTTGTGGAATTATGCACCAAAACTTTGATAATTAGTATGTATATTATGGCAAAAGAACAGAATTATATCTCACCATCCCTGGAGATTATCGAGTTCGTTCCAAAGGAAATGATCGCCTCTTCCCCCTATACTGAAACCGATAACGAAGAGAATTTGTTCTAATCAGCAGTTATGAAGTCTATGAATAGAATATTATCAGTCATTCTGGCCGCAGTGACCGTGCTGATGGCCGTTTCATGCAAAGAAGAACTCAACGACAATGGCCCTGTCCGCTTCGGAAACGGCAGGATCCAGCTCACCGTCGACGGTATCATGGGAGAGTACGGAGACGTTCCCGGAATCGACACCAAGGCCAGCCTTGTGACCAACGTACGCGTGGCCTGGCAGAATGGAGACGAGGTCTACGTCTATGACGGGCAGACATGTCTCGGCATTCTTGAGGCAGGCATCAAGGACGGAGACGACAGGATAGCCGTCCTGCGCGGCAGCATCGATGAACCTGCCAGCGGCACATCAGTCTTGACCCTCGTCTGCTGCTCCGGCGTATCGGCAGAGCCAGAGGTCAAGGAAGGAAAGATCGGCTTCGACCTGACCGAACAGAACGGCAAGGACATCCCGTTCGTCGTATATGCGACGATACCGTACGAAGGGATCGACATCAGCGGGACCGCAGTTCCGTTCAAGTTCGCCACCTCAGTGATGAAGGTCAATGTCACAGGGCTGAAAGCAGGCAGCATGGTGCAGAATGCGACTGTAAGCGACATCAACACCAGATGCGTGCTCACGCTCTCGTCCAGCGCCGCCCCTGCCGTATCAGGCGACGCCGAGGGAACCATCACCCGCTCCGGTAACGAAGCATTCAGCCTCTCCGGCGACGGCCGCGGCACGTTCCAGCTTGCGACGGTCGTCTCACCAGCATCCACCAGCAGGATGCTGGGCATCACCGATTCATCGTCGCACCTCTTCAGCACGAAATTCACCGCTTCGGCGCTTGCTGCCGGGAAGTCATACAACAGCGTATTCGCCCTCGTGCAGGTGCCCAATTGTGTTGACCTTGGGCTGCCCAGCGGGATCAAGTGGGCGGATATGAACCTCGGCGGACAGGACTTCGGCAATGGGGACCTCTACGCCTGGGGCGAGACCAAACCGCGCGCATCGTTCAACTGGGACAATTACAGTTTCTGCGATCCGACCACCGGCCTCATGACCAAATATACGCAGACGGACTGCAACCTGGTGCTGGATGCCGAGGATGATGCGGCCACCGTAGAACTTGGGCCGGACTGGAGGACTCCGACCTTCATAGAATGGGATGAGTTGCAGAGTAATTGTAAAATCTCCGTCGAGACAGTGGATGGCGTGAAGGTATTAAGGTTCACCAGCAAGGTCAGCGGCTATGAAGACTCATCCATCACTTTGGCCGTAGACGGCCTGTATTGGACATCATTAAAGATGCCTGCTTCCTCCGAGGAGGAAAGCAGACAAGCCATGGCGATGGAACCGCTTACAGACATAGGATCAATGCTCTCCATGGTATACTCAGACCGTTGCGAAGGCCACTTCATACGCCCGATCTGCTCGAAACATGTGGAAGCGACTTCGATTTCGCTCCAGGATTTCACCGTCGGCATAGGTGAGGATGATGCTATTGCTGTTCCTGTGACCCTTTTCCCTGAAAACTGCACGGAGCTGGGCATGATATTCGAAATCAGCGATCCTTCAATAGCCAGTGTAAGCAGTTTTGGCATGATCACAGGACTTAAAGAGGGACTGGCTACCCTCACCGTAACCTGGGCCGACAATCCCGCCATCACTGCAAGCTGCGCCGTCTTGGTGACTGCCGCAGCAGCCAGTTTAGTGGACCTTGGCCTGAAGAGCGGGACAAAATGGGCCTCACACGACCTTCAGGCATCATCCACGTTCGAAGCAGGACCGTGTTTCGCATGGGGTGAAACCCAGAGCAAGGAAACATTCGAACTTGGCAATTACAAATGGTATGATTCGGTTAACGAAGAATATACCAAATACAACAGAGCTGACGGGCTGACGGCACTTGAGGCCACCGACGATGCGGCGACCGCCATGCTCGGCTCCGGCTGGTCCATACCTACGGAGGCGGACTGGGATGAGCTTTTTAATGATTGTGAATGGTCATGGATAAACACCTTCAAATTGCTTAGGGCGACGGGCCCGAACGGAAACTCTATCATGTTCAAGTGCCCGAACGATCCGGAATATCCGGGAACGTGGTACCATGCTACATATTGGACGTCCGAACTTGCCTCCGCCGCCTATTATACAGGAGCTGTCCAGACGGTCTATCTGTCGCGGGACAGCGACGATGAGCAGGAGGACAAAATCTCCCATGACTTCACAACCCAAAGCTGCTATGACGGCTACCCCGTCAGGCCGGTGTTCAAACAGTAGGGAAAATAAACTATATTTGTCAGGAATATGAAGAAGAAGATCTATCTTTTGGCGACATTATTTACCTGCATGCTCCTTGTGGGGAGCTGTGGCAACGATCCTGGGCCGGACCCGGGCATCAGTGTCAAGCAGGTAGACATGACTGTCTCCGTTCCTATACACCCATCCAGTCTGGAATATTTTGATTACGTGTTCCAATATTCCGACAACACGGGCAATATGACTACCGATATCATCCAGACTGACGAGAGCAGTCCTTGCTACATCAGGACTTTCAGCTATACGAGAATTCCCGTATCCTGCATGGCGACTGTAGAGATGGTTCCCAAGGAAGGCTGCACCTCCGTAGGAGCGTTTCTCTTCTACATCCCCAAGCCATACATCTACCCGAATGTCTACGAATCGGCGGCGCCGATCGGAAGCGGAACGCCCGACCAGGACATGGATGGGACGGGGCTCATCCCGATAGACCCGATGACCGTCGAGGAATTCCAGGCCCTATATGGCACCAGCTTCACGACGGCCTGCACGGTGAAGAGCGGCACCGACGGCTACGACATCAACGTCAATTGATCAATGCGGCTCCGGTGAACAAAAACACGTCATTTGTTCACCAGAAGGCCTAAAACACGGCCCTGATGAACAAAATCAGCATATTTGTTCACGCTCGGGGAAATAACTCGCTCCGGATGAACAAATCCGTCTTTTTTGTTCACAGCGAGACCGGAAAGCTGCCCGTAGCGAGGCAACAGCCCGCTGCGGCAGGCAAGAAAAAGGCCCGGACGGATGCCCGGGCCTTTTCGCTATGCATTACAGTTGCTCCGATGGTTTACAGTTCCAGCGCAGTCGAAGGGTGCTTGCCGTCGCCGTACCACATGTTCGTGACGGTGACAGGGATCTCGCTGTCCTTGGTCGTGAACATTATCGAAGTGAAGCCCTTGAGGGTTATGTCAGTAGAGAACCCCGGGAAGGTGATGACGTAGGGGAATGACGAGTTGTTCGTCACCTGCACACGCTTGTTGCCCTTAGAATCGGCGCTCACTACCTTGCAGCTCACTGCTGCCTTGAAGAAAGCCTTGAGCAGCTCCTCGCTGCCGGCAATGTCGCCGTATGCGTATGCGAGGGTGCGCTGGTTCTCCATAGCCTCACGTATAGCCTCCAGAGAGTTGTCCTTCGCGAGGATGAGGGTCATGTCGCGGAACATCCCATAGTTGCCGTACCTTTCCTGGCTGGTGATGTGAAGGTCGCTGCCGCAGGAGACGTACAGACCCAGATTGGTGGCCTTCTCTATGATCTCAGGATAGAACTCGTACGAGTTGAATACCTCCACGCCGCTGATAAGCCCTTCAGCCAGAGCGGCTTCGGCCGTCGAGGTGAACTCGTTGTCGGGTCTTGCCCAGCCGGGATGGTTGATCTGGATGATGGCGTTCTGCTTCTTCGCATTGCGTATGGACTGCAGAGCATCTTCATCGTGGATGAGATTGTTGTCGGTGGTGAAGAGGGCGTTGAAGTGGCCGACCTCCATGGGGCTGCGGGTGATCTCGATTCCCGGGATCAGGGTGATGCCGAGGCTGTTCGCCGTGCCCCTGGCGCCATTGACCGAGTAGTTCATGTCAGTCTTGTAGCGGTCGTCGTCCTTTACCTTGATGTTGTCGGCAAGGTAAGTCTCGAAGGCGCCCACGTTGGGCCTGACCTCGATGTGGTCCGTTATCGCAATGGCGTCCAGACCATTCTGCCATGCCTCGGTGACGCGGGCAGACGACGTCAGATTGCCGTCGGAATAGATGGTGTGGACATGCAGGTCTGCCTTGATGACGTTATAGCCATTTACCTGAGGCAGAACGATTTCCGTGCGTGTGGAGATGACCGGATAGGTGAGCATGGACGGGTTCTTCCTGTCCTGCTGGCGCTGCTGTGCCTGTACGCTGATACAGATGGAGCAAAGCAGCATGATGATAAGTGTCTTTTTCATTTTGCAAGATTATCTTTTTCCCTGCTTCTTCAGGATTGAAACCATTTCCTGAGGGCAGTCGGTGTGAACCATCTGGCACTCAGGGTAGAGGTCGAACAGGCTGGAGAGCTGGCTCTCGTCTATGCTGTATTCAGGGATGTAGTCGTGGTTGACGTGAAGCAGGTTCACTGAGCAGAGCACGCCCTCGTCGTAAGCGTTCAGGCACCTGATCACACACTCCGAGCTGTGGCTCTGGCCTGAGTTCCAGCCCACCTGGAGGAAGTACTGCTTCGTGCCGTCGAGGAGAGAAGACCAGTCCTCGCTCTTCACGTATGCATTCGCCTCGGCATTGGTCTTGAACACATCCTTCACGAAGCTTGCATCCTTGCAGTACATGAATACCTGCTGTACCATTCCCAGATCCTCCACGACCTTGAGCACTTCCTTGGTCGATGCCGTCCTGGGCGAGTAGTCGAGGTTCACATATACCTTGCCTCTTGCCTCCTTGAGGAACTCCTCGAGGGTGGGCATCACTTCCTGGGTCACGTCTCCGTCCCTGTCGGTGAGGTTGAACTTCTGGATGGCCTGCAGTGTCATGTTGGCGATCTTGCCGGTGCCGGTTGTGTGGGCGTCGATGCTCGCGTCGTGAGAGATCACGATCTTGCCGTCCTTGGTGCGGTGGGTGTCGGTCTCGATGACGTCGGCCCCCGCCTTGATTGCGGCCCTGACTGCCTTGAGGGAGTTCTCGGGAACGTCGCGGTCGGTAGTGTGGGCGCGGTGAGTCATCACCCAGACCTTGCCGGGAGTCTTGTACAGCTCCTTGACCGCCTCGTCGAGGGCGAGCAGCGATCCGATCTCGATCTCCCATTCTTCCTTGCCACCGCTGAAGTCAGCCTTGACCTTGTACTTGCCTGCGGCGGTGTACTTGTGGCTGAACTCCGCGTCGCTGCCTGAGTCCTTGCTGCCGTCGCCCCAGTCCACGTTCACCGTGGCCTTGCCGGGATTGTCGGCGTTCACGAAGACGGTCTCCTTCAGAGAGGCGTACTTCGAAGTTGAGGCTGAGAATGTGAATGTCACATTCTCCTTCTTGGGTTCCTTCTTGCCATCGTCGCCCGTCTTCGGAGCGCGAGGATACGTTTCAGGCTTGCAGCATACCAAACCGAGCACTGCTGCAAAGAGAATGATGATTTTTCCTGTTTTCATGATTGTCTGTCTAAAATATCAGTTCATTCCAGAACGTAGCTGATGAACCAGTCCAGGTCGGCTGTGTTGACTCTGGCGGATGAAGATGTGCCTATGCCCTTGTTCAGGTAGTTATATACCTTCTGCTGGTATGTGGCACCTGAATAGTGGTCGTCGATAAGGTCATACATGCCTTTCCAGTCATACTTCTCCTTGCCTGTTATGGCTATGGTCCTGGATATGCTTCTTGAGCGGAATGCATATTCCTTGGGGTCGCCGAAGTCGTAGAAGAACGAGGTCAGTTCAAAGTCTATCGACTTGTCAGTTTCCGTGACTCCCAGAAGACTTTCGATCAGGAAAGCCAGGGTGCCGGTACGGTCCGCACCGGTCTTGCAATGGAAATACACCGGCTTGCCGGCCTTCAGCTCATCTATCATCCACTGGATAGCCTTGATGTATTCGTCGTTCTCGAGGAGCTGGGCGAAGTAGCTTTCGTTGGCCTTAGGGAAAAGCTTCCAGTCCACGGCGTCGCCCAGGGGAGACTTGCGGGTGGTGTAGCAGTCGCCTATCTTGCTGGATTCGTTCTGACGCAGGTCGAGGTCGGCCTTGATTCCAAGACCCAGAAATACTTTCTTGTCGTCATTGCTTATGTCGATTCCCTGCACGTTCAGGCGGGAGCCGCGGAACAGCAGACCGTATCTGACATGCTTGCCGTTCTCGGTGCTCAGGCCTCCGAGGTCGCGCACGTTGCCCACGCTTTCAGCATCGATCATGCGCCTGCGCCCACTTGCGCGTATGAATGCCTTGCGTATGTCGGTGCCGTATTCGTCGGTGTACTGGGCGCTGACGGTGCAATGATAGCTGTGCCCGGGAATCATGTTGGTCACCGTGTATGACAGTGTCCTGGATGTCGTTGTGGCAGTCTGGACGGGATTGGACATGTCCTCGTTTTCGGATATCACGATCCTGTAGGATGATGCTCCCAGCACCGATTCCCACTTGATCTCGTATCCGGCAGGGCAGTCGCCCCTGTAGCCGTTGTTCCTCGGGGTCCTGTAGTAATCCTCGATGTATGTGGCGCTGAAGTCCGTAGTCCTGTACGGATGTGCGTACACGTAGTCCATGTATTCCATCGCCGCCGCGTTCTCTACGTTGAAGTCGATGGTATCGATCCTGACGGTAGCAGGCGCAGGCTCCTCGGGCGTGGGGTCCTGCCCGGGCTCCTCCTGCTGTTCGGGATCCGGGGTCGGTTTGTCCGGGAGCGGAGCCGCAGGTTCACATGCGGCAACCGCCGCAATTATCATAAATGCGGCGATTGCTGGTAAAGATATTCTCATCCTACTTGGTGCTTACGACAATTTCTGCAGGGAAGCAGTAGCTGGGGTCGTTGCGCTCAGAGAGTGACTGCTTGAGGACC
The DNA here is from genome assembly GCA_024401745.1 of Bacteroidales bacterium. Classification (GTDB taxonomy): domain Bacteria; phylum Bacteroidota; class Bacteroidia; order Bacteroidales; family UBA932; genus Cryptobacteroides. Next base: position 7,473 of record JAKSKK010000012.1, read on the forward strand.
TCGACCTTGCGCTCTACCTTGCCCTTGAAGAGCAGCTTGCTGCCGGCCTTCACGGTAACCTCCTTGTCGAGGTCGACCATCTGGTCGTTCAGGTAGATGGTGAATGTGTCGTAGTCGCACTTGCTGATCTCGATGGTGTTTCCGTTGATTTCAGCGGTGAGCTGCTTGCCGAGGTAAGCCTTTCTCTCGGTGCTTGAGCCGGGAGCGTCGTCGTCAGACCTTCCGCTGATGTGCTTGTCGGCAACCTTGAGCCAGTAGAAGAAGGCCTCGGGCATCTTCTTCTCCTCGTTCTCCTGGCGCCAGACTATCTTCTTGGGATAAGGATTGCGGGTATATGCGGCCATCCAGGGGAAGGCGGCGGCATCCTCGAGGTCCATCCAGTGGGGCTTGCCGGCGAGGACGTGGCACTCGTGGATGTATCCTTCGGGATCAGCTTTCTGGAGCTCGTCGATCTTGGCGCTGGTTGCGGGAACGAGGGTGTTGCGGTCGTAGTCGGTGTCGTTTCCGCCTACCCACATCATGAACGGGAGGTTCCTCAGGTTCTCGAACCTGGTGCTGCCGGGGTGGCCTGCCATCATCGATGCGGCAGCCCAGTGGTCGGCAAGACGCGGAGCCATTCTCCATACGCCGTCACCGCCTGCAGAGTAGCCCATGAGATACACCTTGTCGGGGTTGACGCCATGCAGGACGACCATGGTCTCGATGATCTGGCGGAAGAGCCCGTCATTGCCCCTGAAGTACCAGAGGTCGTATGTGTCCTTGTATGCGCGGGGTGAGACGTAGATGCCTTCAGCCGGCTGTGCAGGGTTGGCGTTGCGGTACATGTACTGCTGGTTCCACCACTGGCCCTCGTTAACCTTGCCCGTTGCGTCGGTTCCGCCGCCGTGGAGGGAGATCCACAGGCTGTGGCCGCCCTCGGGCTCGGTGCCGTAGGTGTCGACGAAATATTTCATCATGTGGTTGTCCTCGTCAGTGACGTAGAAGTATTCCCTTGTCTTTCCCTTGAGGGAGCTTTCGCTTGTGTCGTCGCCTGACGCAGTGCCTTTCTGCTTGGCGACCACGGCCTGGAGCCTGGCAGTCTCCTTGGCCTTCCAGTCGGCAATCACCTCAAGGCGTGCCTGCTCGGCCTCTTCCTTGCTCATGGTAGTGGGCTCGTCCGGTTCGTCCGGTGTGTCGGGCTCATCAGGCTCATCGGGCTCGACAGGAGTGCTGGGATCCACGACGGTCACGCTGCATGAACCGGTCTTTGCTGGGCTTCCGCAGGATGCCACGATGTTAGTGGTACCGGCGGCCACGGCAGTCACGGTGCCATCGGCGGTCACGCTTGCAACTGAGGCGTTCTCGCTTTTCCAGGAGATGTTCTGGTCGGTGGCGTTGCCGGGAACAGGAAGGGCGATGAGCTTTGTGGTCTCTCCTACATTGAGGTAGACGTCTGACGGACTTACTCTTACGCTCTCGACTGCAATCTCGTTTGTCTTGCATCCGAACAGGGCTGCCAGGACAATGAGTGAACTGATGATATATCTTTTCATGTATGTGGAATGTTACTTGATGTAGAAGAATGTCTGTACTGTGCGCTCACCGGCGTGGTCCTTCTTGCCGTTGTCGCAGGGATAGTTGACCACGTGGGTGCTGGGGTCGCCGTAGCCTTTCACGCAGAGGGTGGTGGAACCGCCACCGTCAAGGTTCATGGCGTACTTGGGGTCGAAGTACTTGATGAGGAACCTGGTGAGCTCCTTTGCGGTGAATCCCTTACAGTTGGTGAGGCGGCCGTCCACTGTGAACATGATGAGGCGGTTGTCGCCGGTGATGCCTATGGCCGTGCGGGGGTGACGCACTCCCTGATGGTACCAGGGATGCTCGGTGTCGCTGGCGTAGGTCTGCGGGTTCACGCCTGCTGGAACATAAGTGCTTCCGAGGTCGGTGTAGCCGTCGATGAGCAGGGGAGAGCCTGAGATGATGTTGGGCATGTTCTTGAGCGTGGTGGTGTAGAAGCTGCGCTGCTCGGTGACCATTGCGCCGTACTCCGACTGGCCGTCGCCGTCCTGGCTGAAGGTTGCGGGAGCGATGAACACGCGGCCCTCGGGGCTGGTGCAGATGCCGGCGTCGTTTCTCCAGTTCATGACTCCCGTCTCAGCATTCTTGTCCTGGGTGATGTTCTTGTGTACCTTTCCGTCCACCTTGATGAATATCTGTGATGCGCCAAAGCCGGCGTTCATGCTGACGTAGGCTTCGTATTTGCTCATGATGTGGGAAGCGATGTCCTTGTTGGAGTCGTAGACATACTTCAGCTGGTAGCCCTTGTTGAGGTCAACCTCGACAACGTGTACTGACTGGTATGCGCTGCTGACTTCATCGTATCCTTCGAAGCTCCAGAAGGTGATGCCTTCCTTGACGGTGTACTTCTCCCATCCTTTCACTCCTTCGGGGGTGACAGGCTTGTGGTTCTCGATGTCGTCTCCGGGGATCACATAGTCGGACGGGTCGTCGCTTCCGCCGCCACCTGTCTCGGTCCACGTGATGCTGCTTCCGATAAGTTCAGGTATGCTCTTGCTGAAGTCCCATCTTGCTGCATCCCAGCCCAGGTCCTTGGCCAGCTGTGAAGCGGTCTTGCCTGTGGGAGCAACCTTGCCGTGGTAGGGGGCTATGTATTTGCTTGAGCCGTCATAGTCCACACCCTCAGTGAGCGGAGAGGCCTCCGATGCGTCGGCCTGGTCGCAGAGGGTGATGAAGTTCAGGGGGTATTTGTTCCTGTCGGTCTGGTCGGGGTTGATGCTGAACGAGAAGTCGTGCTTCCTGTAGCATCCGGCCAGGGTATTCTTCGGTGAGGTGAAGCCGACCACGGCGCCGCTGCTGTACTGGTCGGCGCGCTCCTGGATGGCTACCACCTTTGAGTTCCAGGCAAGGCAGTTCCTGATGACGTCGCCCGGAGTCTTGATGCCGCTGCTGTTCTCGTTGGCATGGCCGACGATTCCTGCTGCAGCGAAATTGGTTCTGACTGCGCAGAGGCTGATGCAGTTCTCAACAACCGCCTTGGTGCCTCTGATGCATCCCACGATGCCTGCTGAGCGCTGGGATGACTCGGGGCACTCTATCTCGCCCTCGGTGTAGCAGTCTCTGATGATGTTGGTGCCGCTGTCAGTGTAGCCGACGATTCCGCCGACCTGGCCTCCGATCGATTTCACGTTAGCCCTGGCTGAGCAGCGGTTGATTTCTGTGTTGCATATACGGCCGAACATTCCGCCTACGCCGTCGACGCTGCCGGTGGTGGCTGCGACGGAGCCGGATACATGCACGTTGGTGACCTTGGCGCTGTGCTCGAAGGTGTCGCTGGTGCCGGCGTAGCCTCCGACGATGCCGCAGGCGGAGTCGCCCTCGATGTGGGCGTCGGCGATCTTCAGGTCATACACCTCTCCGAACAGGACGCCGAAGAGCGATGCGTATGTCTTGAATGTGCACCTGAGGTTGGAAATGGTCTTTCCGTTACCGTTGAAGCTGATCTTGCGGGCGAAGGGAGTCTTGTTGTTGATGGGTTCCCAGACCACATCCTTCATGTCGATGTCTGCCATCAGCTTGAAGTAGGTGGGCTCTGATCCGTCAGACTTCACCTCCTTGCACTTCTCCTTGATCTTCAGCATATCTTCCTTGGTGGAAATCAGGTAGGGCTCGCTCTGTGTGCCCTTGCCCTTGCCGTCGTCAACGGGCTCTACGACTGCAGCGCCCTGTGAGACTGCGACGCTCTTGGTCTGGTCGCCTGCCTTGAAGGTGACGGTGGCTGTCCTCTTGTCGCCGGTGTTCTTTGCGGCGGTGGCCATTGTGGACATCACGTCGCTGCCGCCGGAAGCGGGTGAGAGCGTGAGCCAGTCAGCTGAAGACGTTGCGGTCCACTGCGTGTTGGAGGTGACTCCGATCTTCTGGGGGCCGCCATCCTTGCCGAAGTACAGTTCCGTCGTTGAGACTGAGAGCTTTGCGGGCTCCTGTTCGGGTTTGCAGGAAACGGTGAGCAGGAGAGCTCCTGCCAGGACTGCCAATATGCCTAAAAATCTATTCCTCATCGGTAGTTGAATTGAAATAAAATATAGAGGCCGCCTGGCCGGCGGCCTCTATAGAATGAGTGATATTACTTGAGTGCGGGTACAGCACCTGAGAGATCCCAGATGGTCTCGTCCCACTTGAGCCTCTTGGCAACTGCTGATGCGGTCTCGCCTTCAGCTGCAGCCTTGCCGTGGTAAGACTCAGTGTAGACGTTCTTATGATCGCAATTGATGCCATCGGTAAGAGGGCTTGTTGCGCTTGAGTTCTCCTGATCGCATACAGTCCACCAGTTGATGGGGTACTTTTCATTGTCGGTCTGCTCGAGGTTCTGAACGTACTCCATGTCGGGCCTGCGGATGCAGTCGATGTAGTTGCCGTCGATGGAAGCGAAGCCGATGACTGCGCCTGGGCTGTAGTTATTCTTTCCGATCTTACGTGCGTATACCTTGGGGTTCCAAGCGATGCAGCACTTCACGGTATTGTCGTGTCCGAGACATGCGGCTTCGCCGCTTGAGTCGAAGTGAGCCATACCCACGATACCTGCGGTACCGGTACCTGAGATGACCTCAGCGGTACTGATACAGTACTCTACGAACTGATGCTGGCCGTTGATACCGCCGGCGATTCCGCCGTAGCGCTGATGACCTGCATTGATGCCGCCGTCCTCGATGACCTGACCTGTGGTGATGCAGTTGTCAACCTTGGCTCCGTCATAAGCGTCGCCCTTGTTGAAGTAACCTACAATACCGCCGACATAGTTGCCGGTACCTGAAACTACACCGTCATAAGAGCAACGGGTGATCTGGCCTACGTTCATCTGACCTACGAAGCCACCTACACCGTTCTTCTTGCCGAGTACGTTGCAGTTGACGCAGCGTACGTTGCTGATGGTAGCTGCAGCGCCTGAGGCTCCGCATGCTGCACCGAGAACGCCGCCGTTGTCATCAGAAACGATGTTGGCATCCTTGAATGTAACGTCATATACGTTTCCGAATACGACACCGAAGAAAGAAGCCTTTGCACCAGTGCTTGAGAGGTTGCTGATGGTTTTTCCGTTACCGTTGAAGTCAATCTTCTTGGGACCTTCAGCATTGACCGGCTTCCAGTCTACGCCTGCGAGGTCGATGTCGTTCCAGAGCTTGACATAAGTAGGCTCTGCATCGGCTGCTGTAACGGGAAGTACGAGAGTAGCGAGGCTCTGGAGATCCTCAGCGGTTCTCATGAGGTAAGGCTTCTCCTTGGTACCAGAACCTGCGCCAGCCCTTGCGGTCTTGACGGTGAGGAACTTCACGTTGTCGTCAGCGATGTGTGCATCTGCTGAACCACTGATGTTGGTGATGACGATGGGGAGTACGTACCAGGTCTCTTCCTGAAGGATGTTGGCATCGTGTGTGATGACGATGTTGGCCTTGCCGGAGATTCTGTACATCGCGCGGATGTCAGCTGTCTCAGGCTCGAAGCGGTAGATGCTTGCAGGGAGGAGGAGAGCCTGCTCGGCCTCGTCCTTTGAAGCGTTGTACTGTGCAACGAGTGACTCGTCGACTCCGAATGTGACGGTCAGGGGAACGTCACATCCGGCATCGGTGGTCTTTGCATAGACGCTGAAGGTCTGTGAGGTCTCTTCTGCGAAACCGAGGATCTCAGAGTTGTCTGCAAAGGTCTTGTAGTATGAAGTAAGGTCTTCCGTGACTTCCTTCTGGCAGGAAATCATGGCGACTGCTGCAAAGGCAGCTACTATAAATGAAATACGTTTCATAATCTTGTTCATTGTAAATCAGGATTACTTGAGCCACTTAAGAGCAGGAACTGAGCCGGAGAGATCCCAGATGGTCTCATCCCACTTGAGGTCCTTTGCAACTGCTGAAGCGCTTGCGTCAGCTGCTGCAGCCTTTCCGTTGTATGAAGCTACTGCTGCTGCAGCACCGGCTGTGGTGTTGGGGCTGTCGGTGAATCCGAGGGCTGCCTTTCTGTAGCAGTTCTCGAACTGGCCTGCACCGCCAAGACCGATGATTGCACCGGAACCATACTTGGTACCTGCTGCGTTGATTGCATCGTTCCATGCGATACATCCTTTGACAAGGCTGGTCTTGTCCAGGATGTTGGTCCTGTCGGAACCACCGTCTGAGTTGTGGTTGAGCTCAGCTACGATACCGCCTGCCATGTCTGAGCAGGTGATGGTTGCGAGGCTGATGCAGTTCACGATCTGGTTCTGCTCGTTCTGTGCGCATCCGAGGATGCCGCCTACCATGAATCCAGTGGGATCTGCCATTGTGAGGGTACCCTTTGAGATACAGTCAGTGATGATGAGACCCTTCTTTCCGAAGGAACCGACGATACCGCCTACGTAGGTTGAGTTTGCAGGCTTGGCTTCGATGATGACGTCAGTTGAGCACTCATGGATCTCGCCGAAGCACTGCTGGCCTACGAGGCCGCCGAGGCTGAGGTCGGTGGTTGAAGAGGTCTCACAGATGACTGTACCCTTGACTGAGCAGCGGTAGATGTAAGTGTAGATGTTGTCGCCTGTGGAAGCCTGACCTACGAGGATGCCGGCCTTCTTTGCGGTCGTGGTGACAGTAGCGCCCTCGATCTTGAGGTCGTGGATGTCACCCACAAGTCCCTTGATGAGACCTACCTGCTCTCCGCCTGAAACGGTGAAGTTCCTGATGGTCTTGCCTGCGCCGTCGAGGTCGATCTTCTTGCCCTTGGTCTTCTCCATACCGAGGTCGATAGGAGTCCATGCCATGCCGCCGAGGTCGATGTCGTTGCCGAGCTTGAAGTATGTGTATTCTGCAGCAAGATATGCATCGCGGTTGGAGAATTCCACCTTTACGGCCTTGTCGGCGATTGCCATGAGGTCAGAAACGTTGTAGATCATGTAAGGATCGGTCTTGGTACCGAAGCCTGCGGGCTTGTCGGGCTCATCCTCGGAAGGAACGCTCTTGACGTTCTTGAGTGCGGGAACGTTGCCTGAGAGATCCCAAACGTTCTCGTCCCAGCCGATGCGCTTGGCAACCTGTGAAGCGGTCTCGCTTGCATCTGCAGCCTTTCCGTGATACATTGAAGACCAGAGGTCCTTGTAGTTGCAGTCAATGCCCTTGAGAGGATTGCCGGGGCCTGCGTCTTCCTGATCGAAAGGCTTGAAGTGAGCTGCTGACTCGGGATCGTCAGGACAGGTGACAAGGAAGTTGATGCCAGCCTTTCTCCAGCAGTTCTGAAGAGTGTTCTCAGGGCATCCCCATCCCATGATACAGCCACCGCCCATAGCGTAGTCATCTCTGCTGAGTTTCTGTGATTCGGTACGGCTGTTGTCCATTGTGATGGACTCGTTCCAGGCGATACATCCGATTACATAGTTGTCAACGAGGTCTGCGGCCTTCTGGGCCCAGCTGTTGTTGTTCATGTGTCCGACGATACCGGCTGCAACGGCGTTGCTATGAACGCTTGCAAGGCTGATACAGTTCTCGATCTTGTAGCCAGGTGTCTCGAATGCACCTGCGATACCTGCGACGTTACGGTTGTAAGTCTTGGCTGCGATGTCGCCTGGGCTTGTGTATTCACCCCTGGTGATACAGTCGTGGATATAGCCGGCCTTCTTGTTACCGCAGCCGACGATACCACCTACATAGTACCTGCCGGTACCGATCTGGGTGATCTTCGCGTCGACGTCGCACTCATAGATCTCGCCACCGCACATGCAGCCGGCTACACCACCGATGGTGTTGTTGTCGACGGTGAGGGTACCGGTGATCTTACATCCGTGTACGATACCGGTGATGACGTCGCCTGTTCCGCAGAAACCGCAGAGGAGACCTGACTTGTCCTTGCTAGTGGTAATCGAAGCGTCGATGAGGTTGAGGTTGTATACCTCGCCGCAGAGAACACCGAACATTCCACCGTACTTGCTGCCCTCGTAAGTGAGGTTGCTGATGGTCTTGTAGTTGCCATCGAAGTCGATCTTCTCGTCGTAAGGGCTGTTGAGGTTGATAGGTGTCCAGTCCTTGCCGGCCATGTCGATGTCGTTCATCAGCCTGAAGTAGGTAGGAGCGGCAGCTGCATAAGCGTCAGCGGTCTTGACTGCATCCTCGCCGATCTTGTTGATCATCTCCTCCATACCCATGAGGCCTTCAGCATCATAGATATAGTAAGGATCAGACTTGGTACCGGAACCGATGGGCTGGTCAGGAACACCAGGAACAGCATAGAACTTGACATAGATGGGAGTAGGATCGGCGGTAGCGTTGGCTGAACCGGAGACCTCACCTACCACGAGGGGAAGGATATAGGTCTTTCCACCCTCGAGTGCGGGGCTGTAGGTGACCTTGATCTTACCTGTGCGTGAATCCTTGTTGTATCTGTCAATGACGACGTCATTCACAGTGAAAGAGTAGCAGTCGGAAGGAAGTACATCGGTATCCTCGCTGATGAACTGGCTGCCTGCGTCAGGATCGGCTGCGAAAGTGGCTGTGAGCTGCTCGCGTACGCCAGGGTCAGTTGTAGTAGCATAGAGGCTGATGTTTGCACTCCTACCCGGCATCATCTCACCGAGGTCGATCTCGGATCTTGCCGCGATCTTATAGGCAGCGGGGCCTCCTTCGGGGAGTTCTTCGTTTTTCTGGCAACCAACAGCCATCAGGGCGAGAGCTGCCGCGAGAACTATAGAGAGTTTCTTCATAACCTTATTGATATTATCGTGCATAAATCATTAATTGGTACCCTTGCCATCATCCCAGCCGGGGTTCTGTACAAGGTTGCTGCCATTAAGACGGAGCTCCTGGAGAGGGAGGGGATAGAGGTAGTCCCTGTTCTCGTCCCATACTGCAGGGTCGCTGTTCTTGAACTTCTCGATCATACCTGACTCGCCGTCGCTGAGGAAGATCTCCTCGTCGATCTTGAGGACTACAGGTGCTGAGGTAGAAGGCTTGTCGGTGGTGTAGAGGCATACGTCCACTGAGCCGTTCTGGTCGAGGTCATACTCGCCGGGGCCGGGGAAGTACATGCCGTAGAGGGGAGCACAGAGTGCCTGACCCTCCTTCCAACGCATGAGGTCGAAGTATCTGAAACCTTCCTGGTTGAGCTCGCAAAGGCGCTCGCGGCGGATCTCGAGGATCACGGGGTCGGTGACGTGGGTGTAGCCGCCCCACTTGGGATCGGTAAGGAAAGGATCGGCGGTGACGTCAAGGGTGAGCTTGCCTGCATCGGCGATGCCTGCTCTCTTACGGAGTGCGTTGATGGTGATGTCGAGGTCGTCCTGGGTGATGGTGCCGAGCTCGGCCTTTGCCTCAGCGTAGTTGAGGAGGATCTCACCTGCACGGAAGAGGATGAGGTCGACGTCTGACTGACCGTGAACATCCTTGTCCTCTGTCATGAGGAACTTGGTAGGCTGGTAGCCTGATACACAGTTGTTGAGGTCGGGCGCAATCTGCTTCTCGTTGCCGATACGGTGGTAACCAGGATAGCGGATGCTCTGAGCAAGACGAGGATCGCGGTCCTTCAGCTCATCGGCGAACTGCATCTTCTCCCAGTCAGCCTTGTCGGTAAAGCGTGAACCGTCCTTCATGAGGTAAGAGGCGACAGCCTTGCGGTTCATGCCGGTAGCACCCTCACCAGAGGTGAGCAGACAAGCGTGAAGTCTGTGCATTGTTCCGTATGTCGAGCTGTAGTTGCGTGCAAGGATGACCTCAGTGGTAGTGTTGCTTCCACCGTAGTTGTTTGCGGTGAAGAGGTCGAAGTAGTCATGATCGGGTGCACCGGTGGTGTAGAGTGAGTAGCCGCTCTCCTTCATGAAGAGTGCAGATGCGTCTGCACAGAGGCCCAGGAGCCTTGTTGCATTGGCCTGATCGATGCCATGGTACTTCTCGAAGGTTCCTTCGAACAGACATACGCGTGACTTGAGTGCCAGTGCTGTCCATGAAGTGATGGTGTAGACTGACTTGGTCTTTGAAAGCTGCTCGATTGCGCAGTCGAGGTCGGCAATCACGTTGTCGATGACGAGCTTTCTGTCATCCTGAGTCTTGTAGAGAGACTCGTCGTCTGAACCGAGAGGTGCGTCGTACCAGGGAACATTGCCGAAGCGTCTTACCTTCTCGAAGTAGAAGTATGCCCTGAAGAAGCGTGCAAGGCCTTCATACTGGGCGGCAACTGCTTTGTCTTCGCAAAGATAGAGGTCTGCAAGCAGGGTGTTGATGTCACGAAGAGTGCCCCAGCTGCTCCACTCACCTGTTCCGTTAGGTGCGGGGATGCGGTTGCCTGTGATGGCGTCGAGCCTCTTGTTCTTGAAGTAGTTGTCGGCGGCATCGAGGCAGCAAAGGGCTGCGTTCTCATAGCTGCTGGCGCTGGGAAGGATGGTATAGAAAGTATTGCTGAATGCGCTGAGACCGCTTGTTGACGAGAAGAGAGTCGTTTCGGACAGTTTGTCAAGAGGATACTTCTCCAGACTTTCAGTGCAGGAAACGGCGAACATAGCAGTGAGCGCGATGAATAAAAATATCTTTTTCATGATGCGATCTTTTAGAATGTCAAGTCAATACCGAACATGAATGTCTTCTGGAAGCGATAGTTCGCAAGGTTGCTCTGTGCTGCACAGAGTTCGGGATCGATGTACTTGCTGAAGTGCAGGTTGTTGGCGATGAATCCGAGGTTCTCTCCGGTGAAGTATACCCTGAGGTTGCTGATCTTTGCCTTGTCAAGAAGCTTCTTGGGAAGGGTGTAACCAAGGGTGAGGTTCTTCAGACGGCAGTAGCCGATGTCCTGGAGATACTGGGTGTTGTAGATTGAGAGTGCTCGTGTACCGAGAGCGATGTATCCACGAGGACGGGGGAGGTAAGCGTCGGGGTTCTCCTCGCTCCAGCATTCGTCGAGGAAGCCGGGAACAAGCAGAGTTGAATAAGGACGGCAGAAAGGTCCCCAGAAGAGCTCGGCTTCGCTGCCGGGATACCAGTCACGGTGACCTACGCCCTGGAGGAACATTGAGAAGTCGATTCCGCAATAGTCGAATCCGAGGGTGATACCATACTGGTGGCGGGGCTGTGAGTTACCGATGATGCGCTTGTCACCAGGGTTGTCCGCTGTGCCTGCACCGTTGTCGATCTTGCCGTTTCCGTCAAGGTCGATGTACTTCATGTCACCTGCGAGCCATCCCTGTGAAGGAGCTGAGAAGATACGGTCACCGACTACGGTGAGGTCGACTGCCTCCTGATATGCCCTAGCCTCTTCGTCGGTCTTGAAGAATCCGTCGACTGTGTATCCCCAGATCTCGCCGAGGGTCATGCCCGGGTAGTAGTCGTTGAGGTTGTGGTCAGGGTTGGCGTACTTGGTGATCTTGCTGAGGAAGTCGTTGTAAACCAACGTTACATTGTAGTGGAAAGGATGATTTCCGAGGTTGAACTGATCTCTCCATGAGAGAGAGAGCTCAATACCCTTGGTCCTCATGTCGGCAGCATTGGTCTCAGGCTCTGATGCACCATAGACTGCAGGGAGGCTTGCGCTCTGGGTAAGCATGCCCCTGGTGTCACGGATGTAGGCTTCACCGGTGAAGTTCAAACGGTTGTTGAACATTCCGAGGTCGATACCGAGGTTGTGCTGAACTGAGGTCTCCCATGTGAGGTTGCCGGCAACGGGGTCACCCAGTGATGCGCTTGAGGGCTTGTCTCCTCCGAAGAGGTAGCTCTGCTTGCCCATGCTGACTTTACGGATGTAGTCATAGTAACCTACCTGCTGGTTTCCGAGCTGACCGTAAGAGTAGCGGATCTTTGCAAGGTTGACGGTGTGCTTGATGGGTGCGAAGAAGTTCTCCTCAGAGATCTTCCAACCGATTGAACCTGAAGGGAAGAAGCCCCAGCGGTCTGCAGCGGGGAAGCGTGAGGTACCGTCGTAACGGCCGCTGAGCTCGAGGAGGTACTTGCCCTTGTAGTCGTAGTTGATACGTCCGAAGTAACCTGCGAGTGCATATTCGTTCTGACCGCCGCCTACGTCGGTGCGCCTTGTGTTCTCGGCACCCTTTGCAGCGAGCTCGGGATCCTCACCGATGAGGTTGAGGTCGTCGAGTTCCTCAGACATGAGGCTCCATCCGTATGCCGTTACGCTCTGGATGTGCTGGGTCTCGTAGTTGAAACCGGCCATGACCTTGAGGTTGTGTGCGTCAGCGAAGGTGTCCTGGTATGTTGCATAGATGTTCGCTGCGTGGTACTTCTGCTCTCCCAGTGACTCGGTGAGCTTGTTGTCGTACTTGTCAAGGGGAGTCATGACGCCAGGTGCGCCTGAATACTCGACCTCGACTGTGCGGTTCGTGTTGTGCTTGTTGTACTGGCTGTAAGTGTAGTTAGCCTTGATCTCCAACTGCTTGATGGGATGGATGGTCATCTCGAAGGTGTTGGTGAACTGAGATCCCTTGTCCTTGTTCCTGAAGTTGGGGTTGTTCATGTACAGCGATGCACCGTCGGCAACGGTGTAGTTGTTGTACTTGGTGAGGTAGACGGGGGTGCCGTCAGGGTTCTCGGTAGGATAGCTGGCAAGAGCGTGCAGACGGATGTTGTAGAATGAGTTGTTGACGCCGCTGATACCGGGATAAGCGTAGTTGCTTGAGAAGAATGAGGTGTTGTTGCTTACGTTCAGCCACTCGGTCACGTCGACGGAGATCTTGCTGCGGAGGTTGTACTTTCTGTACTTGTCGGCATCTCCTGCGAGCATACCCTCAGTCTCGTTGTAGTTTCCTGAGAGGAAGTACTTCACGTTCTTGTTGCCGCCGCTGAGTGTGAGAGCATGGTTCTGCATGGGGTTGACATCGTCATACATCCAATGGTACCAGTCTGAGTTAGCGTAGTAGTTGTATACGTCCTGGCCACCTTCGTTGGTGACGACAACCCAGGGACGCTCAGGATTCTCGACCTTGTCGTGACGGCGGGCCCAGAGTTCTTCCATGTCGGCATCGCTGTACTTTGCGTATGCGGTACCGTCGTATGCGTTCCAGAAAAGGTTGTTGACGTAGACGTTCCAGTAACCTGAAGTCTCATAGTCTGTGCTGGTGGTAGGAGTCGCGAAACCGAAGCGGCCGCTGTAGCTGAGGACGGGCTTGCCGTCGTCGCTGCCGGTCTTGGTTGTGACGAGGATCACACCTGCGGAAGCACGTGCACCGTAAATGGCTGCTGCTGATGCATCCTTGATGACAGAGATGGAAGCAACGTCGTTGGGGTTGAGTCTGTTGAGGTCACCCTCCACGCCGTCGATGAGGACGAGGGGATCACCACCGTTGATTGAGTTCACACCACGGATGTTGATGCTTGCTGATTCGCCGGGGCGACCTGATGATGAGGTGATGGTAAGTCCGGGGACAACACCCTGGAGCATGTGGCCCACGTCGATGGCGGAGCGGTTGGAAAGCTCATCCGAGTCCACGACTGTGAGGGCACCGGTAAGGTTGCTCTTCTTCTGAGAACCGTAACCTACGACAACCGTTGCGTCGAGGGTCTCAGCATCATCCTCAAGAGTGATGGTGATGTTGTCCTCTCCGGTGAGGGCTACAGTCTGTGTGAGATAACCGAGGCAGGAAACTTCAATGGCTGAAGTTCCGGCCGGGATTGAGATGGAGAAGTTACCGTCTGCGTCGGCAACAGCTCCTTGAGTGGTGCCCTGAGGTATCACTACGGCGCCCGGGATTCCATATCCCATGTTGTCCTTTACGATACCATGAAGCACTCCGCCATTGCTCTGGGCGAACAGTGACTGTCCGAACAGAAGCAGTGACAAGATAACTGCAAATGTCAGTTTCTTCATTTTGATAAGGGTTAGATGGATTAAATAAAATTGAAAATATATTGGTTTTTGTATGTGGCTGTGGTGCTATATATCTGCATGCAAAATTACGCATAAATATGTCTGCGTACGCGTGGGTGAAGGGCTCCGGACACGCCGAAAAAGCCATATCAAGATTCGATATGGCTTTAAAATTTTGTATATTGTTTATTATCAGCTCTTTGGCGTTCGGGCCTATAATGTTCTTATCAAGATACCCGGCATACCTCCGATTCGAATTCGTCCTTGTCGGTGATGGCATTCGCCTTCATTTTCGACCTATAGGTGTACACTGATGCCGGTGCGCAGTTGAGGAAAATTGCTATCTCCTTGCTCTCCTTTATTCCAAGCTTGATTGCCGCCAGGACCCTCAGCGGGAGGTTCAGTGCGTGCTCGTTCTCGAAGCGTGCCTCGGGCTTCAGCAGCTCGTTCACCCCGCGTACGAAGTTGGGGTAGATCTTCAGGAAGGTCTCGTCGAACTCCTTGTAGAAGTCGGAGTACTGCGACTCCGATTCCGACGGACCCCTCAGCTGTGCTATCACGGCGTCCTTTCCCGCCTCTTTCAGGAGCACCCTGAGCTTGTGCCTGTACTGCTCCACCGAGCCCAGATAGTTCAGCGAGAGCTTCATGTACTTGTGTATGTATTCCTCCTTCTCCTTGTCGGAGAGCGTGAGGGCCTTGTTCATCTCCTCGATCGAGGCGTTCGCCTGCGCCAGCATCCTGCGCTGCTTCATGTTCCTGTTCAGCAGCGCCAGCACGAGCGTGAGGATGAGAAGCAGCAGCACCGATGCGCATGCCAGGCCCCAGATACTCCGCTTCTCGGCGCTTCCTACGGCGGAGATTATGGCTTTCTCGTACTTTACCGCAGTCTGTATGCGCACCCAGTGCTTGCTCTCCATGGCGTCCTTCATGAACACGTCCACCATGTCGGATGCGCTCTTGTAGCGACCTCGGTCGAGTTCGGCCATGGCGAGGTCCTGCATTGCGGAGTATGACTTCACCGGTACGTGCAGGTCGTGTATCGCCGACTGTGCCAGCCAGTATTCGTATTTCTCCTTGCTGCCGAGGGCGTTGTAAGCGTGTGCAACGAGGTATGCAGTCTTGCTCTGCATGTGTGTAGTGGTGCTGGCCTCGTAGGCTTTCTTGAAGTGTTCCAGGGCGTATGTCGGCTCCTGCTCGAAGCCGTATATGGTGCCTATGAACATTTCCTTCACGTCAGTCAGGATAGCCGGGTCCAGGCATGCCTTCGACATGAACATGCAGAGGTCGTCGTCGGCACGCTGCAGGAAGAGGAAGGAGCTGGCCAGATAGGCATAGCTGTCATTCCGGTACCTGGGATCCACGCCGGAAGGGTCGAACGGACCGAATATCTTCATGAACCTGGCCCTGTCGCCGTCTATGGCATATTGCCAGGCCTGGACAACGTCCTTGGGGAAGCCGGTGTCGGGCATGTCGAGCAGCAGTGCCACGCATGCCTTTGCGGAGTCGGTGTTGAACCTCTCGTACTCCTTGAACAGCTCGAATGCCGCGTCGGCCTTCACGCTGTCTTCCTCCGCGCTCTCGATCTGACGCTTCAGGGCGCTTACCCTGATGTGGAATTCGTCGATGTAGAAGTTGCTGAGGCTCAGCGTGGTATGCAGTTCAGCCATCTTGTTGTCGAGCTCGCTCTTCGAGCACGACAGCATCGTGGCAGTACATGCGAGCACTGCCGCCACTGCGATGGCTGACCTTCTGAGATTCATTATTCTGCGCTGTAGACTACCTGTCCGTCAACGATCGTGGCAACAAGCTCAGCATTGGCAACCTCCTCGATGGGGTCCTTGAGGAAGTCCTTGGTGTAGATGCTGGCGTTGGCGACCTTGCCCACCTCGAGTGAGCCAAGGTGGTCTTCCTCATGCCACTGGTAGGCCACGTTGGTGGTCAGTGACTTCAGGACGTCCATCCTGCTGATGCACTCCGCCGCGTTCCTTTGGCTTGCCTTGGGATCCTCGGGCTTTGCCCTCATGACGCCCATGTAGATGCATCTGGGGATGCTTACCACGGTGCTCACAGGGTAGTCGGTGTGCGATACGTTCACTGCGCCGGCCTTGACGAACGATGCTATGGGATATGCGGCTTCGGCCCGCTCCTCACCCACGTAGGCGATCTCCTGCTTGAGCACGCTGGGGCTCTTGGGAGTCCAGAGGGGGGCGGTGCCTGCCACGATGTTGTACTCTGCGAACTTCTGAATCTGATCGGGCCTGACTATCTGCAGGTGCACGAGGATGTTGCGCATGTCGAAGTTGCCTGTTGTGGTCTCTGCCTCGGCGATGGCACCGAGCATGAAGTCGACAGCACCGTCGCCGATTGTGTGGGCGTGAACGCTCAGGCCTGCGTCGCCGGCGGCCTTGATGAGGCGGACGGCCACGTCATGGTCGGCGTAGCGCTGAAGTCCGCAGTATCCGGGCATGTCGTTGTAACCGCCGGTCAGCCAGCCGGTATGGGCCTCTACAACGCCGTCGATGAATATCTTCATGCCTATGACCTTGTAGTACTCGCTGTTCAGCTTGCTGTCCTCCACGGCCTTGGCCACTTCCTCCTCGGGGGTGGTGTTGTCATCGGCCACGAGCCTGTATGCGAAGGTGCGGAGCTTGAGCTTGCCTTCATTCGCGAGGGCCACGTAGGCCTCCTTGCTCATGGGGCTGGCGAGCTCCACTCCGGCTTCGGCTGCAGCCGTGTAGCCGTGTGCGAATGCGAAGTCCTGCCATGCGAGCAGATACTCCTTCCAGTCGTCGATGGTGTGATTTCCCATGGTGGCGATTGCGATGGCCTCGCTCTCGGTGAGCAGTCCGGTAGGCTCGCCGTTCTCGTCAACGTGCACGAGCGCGGGTCCTTTCTCCTTTGCGTAGGCGGCATCGATTCCGCGGAGCTTCAGCATCGCGCTGTTCACCCACATCGAGTGGCCGTCAACGGAGCTGAGGGCCATGGGCTTGTCGGGGCAGATGGCATCTAGGGGCTCCTTGGTGGGATTCTCTATCGTCCAGGGTTCCCAGCCGCCGCCTGAGTAGATGTCCTTGTCGGAATGATCCTGCATCCACTGCTGCATGGTTGCCACGCAGTCCTCGATTCCGCCGCTGAGCTTGGCCTGGCCTGCCATTCTGAGGCCGGCAGCGTGCCCGTGCGCGTGAGGCTCGAGGAATCCGGGATAGATGGAGTTGGTGCCGTAGTCGAGAACCACGGTGTTCTCGTCGCAGAGGGCCTTTGCGACCTCTGCTGTTCCCACGTACTGGATGAGGCCGTTCTTCACTGTCATGGCCTCGGCAGTGGGCTTGAACTCGTTCATTGTGATTATGTTGCCGAGGATGAGCTGGTCAGCTTTTCCGGCAAGAGAAGTGGCGCTGTCGCTCTCGTTCTGCGCGCACTTGTTCCCAGCCCCTGCGCAGCCTGCAAGGACGGCAAGGGAGAGTAATGCAATGATCTGTGTCTTCATATTCTGCCTTGACTGATGTTTCTGTTTTTGTGGTATTGCAAAAATAGATATATTTGTAAAGAATTGGAAGTTATATGTCAAAAAGAAAGAACATCATATGGATAGTGGTGTCCGTCGTGGTGGTGGCACTTGCCTTCGTGATTTCACGGATCTTCCTGTATGCGGCGTATCCGCGTCTGGGTGGATATCTCATTCCCGGCGTGGTCATCGGCCTTCTGGCCTGGAAGGCCTTCTCCCGCACTGATGCCGACGAAGTCCGCGACCTCAGGATGACGGTCCGGGACCTCGACCGCCAGCTTGCCGAGAAGAATTCCACCCGCATCAACGTCACAGGCATAAATCCTATCCTGCACATAGCCACAATGAACGTCGACACCTCCTTCGTGCGCCCATACGTGCGCGAGAAGGACAACCTCACCTTCAACGGCGCACTTCGTGCCGACGTGGCGGTGGAGTACGGCATCAAGCTCGAGGAGGTGAAGTTCCGCTTCGACCCCGAGACGAACAGCCTCATGCTGGCCAATTTCCATCCCGGCATAATCTCCTATTCGCGCAAGCAGCTGAGGTGGGAGTTCGCCAAGGCCTACAAGTCACGCGAGGTGCTCGGGCACGCGCTTCCCGACGTCTCTGACAGCGAGACCGCGAAGTTCACCCAGCAGATGAGCGAGGACCTGCGCGCCGAGCTGGAGGCCGAGATCGACGGCCGCAGCATAAAGGAGTTCGAGTGGCTTGCCCCCGTTGTCACTGAGCAGGTTACGGATGTTCTGAGGGCCATGATAGGAAATAGCTCGGTCAACATCTGCATTGCCGAGGGGCCGGGAGACGAGACATTCCTGCCTCTAAAGGATTTCCGCAAGCAGAGCGTGGAAGTTGGGGAAGTGAACCCCCGAATTGCGCTCGATGATAAGGGTCATGAGGCCGGCAAAAGGCTTTAGCTTCCTGTCCATTTCATCCGGGTCGGCATCCTCGCCCCAGTATTCCTTCACGAAATAGTGCCAGAACCTGTCTGCCGTGTCGGGTCCCATGTGGAACGCCTCGCGCAGAAAGTCCTCGCCGTCGTAGTGGCAGGTCAGCAGGACCATTCCCAGGTCGAACAGGGGAGAGCCGCAGGCGAAGTCGCCAAGGTCGATGAAGTACTCCCCGCCGTCGCCGAAGATGGCGTTGCCGAACGAGAGATCGCCGTGTATGGCCGTGTCGGCGTCGGGGACGCTCATGATGAATTCCGCAACCTTCGCCTTTTCTGCCTCAGTGAAGAAAGGGTTGTTCCTGAGCATCTCGAGGTCGGCCTCCTTGATGTCTCTGAACTCGCCCTTGGGCAGGTGCGTGGAGTGCAGCCTGAGGCACATCCGCGCGAATCTTCTTGCATAGTCCTCCACGTTGGCGGGGTCGTCGCCCACGGCACGCGCGAAGGATTTCTTGTTTGTGATGCGCCTGAACCTTATGCCGAAGCGGCCTGCACCGTCGGTCACCAGTTCGCCAGGTTCGGGCGTAGCTATTCCGGCAGCCCAGACCTTGTGGGCCGCTTCCAGTTCAGCGGTAACTATCTGGTAAGGCGCCGATTCGTTGTACAGCTTGAGCATCACGGACTTGTCGGTCCTGTGATTGTAGCTGGCCCCGTTCGCGCCCTCACCTGAGTACTCGTATTCCTGAAGGTCTATCAGGACGGGCTCCATCCAGGACTAGATTATCTTGATGATTGAAGAGAAGCCTGTGATGTCGAAGACTTCCTTCACGGGAGCCTGCATGTTTGTGAGCACGAGGCTGCCCTTGTTGGCGGTGACTGCCTTCTGGAGCATGAGGAAGATACGCAGTCCCTGGCTTGAGGTGTAGTCGAGCTGTGAGCAGTCGATCTCAACGGCGCCGGCGTCGGGAGCCATGAGGGGAGCGATGGCCTCGTTGAATTTTTCGGCTGTGGTCGTGTCGATTCTGCCGATTACGCTTACGAGGGTCTTTACTTCAGTCTTGTTGATTGATACTTCCATGGTTATCTGTTTATTTTGATTGTCATTATTGTAATATCGTCATTCTGGACGTTTCCTTTCGTGAATGCCTGTACCTGGCTGATTATGTGCCTGCATGTCTGCTCGGCGCTCATGTCCTTGGCCTGCAGCGTGCACTGCTTCAGGGCTTCCTCGCCGAACTGAGCCTTGTCGGCCCTCTCTGCCTCGGTTATGCCGTCGGTGTAGAGCGTGATGCTTGATCCAGGCCCGAGCTGTATCTCCTGCTGCTGGTATGTGAATTCCCTGAAGAGGCCGAGGGCCAGGTTGGGCTTGACCTTCAGGTATTCTCCGTTCACCAGCACGGGGTTATGACCTGCGTTGCAGTACTTCAGGAGACCGGTCTTGAGGTCGAGCATTCCGGCGAACAGAGTCACGAACATCTCTGAGTCGTTGTTTGCGCTCAGCGCCTTGTTCATGCCGGTGACTATGTCCTGAGGGTCTTTCTCATAGTGAGCCGAGAAGCGGAACGAGCACTTCGCCGTGGCCATGACCATGGCTGCGGGAATACCCTTGCCCGACACGTCGCCTATCACAAAGTAGAGTATGTCGTTGCGCACGAAGAAGTCGTACAGGTCGCCGCCGACTTCCTTTGCAGGCTTCAGCATGGCGTAGAGGTCGAACTCCTCGTTGTTGGGGAATTCCTTGGGCAGCATCGCCATCTGGATGTTGCTGGCGATGGTCAGCTCGCTCTCGAAGCGCTCATTGGCAGCGGTGGTGGTCTTCAGGTCGTCGATGTATTCCTGCAGCGACCCCTGCATCGTCTCGAACGAGTCGCGCAGCTGGCGGACCTCGTCCTCGGTGTCGATGTCGGGCAGGGCCATGTTGAAGTTACCCTTGGCGATTCCCTGGGCGGCCTCGCTGAACTGCGACAGGGGCTTGGTGAGCTTCCTGATGGCGAGCAAGCTGGTCAGGAACAGTATCAGCAGGCCAAGGAAGCCTATGAGGCTCAATATGTTACGCATAGTCGAGCTGCGCTCCAGCACATCCTTGTAGTCGGTGGCTATGGTGGCGAGCCAACCGTTGTTGAGAGGACCGAAGACTGCCATGCAGAGGTGGCCTTCGGCGGCGTACTGCATGTGGCCCTTCTGGCCGCTCATGATGGTGTTCACCAGGTTGTCGAGGTTGTAGTTCTTCTGCTGGCTGGTCGAATCCAGGGTGGCGAATATCGACGTTCCGAACTTCTTGACGTTGGTGCTTGACTTGAGGTATACGCCTGCGGGGCTCATGAGCGACACCACAGAATGCTCGTAAGGCTTTACGCTTTCCAGCACGTCCTCGATGAACTTGAGGGTGATGTCGGCAGTCAGCACTGCATACAGGGCCCCCTCGTCGTCGAAGATAGGGTAGCTGTAGGTGCACATGAGGTATCCGCCGCCGCCTTCGTCGATGTATGGCTCGCTCCAGTGGGGCTTGCCTGTCTCGGCGGGTACGCTGTACCATTCCATCCCGAAGTAGTCGTAGCTCTCGTTGCCCAACTGCTTGCTCTCGACTTCGCCGGTCTGCTCCTCTATGAAGGAGTATGGCGAGAACCAGTGCCGGTTCCTCCGGTAGTCGGGGCAGAATGCGATGGCGCTGCCGACTATGTCGTCGTTCTCCGACACTATCTTGCGGGTGATATGGTAGAGATAATCTTCCTTGTCCTTGTTCTCGGCAACGAGCCATGACGAAGCCTCCACGGCGAATTCCACGGTCTGGAGGGTCTTCTCGACGTCCTTGATGGTGGCGTCAAGCAGGTTCTCCAGCGACTTTGTGGCCTCGTCCGAAATGAGGATGTGAGACGATATGGCAGCCGCTCCGATGGTAAGGATGAATACCACCGAAGTCAGAGCCAGGATGTTCAGGCTCAGTCTTGTCGAGAATGACCTTGCCGGACTCATGCGGTCTTAAGCTTCATGGTGAGGATGTTGCTGCCGCCCTCGTGACGGTACTCGATGCTGTCCATCATCTGCTTGCAGATGAAGATTCCGAGGCCGCCAATCTCACGGTCGTTGAGGCTGGTGGTCACATCGGGATCGTCCTTTGCAAGCGGATCGAACGGGGTGCCGCCGTCCTTGAAGCAGATTGTGAGGTAGTCGTTGTTCTCTTCGGCCTGGATGGAAACCCAGGTTGTGCCTGAATAACTGAGAATGTTCTCTTCGACTTCCTCTACGCAAAGTCGGACTTTGAACTGCAGGCTGGGTGAGATGGACAGAACTTCCTCGCTGTTCATCACCGCTTCGATTATTTCAGCATTCTTGCCTGAAACCGGATCAAACTTTCTATACATGTCTTGAGAATTGTTTCAACGAACAAAGTTAGTGAATTTTTGGCTATATTTGCACTTCAGAATAAAATATGCATTATTTGACATGACTAAATTCAGAACTGGTAGCGACCTTATCGGAGAAAAGCAGATCCCTGCGGACGCATTGTACGATGTGCAGACACTCAGGTGCCTCGAGAATTTCAACATCAGCCATTTCCATCTTAACGAGTATCCCAACTATCTGAAGGGACTCGCCATCACCAAGATGGGCGCGGCCGAGGCCAACCACGAGCTTGGGCTCATCACCGACGAGGTGTACTCAGCCATCATGCAGGCCTGCAAGGAGATACTTGCCGGTGAGCACGCCGAGGCATTCCCCATCGACATGATCCAGGGCGGTGCCGGCACATCCACCAACATGAATGCCAACGAGGTCATAGCCAACCGTGCTCTCCAGATCATGGGCTACGAGCTCGGCGACTTCAAGCACTGCTGGCCCAACGATGACGTGAACTGCAGCCAGTCAACCAACGACGCATATCCCACCGCAGCCCATCTCGGACTGTACTTCACACATATCGAGCTCAAGAAGCACCTCGAGGCGCTCATCGCTTCACTCAGGGCCAAGAGCGTGGAATTCAAGGACATACTCAAGATGGGACGCACCCAGCTCGAGGACGCCGTGCCCATGGCGCTCGGCCAGTCATTCGGAGGCTTCGCTTCAATTCTCGAGGACGAGATCAAGCACCTCGACGAGGCTGCTGCCGACTTCCTCGTAGTCAACATGGGTGCCACCGCCATCGGCACCGGCATCTGCTCTGAGCCCGGCTATGCCGAGAAGTGCACCGCCGCCCTCGCACAGATCACAGGCTGGCCCGTGACCCTTGCACAGGACCTCGTGGGAGCCACTTCCGACACCTCATCCCTTGTAGGCTACAGCGCAGCTCTCAAGCGCCTCGCCGTCAAGGCTTCCAAGATAAGCAACGACCTCCGTCTGCTGGCATCCGGCCCCCGCTGCGGCCTTGGCGAGATCAATCTCCCCGAGAAGCAGCCCGGTTCATCAATCATGCCAGGCAAGGTCAATCCCGTCATTCCTGAGGTCATGACCCAGATCTGCTACAAGGTCATGGGCAACGACGTATGCGTCACCATGAGCGGCGAGGCAGCCCAGATGGAGCTCAACGCAATGGAGCCCGTCATGATCCAGTGCTGCTTCGAGAGCGCCGAGATCCTGATGAACGGTTTCGACACCCTGCGCGTTAACTGCATCGACGGCATCACCGCCAACGCCGACCGCTGCGAGGCCTACATCAAGAACAGCATTGGCATAGTCACAGCGCTCAACCCCATCATAGGCTACAAGCACTCTACCAAGATCGCCAAGAAGGCCAAGGAGACAGGAAAGGGCGTATACGAACTCGTTCTCGAGGAGGGTATACTCTCAAAGGAGGAACTCGATGAGATCCTCCGTCCTGAGAATATGATAAAGCCTGTAAAACTTAACATTAAGCCTCGCAAGTAACGGTTAGTAACCGTGCCTTGCGAAGAAGTCGAGCATACAGCGGCCCCATCGAGGATTTCTCTTGATGTAGCTGCTGTGTGTCGCTTTCTGGAATATCACCAGCTCTGAATCCGGTATCGAATCTGCTATCAGCTTGGTATGCTCAACGCTGATGAGGTCCTTGCTGCCGGCGGTGATGAGTGAAGGGCATGCGATGGCACCGAGGTCCTTGGGGTCTATCTGAGGCTCGTCGAGCATCATCAGTGCCAGGGGAGTGCCGTTCTCGAGTATCCATTTCTTGAATTCCTCGAACCCGTCGCCACAGTCGGGGTAGAGGTTTGCGCCTGCCGCCATGATGAGGCCGCAGGTGCCGGGGTGTGCCATCTCGAGCAGAAGCGCGTTGATTCCACCGTCGCTCCATCCGCCAACGGCGGGCTTGCCGAGCTTCAGCGCCTGGATGAACTGGTAGCAGTCTTCGGCCATGTCGGCGTAGTGGTACTCCTCCAGCGGCGCGTTGGCGCCCTGCCCTCTGGAATCCGGGCAGTATACCCTGTAGCCCGCCTTGGCGAGCTGCAGGGACTGTGTCTTTATGCTTTCGTGCGATCCTCCGTTGCCGTGCATGAGCACCACGGGCTTTCCGTTCTCGGGGCCACGTACGGAGTACAGCAGAGTCTGGCCGTTCACCTCGATGGTGCTGAGTGTCTCCGGAACGTTCCGGCAGCTGACCAGCAGCGGGATGAAGTAGAACGCGGTAGTGAACTTGCGGAAGAAATTCATGATTACCAGATGATTACGCGGTCTTCCTCAGGCCTGAACATGGCGTCGCCTTCCTTGATGTCGAATGCCTTGAAGAAGTCGTCGATGTTCCTGAGCGATACGTTCACGCGGTGCTCGCCCTGTGAGTGCACGTCGGTGAGCACGCGGCGCTGCATCTCCTCCTTGGTGATGTTCTGTGCCCATACGGTAGCGTAGCCGAGGTAGAAGCGCTGCTCTGCGGTGAAGCCGTCGATGGGCTCGGGATGATTCTCGCCGAATGAGTTCTGCATTGCGGTGAAGGCGATGCGGAGTCCGCCCTGGTCAGCGATGTTCTCGCCCAGGGTTGCGCTGCCGTTGGCGTATACGCCGGGCAGGACCTCTACCTGATTGAACTGCTCAACGAGCTTGGCGGTCTTCTCCTCGAATGCCTTTGCGTCTTCCTCGGTCCACCAGTTGTTCATGTTTCCGTCCTTGTCGAAGAGGCGGCCTTGGTCGTCGAATCCGTGGGTCATCTCGTGGCTGATCACTACGCCGATGGCACCGTAGTTGACTGCATCGTCAGCATTAGTGTTGAAGAAGGGCGGCTGGAGAATGCCTGCGGGGAAGCAGATCTCGTTGGTGGTGGGGTTGTAGTATGCGTTCACGGTCTGGGGGCTCATGAGCCACTCCTCGCGGTCGACGGGCTGGCCGAGCTTGGAGAGGTTGTCCTGGGTGTACCAGCGTGCGGCTGCGAGGAGGTTGTCGTAGTAGCTCTTCGCAGGGTCGATCTGAAGTGATGAGTAGTCCTTCCACTTGTCAGGGAAGCCGATCTTGATGGTGAAGTTGGCGAGCTTCTCCTGGGCCTTCGCCTTGGTTGCGTCGCTCATCCAGTCAAGCTCTGCGATGTGCTCTGAGAGCGATGCCTGGATGTTCTTCACGATCTGCAGCATGCGGTCCTTGTCTTCCTGGGGGAAGTACTTGGCCACGTACATCTGGCCGACGGCCTCGCCGAGCAGTCCGTTGGGCACTGCCATGGCTCTCTTCCAGCGGGGCTTGGGCTCCTGCACACCTGCCATCTGGCGTGAGAAGAAGTCGAAGCTGGCTGCGTAGAACTCGTCGCTGACGGCGCTGCAGGCGTCCCTGAGGACCCTTGCCTGCAGGTAGTGCCTGAGGACCTTGACGTCAACGCTGGTAACATAGCTGTCGATGGCCTGGAAGTATGAGGGCTGCTCGACCACGAGCTTCTCCTGTGCGGGGATGCCGAGGGTCTGGCAGTAGCTGTCGAGGTGAAGGTTGGGATATGCCGCGAAGAGCTGCTCGCTGCTCATGGGGTTGTATGAAGCCATGATGTCGCGCTGCTGTACCATTGACCAGTAGGGGACTGCGATGGCCATCTCCACGTCGAATGCGTCCTTTGCGAGCTCGGCTGCGTTCTCGAGTCCGGCGAGTGTGGCGATTTTCTCGAGGAAGGCCTTGTAGCCGTCGCGGAGTGCCTGATGCTCAGGGAGGAGGTAGTAGTCGCGGTTGCCCATTGCGAGGCCGCTCTCAGACATGTAGAATATCTGCATGTTGCTGTCCATGAGGTCGGTGCTCACGCCACCGCCGTAGATGCTGCCCACACCGTTCCTGTCGCACTCTGCGCTTGCGATGGCGAAGGTCTCGAGGTCGGTCACGGCCTCAAGCGCCTGCACGTAAGGCAGCACGGGGGCGATGCCCTGCTCGTTGAGCTTGAGGGAGTCGAGGCCCATGTTGTAGAGGTCGGCGATCTTCTGCTCCACGCTGCCGGGCTCTGCCTTTGACTTGGCGAGGCCCTGGAAGAGCTCGTTGAGGCGTATCTGGTTGTTCTCAGCGAGAACGTCGAATGCACCGTATCTTGAGAACTCGGGCTTCAGGGGGTTCTTCTGCCTCCAGCCCATGGTTGCATATCCGTAGAAGTCGTCGCCCGGATTGATGCTTGTGTCAAGGTTTGTAAGGTCGATGGCGGGGACTTTCTCCTGCTCGGTCCTGCAGGAAGTGGCTGCTCCGAATGCCACGAGGGATAAGATAATACCCATTGATGCTAACTTTTTCATTGCCGATCGTTTAAAATCGCGTAAAGATAAGCAATTCTGCGTAAATTTGTGCGTTATGGCAATCGAACAAAGCAACCATAGGGTCAACGTCGTGGACGTGCTGCGCGGATTCGCGGTATGCGGCATCATCATCATCCATTTTCTCGAGCATCTGAACTTCTATCTGTTCCCTGAGCAGAGCAGGCTCGACACTGCAGTGTGGGACACCGTGTTCTTCCTCGGCTCCAACAAGATGTACGCGATATTCGCGCTCCTGTTCGGCTTCAGCTGCTACATCCAGCACCACAACAGGGAGAAGAAGGGGCTCGACTTCCGGCCCCGCTTCGCGTGGAGGATGCTGCTGCTCTTCCTCTGGGGCATGCTCGACCTCGCCTTCTTCAACGGCGACATACTCTGCACCTACGCCGTGCTTGGTCTCTTCCTCATCCCGCTCGTGAAGGCGCCCGACAAGGTGCTGTTCTGGGTGGCGTTCTTCCTTTTCCTGCAGCCGGTGGAACTTGGGTACATCGTGGCCGGGCTTGTGAACCCGTCGATCGGCCCCATGAACCTCGGCTATGGCCACATGTGGGACATCATGACGCGGACCTGCGCCGAAGGGTCGTTCCTTGACGTAGCGTCTGCAGGAGTGCGCATGGGACTGCCCCTGAACTTCGGCTGGGCTCTTGAGAACGGACGCCTCACGCAGACCCTGTTCCTCTTCGTGCTGGGCATGCTGGTGGGACGCAGGAGGCTCTTCATCGACGAAGGCAACCATCTCGATTTCTGGAAGAAGGTGCTGGTGACTTCGTTCTGCTCGTTCGGAGTGCTCCAGGTTGCCTATATGTTTGTGCCTCAGGCAGTTTCCAATGCCGCAGTCTCCAATTCGCTCGACATCCTGCTCAAGGCCTGGCGCAACTTCGCGATGATGAGCTTCTATGTGTCGGGGATAGTGCTGCTGTACTACAGGACCCGCGCCGCCGTAGCGCTCGGCAGGCTCGCCTGCATAGGCAAGATGAGTCTGACCTGCTACCTGCTGCAGTCCATCATCGGAGGCATGCTGTTCTACGGATGGGGATTCGGCTTCTACACATGGAGCCGCCACGCAATCAGCTTCTGCCTTGCGCTGGTATTCCTTGTGCTGCTGTATTTCTTCTGCAGATGGTGGACATCACATCACCGCCGTGGCCCGCTCGAGGAGATCTGGAGCCGCGCCACCTTCATCGGGAGCCGTCAGTAGGCCTGTTTCTACTTGAAGTAGGTGAGGAAAAGCTGGTCGAGGTCCGCCCAGCTCACATGGTCCATGGTGAGGTAGAACTTGGGAAATGAGAGGTTGATCTGCAGGGTGCCGTCCTCCAGGACCTTCTTGCCGGCATCCGCTTCCAGGAACTTCATCTCGTCCTTTTCCTGCAGGCCTTCGCGCAGGGCAGGGTAGTAGATCTGCCCGATTTCGCGCTTGAGCTTTCTGGGCATGAGCCTGTAGAGATTGCCCACCCGGTTGAGGGTCATCTGCGTGTCGTACTTGGAGTTACACTTGTGGATGAAGTACATCATGGCCTTGGGCGACACTCCCTCGGTCACCTTGCCATGTCTTGATCTGGCCATACTTCTGGCCGCCGCGGCAGCCCTGTCGTCCTGCTCCTGCTGCAATGCCGCCGCATCCCGTTCCTGCGGGATTTCGCCGGCCGGTTTCTCCACCTGCCCGGCTGCACTGCCTGCCTGGCCACCTGCGTTTCCGCCGGCCGTCTGCGCGAATGCTCCCGTCGACAGCAGCGCTGCCAGCACGATCGCTGATATGACTTTGACTCTCATCGACTGCAAATATAGCCAAACTCTTCAACAAACCCCGTGCCCCGACGCTTTACCGGATTTGCCTAATCGCGGGCAAATTGGTAAATTTGCGGCATGAAACGAACCGCAATTCTGCTTGCCACATCGATATTGTCCCTCTTGATGCTCAACAGCCGCCCTGCCGCAGCCCAGGAACTTGACAATACCTTCGGTGGCTGGGAGTTCTTCGAGATCAATCATGGATTCAGGAATTCCAACTGGTTTGCAACCTTCTATTTCGAGCACGACAACTATCAGTACAGACGCCTGGAGTGCTGGTACACCCGCACCACCGTCGGCTACAAGATCAACAAGTGGCTGAAGGCCGATGTGTGCTACGACTTCCTGTACGAGCCCGCCGCAATCACCCACAAGGCCCTCTTCGACCTTACCGGAACCCTCAGGGAGGGCAATCTGTCGGTGCAGATACGTGAACGCTACACGCATTCATGGACGCCCGATCTCGGAGAGCAGGGCGATGTGCTCCGCTCCCGCCTGAAGGTGCAGTATGCCATCCCCGAAACCAGATTCAAGCCCTACCTTGCAATGGAGGTCTTCACCTGGGGCGACACATGGAAGAAGACCCGCCATTACGTGGCTACCACCTACGACTTCGACGAGCACTTCCAGATAGAGGGCTACTATCTCTACTACACCTTTGCAGGCTTGCCTGCAGAACACGTTCTGGGCATAGGTCTGAATATGGATTTTTAGTTGCCGGAATGCTGGATTTTTACTATTTTTGTAGCTAATGACCACAAAAACGAAACTGACTATAGGAGTGCTTGCAGGACTGTGCGCCGGCCTGGCGATAATGGCCGCCGTCAACAGCCTGTTCATCAGCACTTCAACGAACGACAGCTGCATGTCCTGCCACGTCCACGAGGACGCCGACAACAGCTACGCCAAAGGCCATCATTTCCTTAACGACAGCGGCACTAAGACCGACTGCGCCGCCTGCCATCTCCCTCCCGAGGACCATCAGATAAAGCACGCCCTGGTAAAGACCAAGGTGGGCGTGAAGGACCTCTTCTCCTACGTCTTCAAGAAGAAGGAGAATCTCGACTGGGAGCACCGCGGCGAGCTCGAGTATGCCCGCGGCATAGTCTACAACGAATCCTGCAGGGAGTGCCACGTGAACCTCTACCCTCAGGGCATCTCCGACGACGGCATATCGGCCCACCTCTACTACGAAGCCAACGAGGCCCAGGTCAAGGACCTCCACTGCATAAACTGCCACCTGGACGCAGGCCACTACAACCCCAACTACTCGCATGCGAAGATGGCCGGCGTGCCCTATAGGAAGGGTAGCCGCCACAAGGATGCTGCGGCCCATCTATACCAGGCTCCCGCGACTGTCGAGGCTTTCGAGAACTTCACCGAGACCATCCCAGGCACCGACG
This sequence comes from Bacteroidales bacterium, assembly GCA_024401745.1. GTDB lineage: Bacteria > Bacteroidota > Bacteroidia > Bacteroidales > UBA932 > Cryptobacteroides. The sequence goes on from JAKSKK010000012.1 coordinate 36,525, forward strand.
CCAGCATAAGGATGGTTGCGATCCCCGCCGGCTCCTTCATGATGGGTTCTCCTAAGAACGAGCAGCTCCGCGCCGGCGACGAAGGCCCTCAGCACAAGGTCAACATCTCCCGCTTCTTCATGAGCGAGGTGGAGGTGACATGGGACCAGTACTGGGCATTCTACGGCGAGACCATGTCGGAGGGTCACACCCCGCCCGAGAAGGTCTACGCCAACAACTCACGCCCCGACCTCGACGCTGTCTCAGGCCCCACGGCGCCCTTCGGCAACCCTGACCAGGGCTGGGGAATGGACGAGGACCGTCCCGCCCTCACCATGACGCACTACGCAGCCGAGACCTTCTGCCTCTGGCTCTCGCTCAAGACAGGCAGGAAGTACCGCCTCCCGACCGAGGCCGAGTGGGAGTACGCGGCACGTGCCGGCAGCCAGGACGCCTATCCCTTCGAGGGCAAGCCCAAGCAGTACACTTCCGAAGGCCTTGCAAAGAAGATCTTCGGCACCGATACCACAGTCATCAAGCGCTACGCCGTTTACAAAGAGACCAGCAAGGGCCGCACTCAGTCGCCCAACACAGTGAAAGCCAACGCTTTCGGCCTGAAGAACATGGCCGGCAACGTGCTCGAGTACTGCTCTGACTGGTACGCTCCCGACTATTACACCGAGGCCGAGGTGACCGACCCCAAGGGCCCCGAGACCGGCACCGAGCATGTGGTGCGCGGCGGCCTGTATGCCGACGACGCTGCCTTGCTCCGCAGTGCGTCCCGCGGCAGCACCCACCACGACGCATGGCTCAGCACCGACCCCCAGAACCCCAAGAGCATCTGGTGGTATTCCGACATAAAGGGCATAGGCTTCCGAGTCGTGTGCGAAGTACCTGAATCGATCAAATAACCACAATATTATGAAAACAAAGAACATCAACCGCAGAGAGTTCCTTACCAGCACTGCAAAGATCGGTGCTGCAGGAATGGTTGCACCCGCTCTCCTCACCTCATGCGCAGGCAGCAAGAAGAACACTCCCTATCGCGCAGAAGGAACTTACTATGTACCTGAACTTCCCGACAAGGCAATCGACGGCCGTGAGCTGAAGGTCGGCCTCGTTGGCTGTGGCGGCCGTGGATCCGGCGCCATCCAGAACCTTCTTCACGCAGCTGACGGCATCACCGTCCTCGCTCTTGGCGACGTATTCGAGGACAGGCTCAACGGCGCACGCGAGATGCTTGCCAACGACTACGACCAGAAGGTTGCCGACGAGAACTGCTTCATCGGTTTCGACGCATATCAGAAGGTCATCGACTCAGGTGTCGACATGGTGATCCTCGCAACACCTCCCGCATTCCGTCCCGACCAGTTCAAGTACGCAGTCGAGAAGGGCGTTCACGCTTTCCTCGAGAAGCCTATCGCAGTTGATGCAAAGGGATACCGCACATGTATGGCAGCAGCCAAGATGGCTCAGGCAAAGGGTCTGTCAGTCATCACCGGTACACAGCGTCACCACCAGCGCCCCTACGTTGAGGCATTCAAGCTCATCCAGCAGGGCATGATCGGTGAGATTACCGGTGGTAATGTATATTGGAACCAGGGTCAGCTCTGGTACCGCGAGCGTGAGAAGGGTTGGAGCGACATGGAATGGATGATCCGTGACTGGGTAAACTGGACATGGCTCTCAGGTGACCATATCGTCGAGCAGCACGTACACAACATCGACGTATTCATGTGGATGACCGGCCTTACCCCCATTTCAGCTACCGGAATCGGTGCAAGGCATCGCCGCGTGACCGGAGACCAGTACGACCAGTTCAGCGTCGACTTCGACTTCGGCAAGGGCATCCATCTGCACAGCATGTGCCGCCAGATCAACGGCACCAGCACCAACGTATCCGAGAGAATCAACGGTACAAAGGGCTACTGGAACAGCGATGACGAGACCATCCGCGACCTTCAGGACAACATCCTCTGGGAGTACAAGGAAGACCCTGCATTCCAGCAGAACGACGCCTACACCCTCGAGCACGTCGACTGGGTCAATCATATCCGCAAGGGCACCGCACACGAGGAGGCAACAGGCACCGCACAGTCATCTCTCGCTGGTGTAATGGGCCGCGAGGCTGCATACACAGGCCAGACCATCGAGTGGGAGCAGATCAGCGCATCTGACCTCGACCTCATGCCCGAGAAGCTCGAGATCGGTCCTATGGACATGAGCAATTACAAGGTTCACGTACCCGGAGGCGACGAGTAGTATGGAGCGCAGAGATTTCTTCAAGACTTCGCTTACTGCAGCAGCTGCAGTATCAGCGCTTTCAGTCCCCACTCTCCTCACCGGCTGCACTCCCAAGCCTGAGGTGAAGGCGAACGACACCAAGCTCCACCTGTCCTTCCAGAGCGGAACCACAGGCAAGGAGACATACGCCGAGAAGTTCGACATGATGGAAGAGCTCGGCATTGAGGGCTTCGAGCCCGGCGGAATGGAGCTCGTGGAGAATGCCAACGAGATAGCACAGGCTCTCAAGGGCCGCAATATCAAGGTCAGCGCCCTCTGCGCAGGCTTCGACGGCTTCATCCTCTCGAAGGATGCAGCCATCAAGGCTTCATTCGACAGCACCATGCGCGAGATCATCGACGCAGGCGGCCAGTTCGGCTCTACCGGCGTGATCATGGTTCCCGCATTCAACGGGCAGGCAGAGACCGCAATGCCCCATACCCAGGAGACCCGCGACTACCTCTGCGAGGAACTCCGCAAGCTCGGTGAGTACGCTCTCTCAAAGGGCACTACCGTCATCCTCGAGCCCCTCAACCGCGACGAGGCATTCTACCTCCGCCTCGTTTCCGACGCTGCTGCAATCTGCCGCGACGTGAACTGCGAGGGCGTGAAGTGCATGGGCGACTTCTGGCACATGAAGGAAGAGACTTCCGACTATGCTGCCTTCATCGCAGCAGGCAAGTACCTGCAGCACGTTCACATGGCCAGCCGTGGTCACAGGCGCATGCCCGGTGAGGACGGCGAGCTCGACAACTACGTCGACGGATTCCGCGCTCTCAAGGAGATGGGATACGACAAGTACGTAAGCTTCGAGTGCGGATGTGACGGCGACCGTGCCGTTGCTGTTCCCGCAGCTGTGGCCCTGCTTCGCGAGCAATGGGCAAAGGCATAAGGATATTGATGCATGTGGCCGCCGTTCTCGTCGTGTTCGGCGGCCTTTACAGCATATTTGCAAAGCAGAAGGTCGTGGTGATGGCCGGCTATGATGAGCCCGCCATGCTCCGCGGCTTTCCTTATGCACTCACTCTCAAGGATTTCCGCATAGCGCGCTACGAGTCCGGCAGTCCGCTGGACTATACTTCGGTCCTGGAGGCGAAGAGCCTCGACGGCCAGGTGGTGGAAGCCACCGTCAGCGTCAATGCTCCCGCAAGGCTGGGGCGCTGGCGCATCTATCAGCAGGGTTATGACGTCGCGGCAGGGGAGCAGACCAGCTATTCCGTGCTGCAGTGCGTCAAGGACCCTCTCTATCCTCTCATCGCCATCGGCCTCTGGCTGCTGATAGTCTCGGCCGCCCTGTACGCCCTTTTCACCCTGCTTCACGTGAGCGCGAAAGGCTGGATATGGGCAGCGACTGCCGTGGTCTTCGCCCTGTTCGTGTACAGCACGATGAAGAGCGTCGGGATTGGCAGCAGGGACCTCGTGCCCGTGCTCCGCAGCGGATGGTTCATCCCGCACATAGTGTCCTACATGTTCGCTTACGCCATGCTGGCGGTCACCACTGTGCTTGTGGCTGTGCTCGCTGTGCGTTCGCGCCGCCACGAGGTCAGCCGCGGCGCCTGGCTGCTCGGCCGCAGGTTCTGCAGCGTGGGCTGGGCCTTCCTCACCATAGGCATGTGCATGGGCGCCCTCTGGGCAAAGCAGAGCTGGGGCGACTGGTGGACCTTCGACCCCAAGGAGATCTGGGCGCTCCTTACCTGGATTGCCTTCGGTGCCTATTTCCACCTGGAGCCCAGGATGACCAGGGGATGGAAAACTGCGGTAATCATTGCAGCTTTCCTGCTGCTGAACATGTGCTGGTGGGGAGTGAATCTTCTTCCGTCGGCAGGCAGCCTCCACACCTATGCAATGTGAGGAAAAAACATTATATTTGTAAACTTTGATAAACCTATTGGATATGCATAACATTTTATTCCTTCAGAATCTTGGCGCAGGTGAGATCGTCATCATCGCTCTTGTTATCCTTCTTCTTTTCGGTGGTAAGAAAATTCCCGAGCTCATGAAGGGCCTTGGAAAGGGTGTGAAGAGCTTCAAGGACGGCATGGCTGACGTCGAGAAGGAGATAGGAAACCTCGACGAGGAAGTCAAGAAGCCCTCTGAGCCCAAGAAAGACTAAGACATATAATGGCTGAGGAAGAGGATCAGGAGCTCGAGACTGGCGAGGCCATGACGTTTTGGGACCATCTGGAAGTTCTCAGGTGGTCGATTTTCCGTATAGCTATCGCTCTGTTCATCGCCATCGTGGCTTGCTTCATTGCAATGCCACACATATTCGACAGCTTCATCCTGGGCCCCACTGACGGCAATTTCTTCCTCTACAGGCTGCTGTCGTTCGGCGGAGACGGCCCCAAGGGAGGGCTCATGCCCGACTTCTCCTCCGACTTTCACGTAGACATCATCAACATCAATGTGGCCAGCCAGTTTCTGACCCACATCAGCACCTCGTTCTGGCTCTCGCTGGTGATCGTCTTCCCCTACATGATATATGAGATCTGGAAGTTTCTCAAGCCTGCCCTCTACGAGAACGAGGAGAAGAGCGTGAAGCTCGCATTCGCGTGCGGCACCGTCCTCTTCTTCATCGGCTGCGCCATCGGCTACTGCGTGATCTTCCCCGTGACCTTCAGGTTCCTGACAGGCTATACCGTGGGCAACAGCATCACAAACCAGATCTCGCTGAACTCCTACATGTCGAACTTCCTCACGCTCGTGTTCATAATGGGCGTGGTGTTCGAGATCCCCATGCTCGCCTGGGTGCTCTCACGCATGGGCCTGCTGTACAAGGATACGCTCAAGGGCATACGCAGATACGCTGTGGTGGTCCTGCTGGTCCTTGCCGCCCTCATAACCCCCTCCGGCGACCCCTTCACCCTCTCGCTGGTATTCCTGCCCCTCTACCTCCTCTATGAGCTGTCGATAGTGGTCGTCAGGAAGCGCCCGTTGGAAGAGGAATAGGATTTCTTTTTCTGAGGGAACGCAAGCGTCAGAAACGCGCAAATACGTTTACCAGCCATGAGCCGGCAGTGACCTTCTCTTCGCAGGAGATGGTGTTCTGGTCGATTACCCTGAATGGGTAGTTGTTTCCGAGCATGTAGTTCTGGTCATCTTGACCGAGATGGCGGTTGTTCTCCCACTCTTCTTCAGTAAATATGGTGATGCTTCCAGGATACTTCTCCCAATGGAAGGTGTCTATGATCTTCTCGTCGCCATTGTCCAGGAACATCAGTGTGCGACCTTTGCCGTTTTCCATGAACTCCATCACGCTGGTAGGCTCTATGGGATGGCTTTCCATAACACCTGCAGTCCAGTACTGCACCTCCACCAGGCCCCAGCGTCCAATAAGAGAAACTTTGTTGCCGTCGTAGTCCCGATACAGCTTTAGAGCTTCCTTGTCGCAGGATGCCAGACTGAATATCGTCATGGCAAAGGCCATGGCCGTGGCCACGAAAGAATATTTCGGTGATCTCATAACTCCAGAGTTTCCACTCAAGTCTCAAATATTATACCAACGACAGACGAGGTCATGAGCGTCCTCGTAATTGCCTGATTGTTGCCCATGTGTGGCCTTTTGTCCATAGAAGTCGTATTCTTATGGAGAAATGGCCATAATTCCTTCAAAAGGGCACGATAATTACGAATTCATGGACAAAGTCTCAAGACAGAGCACATAAATGGCCTGTTCGTGGACGGGCGTTCCAATGTCAAATAGCGATATGGAAAAGATACGGCAGATTGTTTCGTTTGGAGACAATTTGTGTTATCTTTGTTAGGGATGTTGCTGCTTGATCCTTGCATGAAGCAAGCCTCTGCCGGCCAGTCAGGCTCCTAACTAAACACTATGGAAAAGGTCAAATTCTATTACAGAGAGCAGGAATGCTCTGATGTCTTCAATCGGCTCGGGAAAGTATTCAATGCCAATACGCCTGAAAACCACCCTGCCATTTTCAATACCAGTGAGGATTACATGGCTGCCATGTCAATCCTGGCAGCCAGTGCGAGAATGTACTCTCAAATAAGGATTTTCGCATTCCAGTTGATGAGCAATCATATTCATCTGGTCGTTGCCGGAGACGAACGGTCTATAATGGATTTCTTCGCTTATTTCACGTTGCGGCTGGAAAAGTATTTCGAGGGAAAAGTCGACTTGAGCGCATTCAATTTGAAACTCTTCCCCGTTGAGACTCTGTCCTATTTAAGAAATGCAATTGTCTATGTGAACAGGAACGGCTTCGTTGTCAATGATGATGTGACTCCGTTCTCCTATCCGTGGGGGACGAGCCAGTATTTCTTCCAGCCTGTTGCCGTCAGATATGCGCGGGCATGTGGAAAATCCATGACGGTAGCCTGGTGGCGGCGACTGATGCACACAAGAGATGTGGATTCCTATAGGACCATGAAACTTGTTGATGGGTATGTCTCGCCTCTTGCTTTCTGTGACGTCAAGGCTGCCGAGTCGGTGTTCAGGGATGCCAGACAGTATTTCTATCTGATTTCAAGAAAGGTTGAGGCTTATTCGGAAGTTGCAAGGACGCTGGGGGAGTCCGTTTTCTATAGCGATAATGATCTGTATATCTCAGCGAAGAAAGTGGCAATGGAACAATTTGGCTCGAATGACATTGCAACCCTCCCGGCAAGCCAGAAGATTGACTTGGCAAAACATCTTCATTTCAACTACAATGCTGGTGAGAAACAGCTCCAACGCCTTCTGAAGATAGATTCCGAGATATTGAAAGCAATCCTCTGACAGCCCTTCGTCCATAAATCTGTTACAAATGTGCCCGCCAAATACCTTTTCTCCATAATGTCCTTAATATTGTGGAGAATCATTGATATATTGATGAAAAAGGCAGATAATTAACGCTTCTATGGAGGAATCGCTCATTTTGTCCACGATTTAGCCGGATTTCTGCTCTGCGATGACAAAGTTATGCTCGCTTTTCCATTACCGCGGCCAGCCTCTTTAAGGCCACCACGGTATTATACCAACGGCAGACGAGACCATGAGGCGTACGTCTGCCGGTATGGTAAAGGATAATGAAAGCAGGCCGACTATTGCTGGCCGGTCGACGAGGATTAGCGGCTGAGCGTCACTCTATAGTGATCGACTCCAACATAGTTACCTTTCTCGTCATGAACGTCATTCTCGCGGGTGAGACAAAGTGTGCTGTTGTCCTGTTTGATGACATTGTATGTCAAGGTCCTTATTGTCATTGAAGCATCCCCATGATATCCAGTTTCCGGATCATCAAAACTCCATTCAAAATGTCTTTCCGGAATGGTGATACAAGAAGAGGCGCTGTCAAATACATAATCAAATGATCCCCGAAATTCGGGAAACCTTGTCAACCCATATTCACTGATGATTGACGGACAGGGTATGATGGATGTCTTGGTGAACTCCATCTGATCTCCTTCATAGAAAATGACTCCATCTTCTTTGGTGTTGATAGGTCCGCTTGTTCCATCAGTCGTGAATGTCTGGTCGACATTCTCGACCGTGCATACTCCAAGAATGTTCTGCTCCTGGATCTTGCTGCAGGCAGTAAGCGCTATTGCGAGTACAACGATGGCAATCTTTTTCATCATGAGATATTGTCTGATAAACCAAGTATTGGTGATTAATATACAAAAAGGGAGGCCAGCTATGACCTCCCTTTCCGGAATATGTGAACCTGTATTACTTCACGAAGGGTGCTGCGATGAGGTACTCAGCTGACTCCTTGCAGGTGCGGAGGATTCCGCCTTCTTCCTCAGGGTAGCTTGAGCCTTCCATCTCGACTACGATGTCCTGGGTGCCGGAAGTCTCGAAGTTGCCAAAGATGGCGTCGAAGCCGACCTTGCCGCTCTGACCAACCTCAGCAACGTCCTTGATGTGCAGACAGGTGAAGCGGCCGGGATACTTCTTGAAATACTCCACGGGGCTTACGCGTGCGTTGTCTGCCCAGTATACGTCCATCTGGAAGAATACGAGCTCGGGATCGGTGTTCTGAACCATGAAGTCGTAAGCGGGAACGCCCTCTACCTCGTTGAACTCATGTGAGTGGTTGTGGTAGCCGAACTGCATTCCGTTCTCCTTCACGAGCTTGCCGATTGCGTTCATGTAGTCGCATACGACCTTGAGGTCCTTGAGGTTGTCGGGAATGTTGATGCCGGGAGCGACCATGTACTTCATGCCGGCTGCCTTGTGGCAGGCGATAGCCTCTTCCCACCAGGGCATTGCTGCAGAGAAGTCACCGCTTGCGATCTCCTCGTCCTCGAGGTAGCGAACTACGTGTGAAGAGAGGGTCTTGAGACCAGCTGCCTTGATGGCTGCCTTGAACTCCTCGCCTGTAAGGCCGTAGAGCTTGCCTTCGCCATAGCATGCAGCCTCAACTGAGGTGTAGCCATAGTCAGCGATTGCCTTGAGTGTAGCCTCGCTGTTCTTTGCGAACTTCTCAGGGTTGCCGATGAGGTCTCTTACTGAATAGAGCTCGATGCCGATTTCCTTCTTGGCTGCCTCCTGCTCCTTGGGAGCGGCGCATGATGCCAGAGCTACGGCTGCAATTGCGAAAAGTGCTATCTTGCGCATGTCTAGAGCTCTTTTACGCGGATGTTACGATACCATACAACGTCGCCGTGATCCTGGAATCCGAGGTAACCCTCGTGGTTCTCGCCACCGCAGTTGTTGAGAAGCTCGAATGCGAGAGGCCATGCCTCCTCGCTGAACTTGCTGGCCTGGAGCATCTCTGTCCAGCGCGGGGTCCACAAGTGATACTCGAGGACGTTCTCGTCGTTCTGGTAGTGAACAACGGTGCCCTGGAATACCATGATCTTGCCCTTGTTCCACTCACCGTAGGGGTTCTGGTTCTGGGGCTTTGCAGGGATCATGTCATAGAGGGAAGCTGACTTGCGGTTGCCGTCGACACCGAGGAATGAATCGGGATGATTCTCGTTGTCGAGGATCTGGTACTCGGGGCATGAGATGTAGATAGGCTCATACTGGTCCTCACCCTTGTCGTTCTTTGTGGTGACTTCCTGTGCAAGGTAGAATACGCCTGAGTTGGCAGCCTTCTCGACCTTCCATTCGAATTCGAAGATGAAGTTCTTGAACTTGTGAGCGAAGATGAGGTCGCCACCGTCGCCTTCCTGTGCCTCGCCGCCGCCGGTGCCGTTGAATGTGATGCATCCGTCAACGATGGCCCACTTTGAAGGAACGCGGTCCTTGCCATAGCCTCTCCAGCCATTGAATGTCTCGCCGTCGAAGATCTGGATGAATCCCTCTTCGTCGGTGGTGAAGTCTGCGAGGTCTACCTGAGGAGCCTCGACTACGGTGTAAGCGGGAACGCCGCCTTCTTCAGCAGCCTTCTTGTTGTTGTTTCCGCCACATGATGCAACTGCGAATACGAGTGCGATAGAAGCAGCGATTACAAGTGCCTTTTTCATTTTTGATATAAGATTTAGATGTTAGTGACTAGTCCTGGGGCATCTCAGGAAGTGACCAGCCCTTGCGGTAGGTCTTCTTGATGAGGCTCTTTGCGTATTCATTTGCATTGACGGGCTCTGTCCAGTCCTTGTTGAAGGTAGGGTGACCGTCGTGAATCTCGAAGCCGTCCTTGATGCATGTCTGGATCGTTGCATCGGCGGGGATGTTGGTGAACTCCATCTTCTCGCCGTCCCACTCGAGAACCTGGTTGAGGCCCTGGAGACGTACTGCGAGAACGCCCATTGCAACCATCTCGTTGAAAGGACCTGCCTCGCTGAAGTCTGAAGCGCTCTTTACACGTACTGAAGGATCCTCCTTGCAGGCACGGATCCAGTCCTGCTGGTGAGAGGTCTTGATCTCGCGGAGAACGTGGGGAACCTCAGGGTTGCGGCCTGAAAGGAGCCAGGGATTAACACCGTAGCAACCGCAGATGAGGGTGTCTTTTGTACCGTGGAAGATGACGCATCCACCGGCGTCGTTGAGGTCGATGCCCTCGGGCAGACCCTTGAAGCGCTCGGGCTTGATGCCGCCGTCGTACCAGTATACGTCAACCTCGGGCATGGCAACCTTAGGCATGTTGTCACGTGCGGGGAAGGTGAACTTCACGGTCTGAGCTGAAGGACAGCAGTCGGTGAGGAGGAGGGTAGAGCTACCCTGGACCTTGGTAGGATAACCGAGCTTGAGGCCCTTGAATACAGGGTGGAGGATATGGCAAGCCATGTCGCCGAGAGCGCCGGTACCGAAGTCCCACCAGCCGCGGAAGTTCCAAGGAGTGTAGATCTTGTTGTAGGGACGCATGGGAGCGGGTCCTACGAAGTTCTCCCAGTCGAGAGTGTCAGGAATGGGATCGGCAACCTCGGGACGGTTGAGGCCCTGGGGCCAGATAGGACGGTCGGTGAATGCCTCTACCTTGGTGACCTCGCCGATCTCGCCGTTCCAGATCCACTCACAGATCTTCCTTACGCCCTCGCCTGAAGCGCCCTGGTTACCCATCTGGGTAGCGACGTTGGCCTTCTTTGCGAGCTTGGTGAGCAGACGTGACTCATAGACTGTAAGGGTGAGGGGCTTCTCGCAGTATACGTGCTTGCCTGCTGCAAGAGCTGCTGCTGCGATGACTGCATGGGTGTGGTCTGCGGTTGCGATGACAACACCGTCAGCCTGGTCGAGAAGCTCGTCGAACATCACACGGTAGTCCTTGTATCTCTTTGCGTTGGGGTATTTCTCGAAGATATGCATTGCATAGTTCCAGTCAACGTCGCAGAGGCCGATGAATTCCTCGGTCTCCATCTCGGCGAGGTCAGCGGCGCCACGGCCACCGATACCTACTGCGAGGAGTTTGAGCTTGCGGTTAAGGGGTGCGGGAGGTACGTCCTTCTTTTTCTTGGGGTTCTTACCCATGAGGGCTGTAGGTGCTACTGCCAGACCGAGAGCTGCTGCAGAACCGGTCTTGAGGAATGACCTCCTGGAGATGTCTTTTGATTCCATAAGATATAGTTTTAGATGTGATTTTGCATAAACGTACGAAATTAACAAAAAAACTGCTGACTTTTATTCAAAATCAGCAGTAATTATCAAAAATATATGCAGCTGTCTATCTGGCCTTGATCAGGTAGCAGCCGTGAGAAGGCACGGTGAAGACGTCGGCGTTCCTGCCGCTGAGGTCCTTCTGCCTCCAGAGGTCCCTGAGCGCGGCGCCCTTTGCGATGCCGAGTTCGGCTGCAGGGAGCTTGATCGTGACCTCATCGGCACCTATGTTGAAGATACCTATGGCCTTGCCGTCCTCCACGTCCTTCATCCATATCTGGATGTCACCTTTCTCCCAGACCTTCTGTGCCTGCTTGCCAAGCACGTCCTGGTTCACGCCGATGACTTCGGCGTTGCTGAGAAGACCGATGGTGAACTTGTCCATCTGAGCCATGTCGCAGCCGATGAGAAGGGGCGCGGTGAGCAGGCTCCACAGGGTTACGTGGGTGTACTGCTCGTCAGGAGTGAGCCGTGACTCGTGCAGACTGCCCCAGCCAACCTTGCCGACTATCATCATGTCGGGGTCGTTCCAGTGGCCGGGACCGGCGTAAGGATACTGCACGGTCTGGTTGAATCCGATCTGGCACAGGGAGTTCCAGGTGTCGGTGATGTCGCCTGTGGTGCGCCAGCAGTTGGCGTCAACCTCGGCACCCCATTCCCAGACGTTGTCCATGCCGTACTGGCAGAGGCTGTAGAGAATGTCGCGGTTCTGCTCGCGCAGGATCTTGCCCATGAGCACGTAGGGGCGCATGTACTCCTCGCGCACGGGATTGCCTATCTTGTCGAATTCCTTGCCGTAGCCGCACCAGTCGTACTTGAGGTAGTCGATACCCCATTCAGCGTAGGTTTCGGCGTCCTGTGCCTCATGGCCGAGCGAGCCGAGGTACTTGCCGCAGGTGAGGTCGCCTGGAGATGAGTATATACCCATCTTGAGACCGTTGGAGTGCAGCCAGTCGCCGAGAGCCTTGATGTCGGGGAACTTCTCGTTGGTGAGGATGCGGCCGTCCTTCGCGCGCTCGGGAGCCTCCCATGCGTCATCGATGTTGATGTAGGTCCAGCCGTAGTCGATGAGGCCGCTGTCGATCATGCCCTGGGCAGATTCGCGAACCCTGTCCTGCGATACCTGCAGGCCCCAGCAGTTCCAACTGTTCCATCCGAGGGGAGGGGTGATGGCCATCTTGTCGCCCACGATGAAGCTGAAGTCCTTGCTGTCGGTGCCCTTGTCGTTGGTGGCCACGAACTTCACGTCGTACTGGCCAGCGGTGGCTATGGAGCCGCTGATCACGCCCTTCTCTGCATCGAGGGCCAGGCCTTCGGGAAGGCCTTCGACCTCATAGCGGATGGGCTTGTCGCCGCTTGCGGGAATCTTGAAGATCACGGGGCTGCCGGGACGCACGCCGTATACCTTCGGACCGTTGATCCTGGGCTCTGCGGGTGCGGCGGGGGTGAGGATGTACTTGGGCGATACCTTGGTGAGCACCTTGCCGTCGAGGGCTGCGGTGATCACGTGGCGGCCGTTCTCCCTGGTGATGACTTCAGTGCTGAAGGACTCTGCGAACCCGATGCTGGCGTCGTCGACGGTCAGCAGGACCTCGGTCTTGCCGCTGTCGGTGTCAAGGTCGGTGAGCACGAGCTGTCCCTTGCAGGGCTCGACGTTCATGTTCGTGATGGTGACGGTGTTGTTGAGCATGCCGTCCTCGGTCTCGATGCTTCTGATGTCGCCGTAGATGGCGCTCTCGTTGAAGTGGTTGTTGGTCTCGGGCATCTTGTCGGCAGGATATGAAAGGATGCTCACGGGGCCGTCCCACATGCCGCCTTCCTCGCCGTTGTCCATCACCCTGATGGCGATCACGTTCTTTCCGCCCCAGTTCAGGGCAGGGTCGTCTCCGTCGATGTAGTAGTGCCTGTCGACGTCGTAGTAGGTGAGCACGTCATTGCTGTTCAGGATGAATCCTGTGTTCATTCCGCCTATGTACTTGCCGTTGACGAAGGTCCAGTCCATGTCGTCGATCTTTGCGAGATTGAGCATGAGCTTGATGTCCTTGTTCGATCCGGTGAGCTCGGGCAGGTCGAAGGTGAAGCGGTATACTGAGTAACCGTCGTAGCCTTCATAGCCCTGAGCCTCATAGACGTCCTTGATGTTGATTTCTGCCCACTGCGAGTCGTCGAATGCGGGGGCGAGCCATGCGCTTTCGAAGCCGGTGCTGAACTTTGCGGTGTCGAAGCTTATCTCCTCCACCACCTGCTGAGCCTTGGGCGCGCATGAAACAAGGGCGGCCAGGGCCGCCCCGATGATGAATAGTCTCTTCATTAGATCTTGATATCGATTGCCTTAAGGTCTGAATCCTTTGATGACGGACCGTAGAGGATCTGGTAGTGACCCTTCTTGACTGCAAGTTCATCAGCCTCTTCGCTGTAGTACTCGAATGCGCGGTCGCCGAGCTCGATCTGAACCTTCACGGTCTGGCCTGCGGGGATGTTCACGCGCTTGAAGCCCTTGAGGGTCTTGATGGGAGCCTCGGGATCGTCGAGAGCCTTGATGTAAACCTCGACGACCTCGTCGCCGTCAACTGAACCGGTGTTGGTGACGGGAACGGTGATCACGTGCTTTGCGCCCTTGACCTTGGCCTGGCCGTACTCGAAGGTGGTGTAGCTGAGGCCGTAGCCGAATGTGTAGAGAGGCTCGCCCTCGAAGTAGCGGTAGGTCTTGCCCTTCATGCTGTAGTCCTCGAAGTCGCCGAGCTGGTCGGTAGATGCGTAGAATGTGAGAGGCAGTCTGCCGGCAGGGTTGTACTTGCCGAAGAGCACGTCTGCAACTGCGAGACCTGCTGCCTGGCCGCCGTACCATGCCTGCACGAGAGCGTCATACTGATCCTCGATGCCGCCGAATGCGATAGCTGAGCCTGAGCAGTTCACAACAACGACGGGCTTGCCGGTGGCGTGCATTGCCTTCACGAGATCCTGCTGGATTGTAGGAAGTTCGATCTTTGTGCGGTCGCCGCCGAAGAAGCCCTCGTAGGGAACGTTCATCTCCTCGCCCTCGAGCCTTGCGGTAAGGCCGGTGACTACGATGATGACGTCAGAGTCAGCCACGTCTGCGCTGAGCTGAGCGAGGTCAACATTGCCCTCGGTCTCCTCGGTCACGTGGTTGCATGCCTTGCAGTAGAATACCTCGGCGTCACCTGCCTGCTGGCGGATTGCGTCGACGATAGAGAGTGTGTGCTCCTCGGTGGGGTTGCCGCTGTAGTTGCCGAGCTGCATGTAGGTGTCGTCAGCGTTGGGGCCTACGACAGCGATCTTCCTGAGACCGGCCTTGAGAGGAAGCACTGCGCCTTCGTTCTTGAGGAGTACCATGGTCTCGCATGCTGCCTTGTGGGCGATTTCAGCATTCTTCTCGCTGCTGATGACCTCGGGACCGAAGTCACTCCAGGGATTGTCCTCCTTGGGGTCGAAGATACCGAGCTTGAAGAGTTCCCTGAAGGTCCTGCGGAGGGTGCAGTTGATGTCTTCCTCAGTGAGAAGACCGCGCTCCACTGCCTCGGGCAGATAATCCTGGAAGTTGCCGCCGCACTCGATGTCGCAGCCGGCCAGGATGGCTGCTGCTGAAGCAGTTGCAGCGTCGGGATGTGTCTCGTGACGGCCCTTTACGTAGAAGTTGTCGATGGCGCCGCAGTCTGAAACGACTACGCCGTCATAGTTCCACTTGCCGCGGAGGATCTCGCCCAGGAGCCTGTCGCTGGCGTTGCAGGGAACGCCCTCATAGCGCTGGTAAGCACCCATGATCTGCTGGACGTGACCGTCCTTCACGAGCATGCGGAATGCGGGAAGATAGGTCTCCCAGAGGTCGCGCTGTGATACTCTGGCGTCGAACTTGTGACGCTTTGACTCAGGGCCGCTGTGCACTGCATAGTGCTTGCCGCAGGCGATGGTCTTGAAGTACTTGGGATCGTTGCCCTGCATGCCCTTCACGGTAGCAGTGCCCATCACACCTGCAAGGAAGGGATCCTCGCCGCAGGTCTCCTGGCCGCGTCCCCAGCGGGGGTCACGGAAGATGTTGACGTTGGGGCACCAGAATGAAAGGCCGTGTGACCATGCGTTGCAGTTTGCATGGGTCTTGTTGAATACGGGCTCTGTCATGTTCCACTTTGCGCGGGCCTCGTCTGAAACGGTGGTGTAGATCTCGATCTGCTGTGCCTCATCGAATGATGCTGCAAGTCCGATTGACTGGGGGAATACGGTCACGCCGTCACCGGTGATGCCGTGGCATGCCTCTGACCACCAGAAGTATGCGGGGATTCCGAGTCTGTCGATGGAGATGGTACCGTCCTGAAGAAGGCCGGCCTTCTCCTCGAGAGTGAGAAGGGAGATGATGTTCTCCACTCTCTCGTCGATCGAGAGGGCGGGGTTCTGGAAGGGATACTCGTACTCAGCCACTGCTGCGGGCTGTTTCGGAGCGCAGGATGCAAGTGCCAGGACTGCAGCTGCAATGATTGTCAGTTTTTTCATAAATATGTGTGTTGTAATTAATTAGTCTTCAAGCAGGCTGATGTATCCGAGAAGTGCTCCCCAGTGATAGAATTTGTCGGAGTTCTCGACATCGTCGCCCACTCCGGTCACAGAGTTCCAGTTCTCGAAGATGTATCCGCGCACTGTCCAGTCCTTCATGAGGAGCTTCAGCGACTTTTCTGCCAGATGTTCACGCACCGGTGCGCAGTCGTAGTTCATGAGGCCGAGGTACACGAGGAAGTTGGTAGGGCCCCATATGCGTCCCCGCCAGTAGGTGTTGTCATTGAACTCCGGCACGTTCCTGGGGGTGCAGGGGATTACCCATTCGCCCCAGAACTCATCCTCGTTCAGGAGATGTTCGTCTATCATGCGCCTTGCCTGCTCAGGTGTTGCGGCCCCGCACATCATAGGATAGAAGTTGGTGGGATCTATGCGTCTTACGAGTTCTCCGGTCTTGAGGTCCTTGCAGTAGAACATGCCGTCCTCCTCGCACCAGAGGCTCTGGATGCCGGCCTTCATTGCCTCGCCGCGTGTGCGGATCTGCCTTGCTTCAGCCTTGTGGCCGAGCTCGAGGGCTATTTTCTCGAGATATATGCAGTCCATGGCGTACATGGCGCTCAGGCCTACGTCGTTGTAGCTCACGACATGCTTGTCGAGGAAGTATCCGGCGTTGTCGTAGACCCATGTGTTGTCGAGTCCGCATTCGAGCACGGATACCTCGCGGGCCCATGTCTCTTCGGGGTAGTCCTCTCCGTTAGGCGGGGTGGATCCCCAGCACAGCAGCCCTTCGCACTCGCGCTCCTGCATCCACCACTGGTTCCAGCGCAGAAGGCGCGGGTAGAGGTACTCGAGCAACCACTTGTCGCCGTAGCGCTCGTATATGGTCCATATGGCGCGCGATCCTACAGGAGGCTGGGAGCGGTCGTAGGATACTGCGTTGTTCGAGCAGATGAAGTTGGGCACGAAGCCGCAGATGTCCACTGCTTTGGTAATCTCTATTGCGTTGCAGATTGCGAGTTCGCGGTTGTCGACCGAGAGCATCTCGCTGGCGAAGTAGGTGTCCCAGTCGAAGAGGACGTAGCCACCGAGTTTGTCGGACGTCTTGCTCCAGCCAACGTTCCAGTTACGGCTCACGGGAGTGACCACCACGGCGTCCGCGGGGTCGTAGACGGTGTCCCATGCGAGCACTGACTGCATTGCGTGGTGGATGTCGTACTTGTCGCCCCACTTCTTGCGTTCCTGCTGCTGGAAGACATCCTTCCTGCTCTGGAGCAGTGCCTCCGCCTCCTCTACGGTGATGTCCTCTCCCGTGTAGATGAGAACGGGTGCATCAGCTGAACATGTGTAGTATCCGTCGTCGTTCCGGTGGCCGTCAACAGGGCCCATGGAGATGTTTTCGGCCGTGCGGGTATATCTGCAGTTGCTGCCTGCGACATGGCCTCTCAGCACGTATGTGTCATGCATCGATATGAGGTCGAACCCGTCGGCCTGGACGTCATACTTGCTCTCGTGACGCAGTACGTCCCAGATATAGCCTGGCTCGATGCGTATGCTGCCCTTGTTGCCTTCCTTCGTGGGGGTGATGAGCATCACGAGGCGCTTGCCTTCCGACGTAGCGCGTATCTTCAGCTCCATTCCGTGCCATGAAGCGTCCGCTTCGCGGTAGGTGCCGTCATAGCTGTGATCGTAGGGATGAACGGTCACGGCGTCCTCGTCGCGGTTGCCAACGCGCATCTGGTCGTTCATGTTGCCCTTGGAGTCTATGAGGGCTATCTGTATACCGGTGAGGTCGGGGAGAAAGACCTGGTTGAACACGTTTCTGGTGTCCCAGCTGTTCCAGCCCTTCATCAGTTCCTTTTTAAGGAGCTTGTATTCCCATTCGGGATAGTCGGCTGCGCTCCGGTCGTTTCCTGCCGTGCATGCCGCAAACATTGCAGCAGCTGTCAAAAGTATGAGCAGTCGTTTCATATACGGTTGATTTTCAGAGTAATCCTTTCAACTTTCTTCTCGTCGGAGTCGTAGAGTATCACGCAATACTCCTTGTCTCCGTAGCCGCCGGCCTTGATGCTGACCTCCAGCTTCACCGTCTCTCCGGCCTTGATGTATATGCGGCCTATATATGCGTTCACGCAGCTGCAGCTGGTGGCAAGCCCGCCTATGCGGAAGTCTTCAGTCGAACTGTTGGTTATCTCGAAAGTGTGGAACACGGTGCCGTCGTCGTTGCTGACGGTGCCGAAGTCCCACTGGGTGCGGTCGAAGCTGATTCCGTGGTCCTGAGCGCCGGCAAAGGCACTCAGAAGCATCAGTGTCAGTATGACTGCAAGTTTCTTCATTACAGTGTTATGCTTGCCTTAAGCGGCAGATTGTCGGACGATCCGCCCACGCTTATCACGAACTCGCCGGGCTCCACTACGAACTCGTGGCTCTTCACGTCGAAGTAATGGAAGGCCTCGCTGCCCAGCACGATGCTCACGCGCTTGGTCTCACCCTTGCCCAGTTCGACCTTCTCGAAGCCCTTCAGCTCCTTGGCGGGGCGCAGCACGCTGCAATCGGGGTCGCTGACGTAAACCTGGCAGACTTCCTTGCCGCTCAGCTTGCCGGTGTTGGTGACGTTGAAGCTGACCGTAACCTCCTGGCGTCCAGTTACTTCCGCCTTGATGTCGGAGTATTCGAAGCTGGTGTACGAGAGGCCGTATCCGAAGGGATATGCCACCTCGGTGCCAGCCTTGTCGTAGCCGCGGTAACCCACGAAGATGCCCTCGGTGTAGCGCACCCTCCTGATTCCGTTGTCGTCTTTCTTGCAATAGTATGAGTCGAAGCAGGGGTTGTCTTCCCAGCGCTTCTCAAGAGTGATGGGAAGTTTGCCGCTGGGGTTGACCTTGCCTGTGAGTATCTCAGCGAGCGCGGTGCCGCCTTCCTGGCCGGGATACCATGCCATCAGGATGGCGTCGGCGTATGGCTCTAGGTCTGCGATGCCAACGTTGCAGCCGCTGTTGATCACCAGGACCACCTTCTTGCCGAGCTTGGATGCTTCCCTGAGCAGGAGCTGCTGCTCTGCGGGGAGGCCGAAGGGATGGTCTGAGCCTTCGCAGTCGGTGTTGGAGTTCCAGCCCAGGCAAACCACGATGTTGTCGGCCTTCCTGAACTGGTCGAGGTACTCGGGGCAGGTGACGCTGGCCTCGTCGAGAGTCTCGACGCTGAAGCTCAGTCCGCCTTCCTCGCCGCCTTCGTATTCCTCCACTACGATGTCATATTTCTGGCCCTCGACCACGTTGATGTAGGCCACCTGCGAGTGCGCCTCGTGGTCGGTCCATTCGGTGAACATGAGCTTGCCGTCCACGAAGAGGCGGTAGCCGTCGTCGCCTTTGACCTTGAACATCACCTCGCCGGTCACGGGGGAGGTGAAGGTGCTGCTCACGCGGGTGGTGAAGTTATCGGCTCCAATGCCCTCGCAAGGCTCTGCTGCCCATGTGTAGGCTATCTCGCTGGCCTTGGTGCGCACGGGAGTGCCTTCGAAGCTCCGGTTGTTATACCATTCCACGTCAAAGCCCTCGCTGCCGTCGGCACAGCTGAAGCAGCTTGAAGGGAAAGCCTTGCTGCGGGGCTCTACAGTTGCAAGAGTGGCCTTCTTGCCGAGGGCGGCCTTGATGCCTTCCCATTCGGTCACATAGTGGAAGGGGTAGAGCACTCCGCTGCCGCCGCCCATGGTCCTGACGTCGGCATTGGGGCCCATGACCACGGTGCGTCCGTTCAGGGGGAGTGCGCCGTTCTCGTTCTTCAGGAGGACTATGCCTTCCCTTGCGATGTCGAGTGCTCTGGCAGCGCTCTCAGCGTTGTCTTCAGGGATGCTCCTGTCTGCAGCCGTGGAGCTGTCGAGCCAGCCGAAGGCGCATATTGTGGAGACGATATGGGTGACCATCCTGTCGATGTCGCCGATGGTGATCACACCGCTTTCAAGTGCGGGCATGAGGTTCTCCTTGGTCAGGGATGCGCCTGAAGGCATCTCGAGGTCCATGCCACCGAGCACCGGTGCTATGGGGTTGTGCACTGCCCACCAGTCGCTCATGAGTATGCCCTTGAAGTCCCACGCATTGCGGAGCCTGTCGATGTTAAGGTAGCTGTTCTCAGTGGCCCACACGCCGTTTATGAGGTTGTAGGAGTCCATTACGGAGCCTACCTTGGCCTCGGTCACGGCCTTGCGGAATGCGGGGAAGTATATTTCGTTGAGAGTGCGCTCGTCGATGTCGGAACTTACGTAGTTGCGGTCCCATTCCTGGTTGTTGCCGGCGAAGTGCTTCACGCAGGCCATCACTCCGTTCTCCTGCACGCCCTTGATGTACTGCGCAGCCATCTCGGAGGTGAGGAAGGGATCCTCGCCCATGTACTCGAAGCTGCGGCCTGAGAGGGGACTGCGGTAGATGTTCACGCCGGGGCCGAGTATGATCTGTATGCCGCGGGCCTTGCAGTCGGTGGCGATTCCCTGGCCTTCGGAATATGCCAGAGCCCTGTTCCAGCTTGCTGCAGTGAGCAGGTTGGTGGGGTAGCAGGTGCTGCCGGCCTCGGTCCTCACGCCCTGAGGACCGTCCGACATCCTGATTTCAGGTATGCCTAGGCGGGGTATGGCGCGTATGCTGAACTCGTTGTAGCCGGTTATGTACTCCAGCTTCTCGTCGAGGGTCATGCGGGACACGATGTCCCGCGCCTTTGCGACGTCTCTGTCGGATATTTCCTGCGCGTGCGCGCACGTAAGTGAAAGCACTGCGGCCAGAGCCGCAAGCACGATGGTTCTTTTCATTGCTTATTTCTTGAGTCTTCTGGCGGTGTCGCCTGAAATCTGGAGATAGCGGTCAAGGGGAACACCTTCCTCATGCGCTACAACGTTGGCGCCGGGTGCGGGGACGGGCACCTCGCGGGCTGTCTTGAAGATGCATGTGCCTTCGTTGACCTCGTCGAACATCGAGAAGTAGATGCTCTCGCATCCTGCCTCGATGCATGCGTCGATCTGCCTCTGGATGAACTCTCCGCCCTTGCGGGGAACCTGGTCGTCCGAAGTATCCTCCTTGAGGTTGTTCCAGCTGAAGCCGGGCCATACGTCGCCGAAGAAGCCTATTCCATGCTCCTTGCACCATGCCACGTCGCCGGGGATGACCTCCTTGAACTCGTCGAAGTCCTCGTTCGTGAACCTTCCAACGTACCAGGGGAGGATGATGTCGGACTTGAGTATGTATTCGTGGAGCCTTTCGTCCTTGAGGGTGTCGCTGCCGAGCTCGCGCCAGTAGGTGGGCACGCCTATCATCACGCTGTAGCCGCGCTCCTTGAGGCCGTCTATGATCTTTCCGGCCTCGTCCATGTAGTACTCCGGCCTGTCGGGGAATCCTATGCCCCAGACCACTACGAGGGGCTTGCCGTCATGCCAGAGGTATGAGGGCCTTGCCTCGTGGTCGAAGAGGTCGTAGCGCCCGTTCAGGAAGTCGATGTCGTTCAGAAGTATGTCAGCCATGGTGCCCTGCTGGCCGCCGCTGAGGTCGTACATGATGCAGACAGCCCTGTCGTAGCGCTCGGCGCAGGACATTGCGTTGTCCATGACCTTGAGGTAATGCCCGTCCGGTATGTTCGGGATGAACCTCTGCATGAACACGCCGTCCAGCCCGTACTCCTTCATCCAGCGGAAGT
>JAKSKK010000013.1 GCA_024401745.1 Bacteroidales bacterium
GGATGAAGGACTACACCTTCATCAACTTCACCCGCGACATCGGCAAGCTCATCACTGTCAACTACATGATGAGCAAGGACTCAGTCAAGAAGCGCCTCAGCCGCGACTCTTCAGAGGGCATGTCATTCACCGAGTTCACCTACCAGCTTCTCCAGGGATACGACTTCCTGTATCTCTACCAGCACCATAACGTCAAGCTGCAGCTCGGCGGCGCCGACCAGTGGGGCAACATCACCACCGGTACGGAGCTCATCCGCCGCACCTGCCAGGGCGAGGCATTCGCACTCACCTGCCCTCTCATCACCAAGGCAGACGGCGGCAAGTTCGGCAAGACCGAGAAGGGCAACATCTGGCTCGACGCAGAGCGCACCAGCCCCTACCAGTTCTACCAGTTCTGGCTGAACGTCAGCGATGCCGACGCTGAGAAGTACATCAAGATCTTCACAATGCTCGAGCGCGAAGTCATTGAGGCAGCCATCGAGGAGCACCGTCAGGATCCCGGCCAGCGCCGCCTGCAGAAGCTCCTTGCTAAGGAAGTCACCATCATGGTACACGGCGAGGCTGAGTACGACAAGGCCATAAAGGCTTCTCAGATGCTCTTCGGAAAGGCAACTGCAGAAGACCTCCGCAGCCTTGACGAGAAGACCTTCCTCGCAGTGTTCGACGGCGTTCCCACATTCGAGATCGAGGCAGCGAAGCTCCCCATGGGCATTCTCGACGCACTCGCAGTGGAGACCCAGATCTTCCCTTCAAAGGGCGAGGCCCGCAAGATGGTCCAGGGCAACGGCTTCAGCCTCAACAAGGAGAAGGTTACCGACATCAACCGTCAGCTCACCGCTGACGACATCATCGACGGCAAGTACATCCTTGCTCAGAAGGGCAAGAAGGACTACTACATCATAATCGTGAAGTAATGGACAAACCGGCAACAACCAGACAGCTCAAGGTCGCGCGTGAACTTCAGCGCGACCTTGCTGAAATAATACGCAGCAAGGGCATGGCCATGTTCGGCGGTGCCATGATCACCGTCAGCGAGGTGCGCATAAGCCCCGACCTGAGCATAGCAAAGGTATATGTGAGCATCTTCCCCTCAGCAAAGCAGGAAGAGGCCCTCAAGATACTCGAGGAGAACAAGAAGGCGATACGCGGAGAGCTTGGGCACAAGGTGGCCAGCCAGCTGCGCATAGTGCCTGACATGGACTTCTATCTCGACACCACCCTCGACTACGCCGAGCACATCGACGAACTCCTCAAGAAGTGAATGTTCCGCTGTTCATAGCCTTCAGATACCTGTTCGCAAAGAAGACTCACAACATCATCAACGTGATCTCGGCGATCAGCGCGATAGGCATGGCCATAGGAACAGCGGCCCTCATCATAATCCTAAGCGTCTACAACGGATTCAACGGCATCATCAAGGACAATCTGTCGGTACTGGATCCGGATGTGATGATATGCCCCTCAGAGGGCAAGTTCTTCACCCCCGACGACCTGATGTTCGACTGCCTTGCCGACGACCCCAGAGTCCACGAGGCATCAGGCGTGCTGCAGGACAATGTGTTCCTCCGCTATGGAGAGCAGCAGGGACTCGCAAAGGCGAAGGGCATCGACGACCACGGACTGTACTTTGGAGAGATTCCCCTTGCCCGCATAGGTGCGCAGCTCTCCTACGAGATGGGAATCAATCCGAGCTTCACCCAGCAGCTGGAGATATTCTATCCCGACAGGGACACCAAGGTCTCGCTCGCAAACCCGACGGCCAGCCTGCACACAGTCACCGCCAAGCCTTCGGAAATCTTCAGTCTCACCGCGAATGCCGATGCCGAACTGGTCATCGTGCCCATAGGCCTCATGCAGGAGCTCGTGGGCGGAGACAATCTCGTGTCCGGCATAGAGATACGCCTTGAGGACAGTTCAGACAAGTCGATGAAGGCATATACCAGAGAGATGAACGAGCGCCTTCCTGACGGTCTGAAGGCCATAGACCGCTACCAGATGCAGCCCGACCTCTACAAGATGATGAAGTATGAGAAGTTCGCAATATTCCTGATTCTCATATTCGTGGTCATCATAGTCGCATTCAACATCTTCGGCTCACTCTCCATGCTGCGCATCGAGAAGAAGGAGGACGTGGAGACGCTGCACGCCCTCGGAGCATCACCGAAGATGACAAAGCGCATCTTCGTGCTCGAAGGCTGGCTGATCTCGCTGTTCGGCCTGATATGCGGACTGGTGCTGGGAATAGCACTGAGCATACTCCAGCAGCGCCTGGGCATGATAAAAATGCCGGGTAACTACCTCATCGAGGCGTACCCGGTCATTCTTCAGTGGTCTGACGTCCTTTGGACTGCCGTAGGTGTGGCGGCGATAGGCTTCGCTACCGCCTTCCTTTCTACAAAAGCAGCGACAGGTCCTTCTCAGGAATAACTTTCAGATTGTTCTTCTCGATCACCTCACGAGCCTTGTCGGCATTGTCGGTGCGGAAAATCAGCACGCCATTGCCGTTCAGCAGGAAGGAGTAGAGGTATGCAATGCTGATGCCTTCGCTGGCAAAAAGCTCGATGGCGTCGGCTGCACGGCCGGGGATGTCGTCAAGCTGGATTGCAAAGACCTCGCACAATGACACGGCAACACCGGCAGCCTTCAGTGACTGGTAGGCCCTCTCAGGCTCGCTGCAGATGATACGGAAGATACCATATTCAGCAGTGTCGGCGATTGTTGAAGCGATGAGCTGTATGCCCTCATCCTTGAGAAACTTGAGCACCTTTACAAGGGTACCGCTCTTGTTCTCAATGAAAATTGAAATCTGGTTTACTGTCATGGCAGTGTCCTCCTATTGGTATTGTTTTCTTAAATCCTTGACTCTTACGGCCTTGCCTTCGCTCTTGGGAAGAGAGCCCTTAGGCACGAGGCGTACTCTGGGCGTGATGAGTATCTCGTCGCGCAGCTGGCGGGTGATTTCCTTCTCGAGCCTCTGCAGTGCGGAATAGTCATCGATGAACATGTCGGAGAGCTCGACCTCGACGGTCATCGCATCGTTGTCCTCGAGGGTCTCGAGAGTGATGAGATAGTCGGAAGCGAGTTCCTTGAACTGCATGAGGATGGTCTCGATCTGGATCGGGAAGATGTTGACACCCTTGAGGATGATCATATCGTCGCTGCGGCCCTTCATGCGGTCGAGGCGCAGATGATGGCGTCCGCAGGGGCACTCGCCGGGTATGATCCTGGTGAGGTCGCGGGTGCGGTAGCGAAGAAGCGGCATGGCCTCCCTGTTGATGGTGGTGAGCACAAGCTCGCCTATCTCGCCCTCAGGAACGGGCTCGAGCGTATCGGGATCCACAATCTCCACGATGAAGTAGTCCTCCCATATATGCATTCCGTTCTGCTCCTTGCATTCGAACGCCACGCCGGGTCCCATCATCTCGCTCATTCCGAACGAGTTGTAGGCCTTGACGCCCAGCATGTTCTCAATGCGCTTGCGGGTGTCTTCGGAGTGCGGCTCAGCACCGATCACGAGGGTGCGCAGCCTGGTGTCCTTGCGAGGATCTATTCCCCTCTCGCACATGACTTCGTACAGACGGGCTGCATACGAAGGGATGGCGTGCACCACCGTAGTGCCGAAGTCGGTGAAGAACTTGAGCTGGCGCAGGGTATTTCCTGCGGCAGCGGGCACGGTGAGCATACCGAGCTTCTCGGCGCCGTACTGGAAGCCGAGGCCTCCGGTGAACATGCCGTAGCCCGAGGTGTTCTGGAACACGTCATCAGGGCGGCAGCCGACCATCCAGAGGCAGCGGGCAACGGCGTTGGCCCATTGCTCAAGATCCTTCTGCGTGTGCAGGATGACGGTGGGATTGCCGGTGGTACCGCTGGATGAGTGCAGACGGGTGCACTTGCTGAGCGGCACGGATGCAATGCCGAAGGGATATGTGTCACGAAGGTCCTGCTTCGTGGTGAAGGGAATCTTCTTCAGATCTTCCAGAGTCCTGATGTCCTCAGGCTTGAGGCCGATGGAATCCAGACGTTTGTGATAGAACTCGGAGCCGCTGTAGCAGTGGGCAACTGTAGCCTTCAGGCGTTCCAGCTGGAGCGCCTCGATCTCACTTCTGGTCAGTGTCTCGAATTCCGGGTTGAAATATTCGCTCATTTCAGTATTCGTTTATCGATTACGAACTTGTTCTTGCCTTCGCTTCTGGGCAGAGTTCCGGGCTGTTTCACCTCGACCTTGGCCCTGATGCTGAGTACACTCTTGAGCCTGTTGGTAAGCTGCTTCTCGAGGTTGAAGATAGGCTCGAAGGTATCGAATCCCTGCGCAAAGTAGTCCTGACGGACCTCGACCTGCACGGTGAGGGTGTCGATGTTGTTCACGCGGTCCACAATCAGCTGGTAATGCGGTGCGCACTCCGGCATGGTGAGGATGACGCTCTCGACCTGGCTGGGGAACACGTTTATGCCTCGGATGATGAGCATGTCATCACTTCGGCCAAGGAGGCGGCCCATTCTGGGAGACGTACGGCCACATGAGCAGGGTTCATTGTACAGAGTGCAGAGATCCCTTGTCCTGTAGCGCAGCAACGGCATTCCCTCCTTGGTAAGGGTAGTGAAGACCAGCTCGCCGGGCTGCCCGTACGGCACCGGCTCGAGCGTGACGGGATCCACGATCTCGGGGAAATAGTGGTCCCAATTGATGTGTGAGCCTTGCTGGCACTCGCACTCGTAGCTGACGCAGGGGCCCATGATCTCGCTCAGACCGTAGAGGTTGAAGGCATTGAGGCCCAGGCGTTCCTCTATCTCGTCGCGCATGGCATCAGTCCAGGGCTCGGCTCCGAATGCTCCTATGCGGAGTTTCAGCTGGTCCTTCCTGATGCCCATGTTCTCCATGGTCTCGGCCAGATGCAGGGCGTATGACGGAGTGCAGGCTATGCCCGTGACACCAAGGTCGCGGATGAGCCGCACGTGCTTTTCAGTGCCACCGGTAGAAGCGGGAAGCACCGCTGCGCCAAGGTTCTCCACACCGTAGTGTACGCCCAGGCCGCCTGTGAACAGTCCATAGCCGTATGCAACGCTGAATATGTCGTTCCTGTTCACGCCGTATGCCGTGAGGCAGCGCGACATGCACTCGCTCCATATTCCCACATCCTTGCGGGTATAGCCCACGATGGTAGGATTCCCGGTGGTGCCGCTGGACGCGTGAATACGTATTATCTCGCTGGACGGTGCGGCCTGAAGGCCGAACGGGTAGTTGTCTCTCATATCCTGCTTTATGGTGAAAGGCAGTTTGACTATGTCGTCTATCGAATGGATGTCATTCGGGGTAAGGTCCATCTCCTGGAGCTTGTTGCGGTAGAATGGCACATTATGATACACATAATCCACCATTTTGTAGAGCATCTTGCTCTGATACTCCCGCATATGCTCCGGGCTCAGGCACTCTTTACTCTGATTCCAGATCATATCTGAATGCTTTGATGTTGGCATCAATGACTGCCTCGCCCTTTGCGGCGAACACAGTAGCAATAGCGGCCTCAAGACGCTCTTTGCCTATGATGTCAAGATATTTTGACGCAGCCCCGAGCAGAACCATGTTGGCTCCACGGGGATTTCCGGCCTTGCGCGCGGCCTCTTCTATATCAAGGATCACGGTGTGCGGATACTTTTCAAGTTCCGCAATCACCGCATCCTTGTCGGGATAATCGGGAATATTGACAAGCGGCGTGCTTGATGTGACTATGGCACCGCCGGGGGCAAGATACTGCACATAGCGCAGCGCCTCCATCGGCTCCATCGATATGATGAGGTCCGCACCACCCTTCGGGATAAGGTCACTCCATATCTCGGTGGTGCTGAGCCTCAGGTTGCTTTGCACGTCGCCGCCACGCTGGCTCATACCGTGCACTTCGGCCTGCTTAAGCTGCAACCCTGCGCGGGTTGCAGCTTCGCCGATCACCGTGGCTATGGAGAGTATTCCCTGCCCTCCTACGCCACACAGTATGATGTCTGTCTTCATTGAAATCTGTTATTCCTTGGCCTTGCCGACCATTACGATGTCGATGTCGTTGCCCTGCTTGAAGAGCTTTGCAATGGCATCTGCGCAATCCTTCACTGTGATTGAGTTCAGGACAGCCTCATAATTTGAATCGAAGTCCACACCACTTCTGACATACTCGGAGATGATGTTCTGGAAGTAGCTGTTCTTGCGCTGGTTCTCAGTATATCTCTTGACCTTGAGGTCCTTGACTTTTGCAAGGTCGCTCTCCTTGGGCCCGTTTGCAGCAAAGTCAGCAATAACCTCGTTGATGCGGTTGTTGAGATACTCATACTTGTCAGGGTCGGTCTGGTAGACGATCTGGAGAATCTGCTCGGGCTTGGGAACGCAGTCGAATGATGAAGAGCACTGAACACCATAGGTGCCGCCTTCCTTCTCGCGTATCTCCTCAGTGAAGAGAATGTCGAGGCAGTCGCTTGCGAGTTCGAACGCAAGGTCGTTCTTGATGTCATACTTTGCCTTTCCGCTGTTGAGGAATACAACAGTAGCGGCGGGAGTCTCCATCTCCTTGTCGAAGATATTCTGGTGAGCGCCCTTGGCAATGTTCATCTTGACATCCTTGTACTTCTCCTTCTTCACACCTGCAGGGATACCGCCGATGTACTGTTCGATCATAGGGATCATCGTAGCCTCGTCGAAGTTGCCGGTGAAGATGAAGCTGAAGTCTGCAGCGCCGCTGAAGCGCTCCTTGTATATCTGCATAGCCCTTGCATAGTCGAGCTTCTCGAGATCCTCGAACTTCGTCCTGCCTGCGCGGGGATGGTTGTTGAATACCGTATCAGCAATTGCGTCCTGAAGGGCGGTCATCGGATTCAGCTCGGCGTTCTTGAGCTGACTGCCATAGCGGGTGATGAGTGAAGTGTAGGCATCTTCGTCAGCACGGGGTGCAGTGAAGTACAGGTACACAAGCTGGAGCATGGTCTCGAAGTCCTTGGGAGTTGAACTTCCGTTCATGGCCTCGTTGTAGATACCGATGCTGGGATATACGCTGACCTTCTTTCCAGAAAGAGCCTTGGTGAGTTCAGTTGCGCTGAAATTGCCAACACCGCCTACGCTTATGAGTTCGTTAATTTCCTTGAGAGTCTTGACATCGGCAGCATTCGGATAGAGTGAGGTGCCACCCCAGCTGAAGCTCTTCATGAGAATCTCGTCAGCCTTGAAATCGGTTGTCTTCACATATACCTTTGCACCGTTGCTGAGGGTGTAGAGGGTGTAACCGAACTGTGCGGGAGCCTTCTTCACGACTTTACCGGGAACAGGAAGAGTTGCAAGCAGGGGTTCGTCTGAAACCTTGTCCTCGTAAGCCTGGATGTCCTCAGCCTCCACTGCTGCGAAAGCGTCAGCGAGTTCCTTCTCGGTAGGATAGGTCACACCGTCCTTGTCAGGCAGCATCGAAACAACAACGAGGTTGTTCGGCTGGAAGTATGATGCGAGCACCTGGTTGATTGCCTCGACGGGGATGTTGGGTGCCAGCTGGCTTGCAAGCATGAACTCGTTCTCGATGCCGGGGATAGGCTCGTTGTCGATGAAGTGGCGGACGTACTCGCTGCAGTAGTTGATGCTGCGGGTCTTCTCACGCTCGTTGTATGCAGACTCGAGATGAGTGAGGTACTCGGCACGTGCACGCTCGTACTCAGAAGCGGTGAAGCCACCACGTACGGCACGGAGCATCTCGCGGTAAACTGCGGTTGCGCCCTCGATGACACCGTCCTCTGAAGTTACAGCGATTCCGGTGAGAGCCTTCTTTGTCTTTGCGAGGAAGAAGTCCTCATCGTCGGACATTGCCTGCATGAAGGGAGGGTTGGCAGACATGGTAAGCTCTTCGAGACGCTGGTTGATCATGCTTGAGATCATCTCGTTTGCGTAGAGCATGATAAGATAGTCAAGACCGTTCTTTGCCTCGTTGGGGATGGCCTCGTGCTTCTTGAAGATGTAGGTGAGAGCATAGGGCTGCTCCTTGTCCTTTGCGATTGCGATGATGGGCTCATCGTTGTCAGGAATCTGAACATAGAAGCGCTCTGCAGGATTGACGGGAGTTGCGATGGTGCCGAAGATGTCCTTGATCTTTGCCTCCACTGCATCCACGTCGATGTCACCTACGACAACGATACCCTGCTGGTCAGGACGGTACCACTTCTCATAGTAGTCGCGGATGGCCTGATAAGGGAAGTTGTCGACAATCTCCATGAGGCCGATGGGGAGACGGTTGCCATAAGGGTTGCCGTCGGGATAGATCTTGGGAAGGATCTGCTCGTACATACGCATCTGCGCGTTCTGACGGCTGCGCCACTCCTCGTGGATGACACCGCGCTCCTTGTCGATGTCCTCACCGTTGAGAAGGAGTCCGTCTGCCCAGTCGTGCAGGATCCAGAGGCATGAATCCACAGCCTCGGGAACTGTTGCGACGGGAACGTTATCGATGTTATATACGGTCTCGTCGATCGAAGTGTATGCATTGAGGTCGCCGCCGAACTGGACACCGATCTTCTCACAGTACTTAACCACGCCGTTGCCGGGGAAATGCTGTGTGCCGTTGAAGCACATGTGCTCAAGGAAGTGTGCGAGACCACGCTGGTTCTCGTCCTCGAGGACTGAACCGACCTTCTGTGCGATGTAGAAGTTTGCCTGGCCCTTGGGCTCCTCGTTATGACGGATGTAATAGGTCAGACCATTGTCAAGATGTCCGATACGTACGTTGCCATCGATGGGGATGGCCGGCATCTGCTGTGCCGATGCTGCCACTGAAAGGCTCAGGGCTGCTGCTAAGACGAAAATGAACTTTCTCATTATTTCCTGTGTTTTTTAAGTGTTTGCATGCATTCCCTTCTGGGAACTATTACTGAGACACCATTATACTCTATTTCACTACGGATTATTTCAGTTATTTTTTCCATGTTGGCCGGAATGGGCACCACGACGTGCAGATGCTCGGGGTCCACGCCCAGTCCGAGGCATATCGCTTCGAACTTGCTGGTGCCCGCACTGTCCTGCCCGCCGGTCATGGCTGTGGTGAGATTGTCGGAGATCACCACCGTGATGTTCGAATGGTCGTTGACCGCGTCAAGCAGGCCGGTCATGCCTGAATGGGTGAAGGTGCTGTCGCCTATGATGGCGATTGCAGGGAACACGCCCGCGTCGGCCGCACCTTTGGCCATCGTGATGGAGGCACCCATATCGACGCATGAAGCGAGTGCGTTGAACGGAGGAAGGGCACCGAGTGTGTAGCAGCCGATATCGCCGAATATCCTTGCTCCAGGATACTCCGCAGCTACCTTGTTAAGTGCGGTGTACACATCCCTGTGGCCGCATCCCGGGCAGAGCTGAGGTGGACGGTTTGCCAGCGTGCTTGCCTTCTCCCCTTCTGCCGAGGGCTTTCCCAATGCGGCGGCAACGTTGTCGGGGTCAAGTTCTCCTGTACGCGGAAGAGCACCTGTCAGGCGGCCTTCGACCTTGTAGTCGGCACCAAGTATGGCCTTGATGTCCTGCTCCACTACGGGCTGGCCGTCCTCAACCACGAGTATCTTCCTGCAACGCAGGCTGAGCGCCTTGATGGCAGCTGCGGGCAGAGGATAGTGGTTTATCTTCAGGATGGGCACGTCGACGCCGGCTTCCTTCACGTAGTTGTATCCTATGCCGCATGCAACCACGCCCAGAGCCGCGATCGCCCTGCTGGGGCTGGAGTACTCTATCGCGGCGAGCGACTCGGAATAGCTTCTGAGAGCATCCTGCTTGTCGATCAGGCCTGCATACTGCCTGCGGGCTATTGCGGGAAGAAGCACCCAGCCGCGGTCGGATGCGGGATTGAGGGCATTCTGGGGAGCAGCCTCATCGGCCACCTCCACGGCGGCGCGGGAATGCGCCAGACGGGTGACGGCCCTGAGAAGCACTGGAAGCTTGACCTCCTCCGACAGTGCGAAGGCCCTTGCCACCATGTCGTATGCCTCCTGCTGGCAGGAAGGCTCGAATATGGGCACGAGAGCGAACTTGCCGTAGAAGCGGCTGTCCTGCTCGTTCTGGCTCGAGTGCATCGACGGATCGTCGGCCGCGAGGACCACCAGTCCACCGTTCACACCGGTGATGGCGGAGTTCACGAAGGCATCGGCGCACACGTTCATGCCCACGTGCTTCATGCACACAAGCGCACGCTTGCCCGCATACGACATGCCGAGAGCAGCCTCCATGGCCGTCTTCTCGTTGGTGCACCAACGGCTGCGCACCTCGGGCGCAAGCCTCTGAATATATTCTGTAATCTCGGTTGAAGGGGTGCCAGGATAGGCATATACCCCGCTCAGGCCTGCATGGATTGCTCCAAGCGCAACGGCCTCATCGCCCAACAATAATTTCTTCATACCATTCAAAGTTATGAAATGGCATGCAAAAATGCAAAACTATCGCCTGCTATTTGCAATGCCTATGTAATAGAAGAGAGTCGCCAATGAGCCTATTGCCGCAATCACGTAGGTGTATGCAGCCCACTTCAGGGCGTCCTTTGCCATAGGTGTCGTCTCGAAGTTGGTGATGCCCGTGGTGTCGAGCCACTCGACTGCGCGCTGGCTGGCGTTTATCTCAACAGGGAGGGTGATCAGGCTGAAGAACACCGTTGCGGCGAAGAGTATGATGCCCGCCCAGAGTATTCCGGGGAAGATATTCAGTAGAAGCACTCCTGCAAGAAGCACCCACTGCACCGTGTTGTTGGCGAACGAGACAACGGGCACAAGAGCCGAGCGCAGCCTCAGAGGGCCGTATCCGCATGCGTCCTGGATGGCATGGCCCGTCTCATGGGCGGCCACTGCGCAGGCAGCTATCGATGCTGAGCCATAGACGCCCTCGCTGAGGTTGACGGTCTTGTCATTGGGGTTGTAGTGGTCAGTGAGGCGGCCGGCTACGGACTGTACCGTGACGTCGCGTATTCCATTGTCAGCCAACATCTTGCGGGCCACGTCAGCGCCAGTCATCCTGTTGAATGACGCAACTTTCGAATACTTGTTGAACTTGCTGTTGAGTACAGCCTGGATGATCCACGAGAGGACCATCACCATAAGAACTATAATGTAAATCATATTCTAGAAATCCATTGAATCCATGAGTGTATCCAGTTCACGGCGCTCCTTCTTTGTGGGGCGGCCGGTGCCACGGTCCCTCTTGAGGACTATGGTCTCCTTGGGAGCGTGGAACTTGGCCAGCTCGCTCTCGGGAGTGAGGTTAAGCGCGTACTGCTCAACGAGAGCTGCGCCGACGCGGTTCTCGAGAAGCTGCAGCACCTTGTAGGTGAATGCCGCGGGGCCCTTGTGCACCTCTATCACGTCCCCTATCTTGAGGGCCTTGCTGGGTTTTGCGGGAACGCCGCCAACGCGCACCTTGTTGCCGCTGCAGGCATCGGTAGCCTCGCTGCGTGTCTTGTAAACGCGTATGGCCCAGAGGTATTTGTCTATTCTTACGCTGTCTGCCATGATGTTACGATTCGTCTTCGTCGTCGAGGCTCTCCTCGGCGGCAGGGTTGATGTATGGATCGGCCGCCTGCACAGGCGGGATGGTGGTCTCGAGAATGACCGTGCCTCTCGAAGCGGGCACAAGGCGGAACACCGTGCACTCGCAGGGCACGAGCATGGTCTGACCGGCCTCGAAGGGGAACATCGCCGTCTGGCCAAGCACATCCAGCTGCACCGATGCAGAACCCGAAATGCAGCTCAGGAGCACGAAGGAGTCGAGCCTCTCCGACGAAATTTCCAGCGCGGAGGCAAGCTCGAGCCTGTTCACCTCGAACTGGGGTATGCTCAGCAGCCTGATTCCTTCAGCCGAGCTGTCGCAGCCGTATGGCCTGTAGTCGATGAAGTCCAGGGCATCCACGATGGTCAGGGTCTCGTCGAACTCATCCGCGCCCAGGGGCTGCCCCCAAGAGCAGAGGCAGAAGTCCATTGCAGAGGACTCCCCTATCTCGATGATGTCGATGTCACCTTCAGCGGCATGGGGTGTTCCGGGAGGAATCCTGAAATACTGCCCGGCGTGCGGGGCTATGATGTTCAGGAGCTTCTCGACGCTGCCGTCGGCACAGGACTCGTAGAGTTCGGTACCGTTGGTGCCGCGGCGGAATCCGAGCATCACCTTGGAATCCTTGCCGGCACGGAGCACGTACCAGAGCTTCTCCTTGCCAAGGGCGTCAAAGCGCTGCTCGGCCGTCTCGTCGTCGGGATGGACGCGGAGGGGCATCCTGCCCTTGACGGCGTACTGCCTGATGCATACGGGGAACTGGCGCCCGTACATTCCATATACTGTGTCCCCGACTACCCTGTCGAGGTATGTGTCCATGATCTCGCTGATGGAATTGCCTGCAAGCCAGCCCTCACGCACGAGCGAATCGCGGTAGCCGAGGTCTGCCAGGCAGAAAGTCTCAGTACCCCAGGCATATTCGTCCTGAAGGGTGCAGAACTTGAAAGGATACAGTTTCTTCTCTTCTTCCATATTTCTCCTATTTAATACAAAAATAGCAAAATATCCGTATCTTCGCCAACATGAAAGGTGTAAATATATTTCTCGCAGACGGCTTCGAGGATACCGAGGCCCTTGCAACCAACGACGTCCTGCGCCGCGCAGGCATACGCACAAACCTCATTGCGATATCCGACGACCCGTTCGTAGTCAGTTCTCGCGGAATCACCATAGGTGTGGAGGAGTTCCTCTCCGACGCCGACCTTTCGGCAGAAGGCACCACCCTGCATGACGTCATGGTCTTCCCCGGCGGACAGCCCGGCACCAGCAATTTGGCTGCCTGCAAGCCTCTGATCAAGGCCATGAAAGCCCACTATGCGGCTGGCGGAACCGTGGCGGCAATCTGTGCAGCTCCGGGGTTCGTGCTCGGCCAGCTCGACTGCTGGGACGGGAAAGTGTTCACCTGCTTCGACGGATGCGAGGAGCTTCCTGCATCGAAGGGCGGCATGTTCGTGCCCAAGCCCGCAATCACCGACGGCCAGGTCATAACCGGACGCAGTGCAGGACACTCAATCGCCTTTGGCCTCGAGATAGTCAAGAGGGTCAAAGGCGATGAAGCTGCAGCCAAAGTGGCCTATAGTATGTTCCTCGGCTAGAAGATGTAGCTGACGACGTCGGCAATCGTGTTCACATAGTGGAACTCCAGGCCCTCTACGTAGATGGGCTTGATGTCCTCTATGTCCTTGCGGTTGTCTTCGGAGATGACGATGGAGGTCACGCCGGCACGCTTGGCGGCAAGAATCTTCTCCTTGATGCCTCCGACGGGCAGCACTCTGCCGCGAAGGGTCATCTCGCCGGTCATGGCGATACCTTTCTTTATGGCCTGCCCGCGAAGGGCTGAGACCATTGAGCTCACCATTGTGATACCTGCAGAGGGGCCATCCTTGGGAGTGGCTCCCTCGGGCACGTGGACGTGTATATCCTTCTCAGAGAAGGTCTTGCTGTCGATGTTGGCCATCTCGGGATGAGCCTTGATGTACTGGTATGCGATGGTAGCGGACTCCTTCATCACGTCACCGAGATTACCTGTCATTGTCATCACACCCTTGCCACCGCTGACTGAGCTCTCGACGAACAGGATCTCGCCGCCCATCTGGGTCCATGCCAGACCGGTGACCACGCCGGGAGCCTCGTTGCCCTTCTGAAGGTCATGGAAGTTGGTGGGCAGACCAAGATATTCCTTGAGGTGCTCCTTCTTGATGGTTGCAGGGTATTCCTCCTCCATCGCGATCTTCTTCGCGGTCACGCGGGCGATCTTGGCTATCTGCTTCTCAAGGCCGCGGACGCCGCTCTCGTGGGTGTACTCGTCGATTATGTGAGTGATGGCCTCCTTGCTGATCCTGAGCTTGCTCTTCGCAATTCCGTGCTCCTCCAACTGCTTGGGTACCAGGTACTTCTTTGCAATCTCCTGCTTCTCCTCTGCCAGATATCCGGTCACGTTGATGACCTCCATTCGGTCGAGGAGCGCGGGCTGCACGCTGCTGATTCCGTTGGCTGTAGTGATGAAGAGTACGTTGCTGAGGTCGTAGTCGATGTCGAGGTAGTTGTCATGGAAGGTGCCGTTCTGCTCGGGGTCGAGCGCCTCCAGCAATGCTGAAGAGGGGTCGCCCTTGAAGTCCGATGACAGTTTGTCAATCTCGTCGAGCACGATGACGGGGTTGGAAGTGCCCGCCTTGGCGATTCCATTCAGGATTCGGCCGGGGAGCGCTCCTACGTATGTCTTGCGGTGGCCGCGGATCTCGGCCTCGTCATGCATGCCACCGAGGGCGATGCGCACGTACTTGCGTCCGAGGGCCCTTGCCACGCTCTTGCCGAGCGAGGTCTTGCCTACTCCCGGAGGGCCGTAGAGACAGAGGATCGGGGACTTCATGTTTCCCTTGAGCTTGAGCACCGCCAGATATTCGATGATGCGGTCCTTCACGGTCTCGAGGCCGAAGTGGTCCTTGTCAAGAACCTCCTGGGCATGCTTGAGGTCGAGGTTGTCTTCCGACATCTCATTCCAGGGAAGGTCTAGCATGAACTCGAGGTAGTTGTACTGCACGCTGTAGTCGGGAGAGTTGGGATTGTACTTCTCAAGGCGGCCAAGCTCCTTCTCGAAGGTCTTTGCAACCGACTCGGGCCAGTTCTTCTGGGCTGCGCGCTCACGGAAACGGTCGAACTCGCCATCGCCGTCCATGCCAAGCTCCTCCTGGATGGTACGGAGCTGGTTGTTCAGGTAATACTCTCGCTGCTGCTGGTCGATCTCACTCTTGACCTTGGCGTTGATCTCCTGCTTGATGTTCATCAGCTGCACCTGAACCTCAAGGAGTTGCAGGAGCTTGAGAGCACGTATCTTGAGGTCGTCGTACTCCAGAAGGCCAACCTTGCCGTCGAAGTTCTCCACCTCCACGGTAGTGGCGATGAAGTTCACGAGGAAGGTGAAGTTGTCTATGGCCTTGAGGGCGCCTATGGTCTCGCGTGTGCCCATGTTGGAGCCCTTGATGATCTGGATTGCACGGTCCTTGAGCGACTCGCTGAGAGCCTTGACGTCGGCACTGCGCTCTCCGTGAAGAACCTCGGGGAGATAATGTACCCGCGCGGTTATATAAGGTTCGAATCCCAGCACCGCCTCAAGCTCCAGACGCTTGTAGGCCTGGAGTATGGCAGTGATGGTGCCGTCGGGCATCTCAAGCGTCTTGAGGATGCGGCAGACGGTTCCGTAGCGGAAGAGGTCCTCCTCCTGAGGCTCCTCCACCATTACGTCATTCTGAGGTATTGCACCTATATAGAACTCCTCCTTCTCAGCGTCGCGGATGAGCTTTATGGATTTCTCCCTGCCGATCGTGATGGGGAACACGGCACCGGGGAACAGCACTGCGTTCCTCAGGGCAAGTATCGGCAGCACTGCAGGGAGCTCAGACTCGTCGATCTTCTGTATCCCCTCGCCCTGCATTACAGGAATGATGCTCACCTCCGCTCCGGAGGGTAATGTAAATTCCTTGTCCAACTTCATATCTTTTGCCAAAATGTCAGTAAATCTTCTTAAAATTTCACGATGCGAATATAGTCAATCTCCGTGCCACTGCCAAAATGTTGGATACGCTTTTGATTTTTCAAAATATTTCCTATTTTTGCACTCCGAAATTATTGAATACTAAATATAAAGACCATGACAAAAGCAGACATCGTTAATGAGGTTGCAAAAGCAACAGGTGTAGAGAAGGTTACAGCACAGGCTGTTATTGAGGCAACAATGGATAGCATCAAGCAGTCTCTCATCAAGGGAAACCCTGTTTATCTTCGTGGATTCGGCAGCTTCATCATCAAGCATAGAGCACAGAAGGCAGCTCGCAACATCACCAAGAAGACTACCATCACAATCCCTGCACATGACATTCCCGCTTTCAAGCCCGCAAAGTCATTCATCATCGAGAAGTAATTTGAACTAATTCAAAATCAATATATTATGCCTAACGGAAAAAAGCATAAGAGACATAAGATGGCTACGCACAAGCGTAAGAAGCGTCTTCGTCTCAACAGACACAAGAAGAAATAGTCGCATAAGGTCTGACGGGGGATCCGCCGGGCCTTTTGTTTTACACATTACTGTCTAACAATAAATCCTGATGGAAAGCGAAGTCAAAGAGAAAGATCTTGTGGTCGACGTATCCGCGAATGAGGTCCGTCTGGCGCTGATGGAAAACCACCGCCTGATCGAGCTCAACCGTGAATCGACCCAGGGTCACAGCTTTTCGGTGGGGGATGTGTATCTTGGCCGTGTCAAGAAACTTCTCCCCGCACTGAACGCGGCCTTCGTGGACATCGGCGATTCCAAGGAAGCATTTGTTCATTATCTCGACCTCGGACTTCATTTCGACGCATTCGACAAGTTCGTCAAGGAGACCAACCCGAACAGGAATTCGAAGGAGCTCTTCTCCGGCATCAAGTTCGGGCCCATCCTCGCTAAGGAAGGACGCATCGAAGACAACCTGAAGGTCGGTCAGATGATCATGGTGCAGATAACCAAGGAACCCATCTCCACGAAAGGATCCAGACTGTCCGCAGAGATTTCATTGGCAGGACGCAACATCGTACTCTTACCTTTCTCAGACAAGGTAAGCGTTTCCCAGAAGATCACTTCAAAGGAAGAGAAGAGAAGGCTTGAGGCACTCATGAAGAGCATCCTTCCCGTAAACTACGGTGCCATCATACGCACCGCGGCCGAAGGCAAGAATGCGGCAGTCCTCGTTTCAGAGGTACGCTCACTCATCAGCAAGTGGGAGAGTTCATGGAAGACCCTGGCCCGCAGCAAAGGAGTTCAGCTTCTCTTCACGGAGTGCTCTAAAACCACAGCAATGCTGCGCGACCTCCTGAACGACAGCTTCTCGAACGTTTACGTGAACGACGAGGACGTCTATGAGGAAACGCGCGCATACATCTCTGAGATTTCTCCGGAGCAGGAGAAGATAGTCAAGCTCTATGACGGCAAGGAACCCATATTCGACCATTTTGAGGTCACCCGTCAGATAAAGAGCAGCTTCGGCAAGATTGTGCCGATGAAGCAGGGTGCATACCTTGTAATCGAGTCAACCGAAGCGCTCAACGTGATTGACGTCAACAGCGGCATACGCGCCAAGACCAACGACCAGGAGGAGAACAGCTTCGAGGTCAACAAGATCGCGGCGGAAGAGATTGCCCGCCAGCTCAGGCTCAGGGATATGGGCGGTATAGTGATTGTCGACTTCATCGACATGGACACCCAGGCCCACAGGAACGACCTGCATAAGTACATGCAGGACCTGATGGCTACGGACCGTGCAAAGCACAACGTACTGCCCCTTACAAAGTTCGGTCTGATGCAGATCACACGCCAGAGAATCCGTCCCGTGACGGAGATAGACACAAGAGAGCAGTGCCCTCTTTGTCATGGTACCGGCAAGATTGCACCTACGGCCGTGATAGATGAAGAAATAGAACGCAAGATCGCCTACTGGTCGGGAGAAAAAGGTATGAAAGCCCTCACCGTGAAAGTCAGTCCGATTCTTGGCGCCTACCTCACGCGCGGGCTCAACTCCTTCCTGCGCAAATGGAAACGGAAGTACAGATGCAAGATTACGATGCTGGAAGACAGCTCGTACAGCATCCTGCAGAATGAGATCTTCGATGAAAAAGGAAAGGCGCTCGAATAGAGCGCCTTTTTTATCTAGAACAATGTGGGATGGCTTTCTTCAAGTCCGGTGAGCACCCTCTCCATTACTGACTGGCGGATGAGGGCAGAACGCGAGCTGACCTTGAACTTGCGGCAATATTCATCTATTGCTGCCAGCTCACGGGCATTGAACAGGACGGATTTGCGATGAATCCTCTTTAGCGATGCGGCCTGCTTGGCCATGTACTCAGGGTCGACCCCGGCAATTTTCTTACGTTTCTTTCCAGCCATAACTTCCACAAAT
This sequence comes from Bacteroidales bacterium, assembly GCA_024401745.1. Taxonomy (GTDB): domain Bacteria; phylum Bacteroidota; class Bacteroidia; order Bacteroidales; family UBA932; genus Cryptobacteroides. The sequence continues at coordinate 17,962 of JAKSKK010000013.1, forward strand.
ATAATAATTTATTTGTAAAACCTATCGTATGTTGCCTGAATTGCACCGGCGGCAGGAAGCAGCATCTTCAGATTCTCCACTTCGAGCCTGCGGCCAAGGATTGTGCCTTCAGGATCCACGAGATACATCCTGGGCGTACCGAACACACCGTAGTACAGCTGGTACGACGACTCCATCTCAGGGTCCCACAGATGCACTACCTTCACATTCCTGTTAGATATCTTAAGCTTCTTCCTGCGGTACTGCTTCCAGGATGCCTTGTCGGGGCCGGTATATACCGCATAGAAGGTCAGAGGGAAGTCCACGTCATTGAGCACTTCAGGCATTACGGCCGTCTCGATAAGACACTTCGAGCAATGGGTGTCGTAGAAGAAGAGGACTGACGTGCCGCCCTTTGCCGGAATGGTCACCTTCCCGCCGCAGGGCTTGTACAGGGTCACGGGCACAGCGGTGGAATCGAGCTGGCAATAGCGGTTGAACTTGACGAAGACCTCGGCATCCAGAGCGGTCAGGTCGCCGTCAAAGGCCACTTTTCCGGGCTGGAACCACTTGTCATACAGATAGATGGACACGCTCTCGTCTCCCATCACCTTGGAATCGCGGTAATGGTCGAAGATATTGAGGGCGACGTGCTGCCGTGTGAGCGAATCCTGGCATGTGCCGATAAGGAAGTCGGCCTCCTGGCACTTGGTCTCGGTAGTCTCGAACTTCAGGGTCCCGAAGAACTCGTTCATCAGGCTGTCGAGCGGTGCATAGCGGGCAGACAACGAGTCTGTCTGTGCCGTCGAGACGGCGCAGACGGAAAGAAAAGCGAATATTGCAAGCAGCCTTCTCATTCCACAGGAGGAAGTTTTACACCCTCCGGCTCGAACATGGATGTGTCGCCATGGTGCCTCAGGATGTCCCTCACTGCACTGGACGATATGTGGGCGAACTCCTGGGCCGTAGGGATGATTATGGTCTCCACATCCGGAGCGAGGCGCCTGTTGGCATCGGCTATGGCACGCTCGTTCTCGAAATCGAGCATGTTGCGCACACCTCTGACAATATGATGTATGTCCAGCTGGCGGCAGATGTCGACGGTGAGGCCGTCGTACTCTATGACCTTGACGCCGCTCATGCCGGCGGTTGCCTGACGTATTATGTCGATCTTCTGGGCATTCGAGTAGAATCCCCTCTTGTCCTGATTGACACCCACGGCCACGACCACCTCATCGAACATTGTCAGTGCCCTGCCAAGGATGTTGAGATGACCTGCTGTAAAGGGATCGAAAGATCCCGGGAACAATGCTATCCTTTTCATAACATACAAATTTAGATAAATTTGCGTACATTTGAAGTATGACAGTCAAAATTGAAGAAAGTTGGCGCCAGGCGCTCCAGAACGAATTCGACCAGCCGTATTTCTCTGAACTTGCCGGTTTCCTGCACGCGGAAAAGGCATCGGGAAAGACCGTGTATCCCCCGGGCCCGCAGATCTTCCGCGCATTCGACCTCTGCCCTCTCGACAAGGTCAAGGTAGTGATTCTGGGCCAGGACCCGTATCATGGCTACGGCCAGGCCATGGGCCTGTCGTTCAGCGTACCCGACGGAGTGCCGGCTCCCCCTTCACTCAAGAACATATTCAAGGAGATCGAGAGCGACCTCGGCATAAGGATGAGCGGTCGCCCCAACCTTGAGCACTGGGCAGAACAGGGCGTACTGCTGCTCAACGCGGTGCTTACCGTACGTGCAGGCGAGCCCACTTCGCACTCGGCGATAGGCTGGCAGCGCTTCACCGACGCCGTAATCCGCACGATATCAGACAGATGTTCCGGCGTGGTGTTCATGTTCTGGGGGAATTACGCCCGCTCCAAGGCTCCACTGGTGGATGCATCAAGGCATACCGTCCTTCAGGCGGCACACCCCTCTCCCCTCGCAAGAGGAGCTTTCTTCGGATGCAGACACTTCTCGAAGGCTAACGCAGCCCTCGTGGCGCAGGGGAAGGCGCCTATCGACTGGCAGACCTAGGAAGGAACAACCTTACAATCAGCAAGGCTAGAAGAAGCAGGAAGGCCAGCGTGCATACGCGGCCTACGATATCGCCGTAGCGCACGAAGGGCGTCTGGGCTGAATTCAGGTTCACCTTGCCCTGAAGCGTGCACTCCTCCCACCAGGGGCCTTGCTGCACTATGTCGCCTCTCTGGTCGATGAAGCAGGAGATTCCGGTGTTGCCGCAGCGTGCTATGTCGCGGCGGAGCTCTATGGCACGGAGGCGCGAGTAGCTTAGATGCTGCCTGTAGCCGGGAGTGTTGCCCCACCAGGCATCGTTGGTGATCACAGTCATGGCACGGGCTCCGGCCTTGACGTATCCAGTGCAGAACTCGGGATATACGGACTCATAGCACACGGCACAGCCAAGAGCGGTGGAATCCTTCAGCCTGAGCACAGACGGCGCATCCTGGCCCACGCATCTGGCAATGAGGGGCCCTCTCATCTTGAACACCTTGCACAGCCAGTTGTCCAGCGGCACGAAGAGCTTGGGATAGGGAGTCTTCTCGGTGCCTACGACGAGGCGGCTCTTGTGGTAGACCTGCGTATTGCCGTCGGCATCGGCAAGCACGGCGCTGTTGTAGCTTCTGAGCCAGCCGTCGCCATACGGGTAAGAGAGCAGCGGAGCGCTGCGGGTGTCGTGATATTCGTAAGTTGACGCGCCGAAGAGTATCTCGGCGTTCCTGTTCTTCTGGAGAAGAGCCTGGAAATCCTTCATGGTCACATTCTCGGGAATGCGGTCGAGGAACATGCTGGAAGTGAAGGTCTCTGGAGCGAGCAGCAGGACGCTGCCGTCATGACGGTTCTCAAGTGCACTGTCGTACAGGCAGATGAGGACGGAATCCTGCTCGGCCTGACTCATCGACTCGAACTTGTGGTAAGGGTCGAAGTTGGGCTGGCCAATCACCACGTCCACCGTGCCCTCCGATACCGGAGAATAGCGGTTGTACATCATCCGGGAGGCCACGATAGGGCCGAAGAATACCAGAATCAAGGCAAGGCATGCCGTAATGCGGGCAAAGAAGTTCCACCTGAAGGCGTGGCCGTCGGAAAGGGCGACCAGAATGCCGTAGATGCCAAGGTTGGCGGCCCATATCCAGAGCGAGCCACCCAGGGTTCCGGTCACGCTGTACCACTGCACAAGACGGGTCGAGCGGGCGAAGGCATTGCCAAGCACCAGCCATGGCCATGATATGTCGGCGCTGAAGTAGAAGCGTTCCCAGGCAATCCACATTGCTGCCAGGAAAAGGTACGGCAGCACTCCCCCGAGGCGTTTCTTGCTAAAGCGGAACACGCCCCATATCAGGCACATCTGCAGGGCATTGGCGAGGACGGCAAAGATTCCGCCGCCCACCGTGGCGTTGCATACCCAGAATGTGGTGAACGCGTTCCACAGCACGAAGGCAACGTAGGAATACACCCAGAAATGCTTCATCTTCAGCTGGGTGGCTATGTCGTCGGCGAGCAGCAGAGGAAGGAATCCTACAAGGGCCAGAACACCCATGCGGGGCACCAGCCAGGGAATGCTCATGAGTACTGCGAACAGCAGCACGAAAATCCAAAGCAGCAACTTATTCCTCATTTTCTTCTTCGGGCATGAAACAACTGTACTTGCGCCATTTGTCAAGGAGCGCGGTCATGTCAGCAGGCAAGGTCGAGTCGAACTGCAGCCATTTACCGCTCACGGGATGCACGAAGCCAAGAGTCTTGGCGTGCAGTGCCTGACGTGGGCATATCTCGAAGCAGTTGCGTATGAACTGCTTGTACTTGGCATAGATGGTTCCCTTGCGTATCTCGGCTCCGCCATATCTGGCATCGCCGAATATGGGGTGTCCGAGGCTCGCCATGTGCACCCTGATCTGATGCGTGCGGCCAGTCTCGAGCCTGCACTCCACCAAGGTCACGTAGCCGAAGCGCTCCAGCACTCTCCAGTGGGTCACGGCATGCTTTCCCTTCTCGGGATCGTCGGTGACGCGATAGCAGGTGCGGTCGTTCGGGTCGCGCATGATGTTCATGTCGACGGTGCCCTCATCATCGATGAGGTTGCCCCAGACTATGGCCTGGTAGCGGCGCTCGATACTGTGGTCGAAGAACTGCTTAGCCAGCCTGAGCTGAGCCTCGTCGTTCTTCGCGATGCACAGCAGGCCGCTGGTGTCCTTGTCTATCCTGTGCACCAGGATACCCAGCCTGTCGTCAGAAGAATCGGCCGGCTGGCTGATGCCGAGATAGTGTGCCAGCGCATTGAGCAGGGTTCCGTCATAGTTGCCGTGGCCGGGGTGCACCACCATGCCGGCGGGCTTGTTGACTATGAGCACGTCGCCGTCCTCGTAGGCGATGTTCAGAGGAATGTCCTGAGGTATGATCTCGACTCCCCTGCGGCAATAGGGCATCACGAAGCGTATCACTTCGCCCGGACGCACTATGTAGTTGGCCTTCACGAGCTTGTCGCCAACATACACATATCCCGCCTTGAGCGCGCACTGCACCCTGTGGCGGGACGTGTCCTCCATGTGGGCGGACATGTACTTGTCTATTCTTATCGGGGCCTGCCCCTGGTCTACGACGAGCCGGAAATGCTCGAACATTCCCTGCTCCTCGTCTTCCACTATCTGGAGGTCGTCCAGTTCAAGGTCCTGGCTGTCTGTCATCTGGAAATCTTGTCGGGGTCTACTGAAAGTTCGATCGAAATCTCGCGTCCGATGGTGTAGGCGGTCCTGTCGGCACCGGGCTTCTGCTTGAATACCACGGCGTTGAGCGTGTCAGCATAGCTCTTCACGCTCGAGTCGAACGTCACCTTGCCCACATTGAAGGAGTTGTCATGAATGGTCTCGATAGCACGTGCGAACTTCTTTCCCACAAGGTTGGGCACATAGCCCTGGGCCTCGTTGGGGTTCAGGCCGACCACAAGGTCTATCGTGCTGCCGCTGAGAATCATGGCACCGGCATCGATGTCGCGGCCTCTGTATTTCTGGCCGAGCACGTTGTTGGTGGCTATGTCCTCCTGATAGATGAGCCTGCCGAGATTGAGTCCCTTTGTGGCAAGCTCAGCCTTTGCCATATACATGGAGAGGCCGATGAGGGAAGGCATGGCTATCTTCTTGGGCTGACGGGTGTTGGTGGTGAGGAGTATCCTCCTGCCGTGCTTCACGCTGGCGCCTGCCTTGGGAGTCTGGTTATATACCGCCCCCTTGCGCATCTGACGAACGTACACAGAGTCGCTCACGACCACCCTGACACCTGCATTCGCAGCCTCCTGCTTCGCCTCCTCGTAGGTCATGTTAGTAAAGTCAGGAACGATGAGTTCCTTGCCATGCTGAGTCACGCACCTGAGCAGGGCGTTCGTCCCTATGACCAATGCAAGCACAAGACATACGGCCAGTCCCAGATTGAAAGGGATCCAATATTCTTTGAGCTTCTTCTTCATATCAGTGAAATAATACCTTTAACTATCAAAACGATGCCGAACGCGGCTATGGCGGCACCACATATCTTGCTGAATATCTTGAGCGTACGGGGGCGTACCCTCATGAACTTGCCCACAGCCTCGCTGAGGCAGAACCAGTACAGCATCTCGCCCAGGAACACGAATACGAGCACGGCCCATACAGGGACGGTCAGGCTCTGTGCATCCAGCTTGAACACTGACAGTATGGCCATCATCACGGCCACTGCGGCAGGGTTGGAAAGCGCACATCCGGCAGTCTGCACGGCATAGCCGGCCATGGTGTAGTGGCTCTCGACTGAATCCAGACCCGCAGACGCATCCTTGAGGAATATCATCACGCCGAGCAGGCAGACCAGGATGCCTCCGAACAGAAGTATGTAAGGAGTCTCCCTGGCGATGAAGTCACCGAGCATGGTCAGCGCATACAGGCCGACGGCAGCATAGAGAGTGTCAACCAGAGCCGATCCTATGCCGGCCACGGTTCCCGCCCAGCGGCCTCGCATCAAGGTCTTCTGAAGCACAAGGATGAGCACCGGGCCCACAGGAACCGCAGCGCAGATTCCTACCGTCATTGCCTTTAACAGTTCAATTACCATAACTTGCAAATATACATAAAAAAGATGGCATTGGAAACGCCATCTTTTTTATTGGATATCGCATGCTTTCAGAGCTATCGCATCATAGGGGGACGGCCGCCGCCGGGCATAGGGCCGTGTCCGCCGGGACCGCCGGGACCGCCATGTCCCATCCTGCTCCTGTCGAATGTACCGAAGCGGTATGTGAGGGAGAGGATGATGTAGCGCCCGAGGGTGTTGTTGATGGACTCGGTGTGATAGTTGTTGACGTCAGATACCGTGAGGTTCTTTGACTGGCCGAGGATGTCGTACGCCTTGAGGGTCATCGTCACCTTCTTCTGGAAGAGCATCTTGGATATCTCAGCATTGAGGACGTACTGGCTGGGCTGCTCGGTTTCATAGCCATTGTACCAGTTGTAGTCGAAGTCGCTCTTGAACTCCATGCCGGGCTGGTCCCAGGTCCAGTTGATGGATGCTGAAATCTGGTTGTTCCAGGTGGTGGTGTTCTGGTTGTTGTCGGTGATGGTGTACCAAGACTTGTTCATCCTGGTGCGTCCGCTTGCAGAGAGCTCGAGATTGTCGCTCCTGTAGATGAGACGCAGGCGCTCCATGAAGCTGATGTTCCTGGTGAGGTTCTCGGTGAAGTACTTGCCGAGGTAGTCGTCGGCTATGAAGGCCTCCATGAAGTCGTAGAAGCCCTTGGAAGGATCCTCGTAGATATCCATGGGAACGTTCTTTCCTACGTATGATGAAGACTTGCTCCAGTTCACGCGGAGCATGTTGTTTACCGAGAAGTTGGACTTGGCGATAGGAAGGTTCATGAACATGTTGCCTCCGAAGTTGGCGGAATTGTGACCGTTCACAGGGAGGGTGTACTGTCCGCCCACGCCATTGTACCACAATGCGCTCACGATGGGATCCTGGGTCACGGAGCCGTTGAAACGGACGTTGACTGAAGAGAACTTCTGCCTGTTGTTGTAGCGGAAGTCACCGTTCACGTTGTGGCTGAAGTAGGGCTTCAGGGTAGGGTTACCGAAAGAGAGGCTCAGGGGGTTGGTGTTGTCAGGCACGGGCATCAGCTGAGAGGTGCTGGGCTGGCTGCTGCGGCCGTTGTAGAAGAAACGCATGTTGGCGTTGTCGTTCATCTCCCACCATACCATGGCTCGGGGCGCGAAGTTCCACTGGAAGTCATCGTATTCCTTGCTTACGGCGCCCTTTGTGGTGCTGTTGTAGGTCCTGTTGGGCATTGCGGCAAAGCCAAGCTGCGCACGGAGTCCCTCGGACTGATACATGAAGTTCGCACCCATCTCCTGACGACGGTTGTCGTTGATGATGTGGTTGGTATAGTCAAGGGCTATCTCGCCTGTCTCAAGATCGATGGTGGTCTTGTCGGAAGTGGACTTGTTCCAGTTGTAGGAATAGTTGCCCTCGACATAGAAGTTGTTTCCAAGAGGCTCGGTGTATGTCACACGGCCCATTGCAGAATAACTGTTCTGCCTGTTGTTGAACGACTGGTTCACCACAACGGGAGGAAGTTCGGTACCATCCTGCGCGAAGGTGTATGTGCCATTGTTGTTAAGGCCATCCATCTCATTGTTTGACAGGCTGTAGCGAGCCATGGCAGTGAGTGTTCTTCCAGGCATGCCAAGCCTCTGCCTGAACATCATGAATCCACTGGTAGACAGGTTCTTGTTGGAACCGGTGTTGTTGGTAAACGCACTGTTGATCTTGTACTCGGGATCGGAGAAGTTGTCGTAATATGTGGAATCCTTGCTGATCTGAGTATAGTTGCCGGAGCCGAAGTTGACCTGAGGCTCGAAGATGATGGATGTGTTCTTTGAGAACTCATGCTCCAGACGGACGCCGAAACGGTGACCTCCGGTAGCCCTGTTGCTTATTCCGTTTGAATAGTAGTTGAGGTCGTGGTCATCGAGGTGAGTGTTCTTCAGGCTCTGTTCCTCGACGTCGGAATTCGAATGGTTGTAGAGGTAGTTGGCAGTGAGCTCCATCTTGTCGTCGAAGAGGTCCCAGCCGCCGTTCACACCGCCCATGTATGAAGTGGTGATGCCGTTACCACCACCCCAGCCGCCCTGGCCACGGCCCATCATGCCACCGCCACCCATCATGCCGCCCATCATGTTGCCTGCAAGGTCATTGAATCCGCGGTTGTTGGTGTTGTTGCCGTTGATGATGATGCTGAGCTGGGTCTTGTCGGTGAACTTGCCCACGAAGCCGGCTGTCTGGAAACGGGTGTCGCCTTCTACACTTGTGGAAGGTATGTCGTGACCGGCTCCTGCCATGATGTTTCCGAACATGCCCTTCATCATGCCGGGCTTTACGGAAAGGTCGATCACAGTCTCCTCCTCACCGTCGTCGATACCTGTGAACTCTGCCTGCTCTGACTTCTTCTGAATGACCTTCAGCTTGTTGACGATCTTTGCAGGGATGTTCTTGGATGCGAGCTGAGGGTCGTCCATGAAGAAGGTCTTGCCGTCGATGTAGACCTTGGTGATGGTCTCGCCGTTCATGGTAATGGAGCCATCCTCAGAGACTTCGATGCCGGGGAGCTTCTTCAGAAGGTCCTCGAGAACGTCGTTCTCGGTGGTCTTGAATGAAGAGGCGTTGTACTCGATGGTGTCCTTCTTGATTATGATAGGGTTGCCCACAGCGGATACTGACGCAGCATCAAGCTGTTCGGCGTCGACCTTCATCTTGATCTCTCCGAGATCTATCGACTTGCCCTCGACCTTGATTTCCTTAGTATAGTTGAGATAGCCGAGCTGTTCTGCCTTGAAGGTGTACTCGCCATTGCGGACTGACTCGATGGTTGCTTCGCCATCGCCGTTGCTGAGCACATACTTGGCAGGCTTGTCCTGTCCTTTCTTTGTAAGAGAAACGGTTGCGTAACCGATAGCCTCGCCATTGGATTCATCCAAAAGCACGGCTGTGACCTTGTTCTGCGCGTATGCGCCCGCGCACACGGTAAGTGCCAGGACTGAAAGCGCAATTTTCTGTAACTTCATTATTCCAACAACAATTATTTTATTCTGTCAGGGTTCGCCTGAATGAACTTTTCCCACGATGTTGCAGCCTGCGTGCTTGACAGCGGGCTGGTAAGCTGATAATAATGGCACATCGCAAGGGCCAGCGCATCAGTAGCGTCGAGGAATTTTGCAGCAATATTTATGCCAAGGGTCTTCTCGACCATCAGTGCAACTTGCTCCTTGGATGCCGCTCCATTGCCGCAGATGGCCATTTTTGCCTTGCGCGGAGCGTATTCGTACACGGGGATGTTCCTGCTTAGGGCGGCGACCATGGCCGCGCCCTGCGCCCTGCCCAGTTTCAGGATCACCTGGGCATTCTTGCCGTAGAACGGACTTTCGATTGCGAGGTCATCGGGATGATGCAGGTCGCACAGCGCGCCCACCTTCTCGAATATGACCTCGAGTTTTCCATAGATATCGTTCATCTTACGAAGGTCAAGCACTCCCATGTCGACGAAATGGGGCTTGCCATCGGCACCAACACGGACAATCCCGAAACCAAGCAGGTTGGTTCCGGGGTCGATTCCGAGTATGGTACGGGATTCCTTAGTCAATCTTGTCGAATCCTGTATAAGGACGGAGCACCTCAGGGATGATGATGCCGTCGGGTGTCTGGTTGTCTTCGAGGAGAGCTGCCACGACGCGAGGAAGTGCAAGTGAAGAGCCGTTCAGGGTGTGAGCGAGCTGAGTCTTGCCGTTCTCGTCGCGGTAGCGGCAGTGCAGACGGTTGCTCTGGTAGGTCTCGAAGTTGGAGACTGAAGAGATCTCGAGCCAACGTCCCTGGGCTGCGCTCCAGAGTTCGAAGTCGTAGGTGATTGCTGAGGTGAAGGACATGTCGCCACCGCAGAGACGGAGTATCCTGTACTTCAGACCAAGCTTGTTGACGATGTCCTCGACGTGAGCGACCATGTCGTCAAGTGCTGCATAGCTGTTCTCGGGCTTCTCGACGCGTACGATCTCGACCTTGTCGAACTGATGCAGACGGTTCAGACCGCGGACGTCCTTGCCGTATGAGCCGGCCTCGCGGCGGAAGCAGGGAGTGTATGCGGTGAGACGCTGGGGTATCTGGTTCTGGTCGAGGATGACGTCACGGAAGATGTTGGTGACAGGGACCTCTGCAGTAGGAACCATGTAGAAGTCGTCTATCTGGGCGTGGTACATCTGGCCCTCCTTGTCGGGAAGCTGGCCTGTACCGAAACCTGAGTCCTTGTTGACCATTACAGGGGGCTCCACCTCGGTATAGCCGTCCTTGGTGTTGCAGTCAAGGAAGAAGTTGATGAGAGCGCGCTGAAGCTTTGCGCCCTTGCCCTTGTATACGGGGAATCCGGCTCCGGTGATCTTGACACCGAGGTCGAAGTCGATGATGTCGTATTTCTTTGCGAGTTCCCAGTGAGGAAGAGCGCCTTCGGGGAGCTGAACCTCGGGGCCGCCCATCTTGACAACCTCATTGTCCTCGGCGCCCTTTCCGGGCTTCACGAGATCGCAGGGGATGTTGGGAAGGAGCACGAGACTGTTCTCCATCTCAGTCGCAGCCTCGTCCATCCTGGCGAGAAGCTCGGAAGACTTTGCCTTGAGGGCTGCGACCTCGGCCTTTGCCGCCTCGGCCTCTGCCTTGAGACCCTGCTTCATGAAAGAGCCGATCTGAGCGGACTTCTGCTTCTGCTCAGCGAGCAGAGCGTCGCTCTGGGTCTGGAGGTCACGGCGCTGCTTGTCGAGCTCGAGAACCTTCTCGACTATGGGCTGAGCGTCGAAATTCTTGATTTTCAATTTGCTTATGACCATCTGAGGGTCATCGCGGAGCATTTTGAGAGTAAGCATATCGTGTGTGTGTTTCTGTTACAAGAAAAAAGGGCCTACACTCATCTCGAAGTGTAAGCCCTGTTATTCATTTCCTTCGAGATTAGTTCTCAAAAGGGATTACCGATACGTAAGATTTGTCCTCACGCTTCCTGGTGAACTTAACAGTTCCATCGCAGAGAGCATAGAGAGTGTGGTCCTTACCCATGCCGACGTTCTTGTCGGGATTGTGTACGGTACCCCTCTGACGGACGATAATATTACCGGCCTTAACGACCTCGCCACCGAACTTCTTCAGACCCAAGCGCTTGCTTTGTGACTCACGACCGTTCTTTGAACTTGATTGACCTTTCTTGTGTGCCATAGTCTTCTGATTTTAAGCGATTTCGTTGATTTTGATCTTGGTGAGCTGCTGACGGTGACCGTTGAGTTTCTGGAAGCCCTTGCGACGGATCTTCTTGAAAACGATAACCTTGTCTGCCTTTACATCATCAGCGAGGACGGTAGCCTTCACTACTGCACCCTCTACATAGGGAGTACCGACCTTCACGTTTGCATCATCTGCAACGAGAAGTACCTTTGAGAACTCCACATCAGCACCTTTGGCGTCGGCAAGCCTCTGCACAAAGATTTCATTTCCAGCCTCTACTTTAAACTGCTGGCCTGCAATGTCTACGATTGCGTACATAAATAAAACTTCGTTAAAAAGTTTCGGCCGTAAGCGTCTGCCCTCGAGGCAGCTCTTTGTCTGGCTTAGCGGTCATCTAAAAATTGGCTGGCAAAAATAGTCAAAATTCTTTTACCAAACAAATTATTTACTAATTTTGCAGAAAACAAAATTGTTACTGAGATGGAAAGCTCATTCGTGTACAACAAACCGGTAACCGGAAAATACAATATCGGACGCCGCCAGGACGCCACCATCCTCGCCAACTTCCTGGACCAGGGCGAGTGCATAAGCATCTACGAGCCGCCGAAGTCAGGCAAGAGATCCCTCGTGCAGCAGACCTTCTTCAACATGAGGGTGGCCTCGAAGAAGTTCGTTCCCATACAGATATCCCTCCTGAACATCAGGACCATAGCTGACGTGATGATGCGTCTGGGATCTGAGGTCATAAAGAACCTCAGCCGCTCGCCGGAGTCCTACCCCAACGCCGTGGCCAGCTTCCTTGACGGCACCCATTTCGTGTTCGACCCCGAGGTCTACGCTGCCAAGGAGCAGATACTCTCGCTCACCTGGGACATCGACGACGCCGACATCCGCGCCATACTCATGCTCCCCTACCGCATGGCCACCGTCACCGGCCAGAAGGCTGTGGTAGTCATCGAGGAATTCCAGAACATAATGCTCACCGAGGACGGCGACAAGGTATGCGCGATAATGCACGGCATACTCGACAAGATCTCCCTCGAGGACAGGAAATACTGCTCATACATATTCATGGGCTCGAAGGTGAACGCCATGAAGGACATCTTCGAGGTGCGCAAGCTCTTCTACCGTAAGGTGGAGCACCTGGCCCTCAGCCCCATCGACACCAAGGACATCATCGACCATACTGTCCGCGGCTTCCTCGGCAGCGGAAAGGTCCTCGACCGCGACCTCATGCTTGGAGTCTGCAAGGTCTTCAAGGGCAACATCTGGTACATCCAGCACTTCGCAAGCATCTGCGACTCCCTGAGCAAGGGCTACATGATGGAGCCCGTGCTCGTCGAGGCTCTGGACACCCTCATCTCGATACATGAGCCTAGGTTCCAGGCCACAATGAACGACCTCACCACTTATCAGGTGTGCCTTCTGCGGGCCATACTCGACGGCTACACCAAGTTCAGCAGCAGCGAGGTCATCCAAAGGTACAACCTGAACTCCTCAGCGAACGTGCGCCGTCTCAAGGACGCGCTGTGCAAGAAGGAGATAGTCACGTTCGACGAGAAGGACGAGCCGCACATACTCGACCCTCTGTTCGAGCACTGGGTACGCAAGTTCTTCTTTGAAATCAAGGGCGAATGAAAAAAAGGATAGCAGTTCTGACCGGCGCCGGAGTGAGCGCCGAATCCGGGCTCGGGACCTACCGCGACAACGGCGGGCTCTGGGACAGCTACGACCCCATGGAGGTCGCCAGCATACAGGGATGGTACAGGAACCCGAAGAAGGTTCTCGACTTCTACAACATGCAGAGGGCGAAGCTTGCCGTCACAAGGCCCAATGCCGCGCACTGCATGATAGCCGAGCTCGAGAAGGACTACATCGTGGACGTCATCACCCAGAATGTGGACAACCTGCACGAGAAGGCCGGGTCAACCCATGTGGTTCACCTGCACGGAGAGGCCACCAAGGTGCGCCCGCAGAACACGTATACAGAGGAGGACGGCTTTTCCGAGAAGTACGTGTTCGACGTAGGCTACGACGAGGTAAACCTTGGCGACAAGGGCGTGAACGGGTCGCAGCTCAGGCCCCACATCGTGTTCTTCGGCGAGGCAGTGCCCAAGATGGAGTATGCCATCGGACTGGTGGAAAAGGCTGACATTGTGCTGATTGTGGGCACGTCGCTGCAGGTCTACCCCGCCGCCAGCCTATACAGGTACGCCAGGCCGGATGCGCCCATATACATAGTCGACCCTGCGGAAGTGCCGCTGTTCGACAGCCGCATCAGGCATATCAGAAAAGTTGCTACAGAAGGAGTTGAAGAATTTGTTGCATTGTTGAAATAAATTACTACCTTTGCAGCCGCAAATAGAAAAAGGGGGTGATTTAAAGCATGATTATCGTACCAGTAAAAGAAGGTGAGAACATTGAGCGCGCTCTTAAGAAATTCAAGCGCAAGTTCGAAAAGACCGGTGCCGTACGCGAGCTCCGCGCACGCAAGAACTTCCAGAAGCCTTGCGAGATCCGTCGAGTTGCCAGGGCTAAGGCTATCTATGTACAGCATCTTCGCCTTCAGGACGAGCAGTAATTGCCCAATCCTATAGATTTACAAGAGGTCGACTAAAAAAGGGTCGGCCTCTTCTTTTTATGAGCGAAGCTCCGCAGCGGCAGCAGCCTGCCTCTTCGAGGACTCCGCTCACTTCGTTCGCTCCGGCCCCTTCCACCGTTTCCTGCGTCCCGCTAACGCGGAACTTGTCTCCGGCGGACCCTTCCCCCTGCCCGTGTCCGGGGGTGGACACGCCTCTCAGAGGCAGCTGCTGACCGCATTGCTGCGCATCCGCTCTAGAGCAATGTATTTCCTGAGATTATGTGCCAGAGCCACGAGGCCGAACTCGACATTGACCTTGGCATTGGACTTCAGCCTGAAGCGCTTGAAGCCATGATTCTGTTTGATGTCACCGAAGACGGCCTCGGGCTCTATCGGCCGGTTGCTCCTGTGCTGGAGACCCCGTTCACTTGTGAGAAGGCTTTTGGCTTCTGCCCTGTACGCGTTTGCCTGATGGTTCACCTCGATTGTCCTGCAGTCTGACATTCCCTTGTAGCACATACCCCTCAATGGGCATCCGGAGCAGTTTTGCGCCCTGTATTTGCTAACAGTTGACTCATATCCAAGTTCCGATGTCGACTTCACGTCGCCGACATGCTCCAGATGCTGGCCCATAGGGCACACATAGTAGTCCCCGTCCGCATTGTAGTGCATGTTCTGGGTGAGGAAGGGATTGTCCCTGTACTTGCGGTGCTCTTCCGCGTGGAACATGTTGTACTTCACATACGGGACGATGCCCAGCCCGAACATGTGTGCATAGTTCTGCTCGCTGCCGTAACCGGAGTCCGCGCACACTTCATCACTCTGCATTCCATAACGGTCACTGAAGGTTGTCAGGAACGGTATCAGCGTGCCCTGGTCCGTAGGTCTCCAGTATATTCCGTAGTTAGTGATGAACTGGTTCTCAGTGGCTATCTGTATGTTGTAGCCCGGCTTTGTCTGCCCGTTGTTCATCGCATCCTCCTTCATGCGCATGAACGTGGCGTCCGGATCCGTCTTGCTGTAGCTGTTCCTGGGTCCGAGTGTGTCAAGCTTGTCCTCGTATTCCTTCATCTTGGGCGCACTCTCCGACTTCACCTTCTCGACCGTCTTCCTTAGCTTCTTGTCGCTGATGCCGTCCTCGTCCATCTTCTTGAGTATGCGGTCAGCTCTCCTCGCCATCTCTTCCGATGAGAGTTCCTGCTGCTCCTCGGCATTCTCCATGGCAAGAGCGTTCTCGGCCGTTTCCAGAACCGACCTGACATTGGCTTCAAGCTTGGCCTTGTTCTTCTCCGTGCTGCCCTTCCAGACGAAGGTGTACTTGTTGGCGACAGATTCTAACTTGGTGCCGTCAATGTACTGGACCTTCAGCGACACCAGACCCTCTTCGTGAAGCAGGAGCACTATCTGGGTGAAGATGTCGTCGAACCTGCCGGCCAGACGCCTGCTGCGGAAGATGTTGATGGTCCTGAAGTCCGGTGTCTGCATGCCGCTGAGCCACATGTAGGCTATGTTCTCGACCAGAAGCTTCTCCATCTGGCGGCCCGAGTACACATTGTTCAGGTATGCGTACACGATGATCTTGAGAAGCATCCTGGGATTGTAGCTGCTGGTGCCGCCGCCAGCATAGCCGGCTTCGATCTCGCTGATGTCTAGACGGTCAATTATCGCACTGACGACCCTTGCGGGATGATTCAGGGGGAGATAATCGCCGAGACAGGGAGGAAGAAGCAGATTATCGTTGGGATTGTAAGATTTAAAGACTACCTTTGCCATTGCTTGATACACTTTATGTTTATTTGATTTCGCAACTCTAATATACGAAAAGTATATCACAAAAGCAATAGCTATTCCTTTGACTGTCAAAAGAATAGCTATTTTATTTTGCATTTGCCGAAGATGCGGTCGGCTGTCTCCTCCGGGACCCGCGCCCACCCTCGGGCACGTTAGAGGGAGGGGCCCACAAGCGTAGCGCAGTGGGAGGGATGGAGCGAAGCGGAAGGTCTCCGGAGGAGAGCAGCCGACGCTCGGAGGCAATTGGATGTATAAAAAAGAGGATGACCTCAAGTCTCTAGGACTTTTTAGTCACCCTCTTGTTGTTATTGCACGAGCATACCCCGTATGGGGTTCAGTCCCCCGCTGCCGGTCCTGGCCAGAAGCTCGCCTTCTTCGCTGAAGATGTACATGTCTCCCTCGGTGGTATAGTCGGAACTTCCCGCGAAGACAAGCCCGGACTCATCGGCAGATATGGAATAGTACGATGGTATGGGCATGTCGGTCAGCCTTCCCTGCGGTCTGTCGGTCTTCATGTCATAAGAATTGATGATGCCTGTGATGCTCCAGTTCTCATCGTAGCTGCCGGTCACGACATAGAGCACGTCTCCCCTGCCGGCGGCGATCCCGCGCACATTGTCATAGCTGAGGTCCGTAACCTCCAGGCTGCCGGTATCCAGGCGCTGCAGGGCGGACGGCCTGTCGGCGTAATTGCCCCAGCTGCAGACATATACGGCCGCACCAGATTCCGATGCCACGACGCTCACGGGGTTGTTGTTCACGGTCACGACGGCCACTTCCGAGAAGATCTCCAGGTCCACCACCGACACGGTGTTCCCGTAATCAGGGCTGAGATATCCACCCGAATTCGCCACATAGATGCGGCCTCCGACGCAGGCGATACCGTCGGGATTGGGGCCCACAGGAGTCAGACGCAGTGCATAGTCATGCAGAGGGTCTATCTCTCCGAGGTAGCCCTCATAATAGCTGACATATATCCTGCCCTCCTGCACCGCCAGGCATCTTGGGGAGAGCCGCACGCCCTCATGCTCGGCCTTTATCTCACGCTTGACCTTGTAGTCACTGCCCAGCAAATATACCAACTGGGAGCCGTTCATTGAGACGACATAGTCTTCGCCGCATCTGGCGATGTCCTGAGCAAGGTCGCCCAGTTTCCGGCCATTGGCCCGGGAGAAGACATCTGACGAAACGGATCCTGAGCCCATGTCAAAGATGGTCATGCAGGCATCGTTGCTGTTCCAGTTGCCATTGTTCAGCAGCAGAATAGGCGCAAGAGGGTCGGGCCCAGGATTCTCCGGCTCGGTCCCGTGGCATCCGGCAACAAGCAGCGCGGCCATGCCGATAATCAGTAAATTCTTGATTTTCATATTGTAAAGCGTATTGTCAGCCTGAACTGCCGTCCGGGCATAGGATAGTACTTTATGATTTCATAATTCTTTCCGCCAAGGTTCAGTGCATCGGCGCTAACATGCAGCAGGCGACCCTTCGTGCCAAGCTTTAAGTCGCGGTTCAGGCTGATGCTATGGTCAGTGTATGGGTCGATCGCGTATGCCGGCAGGTTCTGGTCAAGCGACCACCTCCTGCCCACAGCCGTCACCACATATCCGACATTCAGCCAGGGTGTCACCAGAGTGAGGCTCCCGTTGCCGGAATTGCGCGGCACGTATGCTATCTGGTGGCGGTAGTTCTTGGCATCGGGCGATGTGACATTGAGAGCGTTCTGCAGCGAATAGGAGGCCGTGGCACGCAGCCGCAGCCAGGAGGACGCAGCGAGCGTGCCGGAAGCCGTGATCTCGACTCCGCTCAGCGACACCACGCCCACATTTCGCATTCTCCAGATGAACATAGTGGGAATGGCCACGATCTTGTCGCGCACTTTCCCCGCGTATCCGTCAACCGACAGCGAGGCGCTGTTGCCCTTTCGCCAGTGCTCCTCCCAGCTAAGGCCAAGGTTGATCTGCCTCGACTTCTCCGGTTCTAGTTCCCTGTTCCCCACCCTGGAATAATACAGGTCGTTGAAGGTGGGCATGCGAAAGCCCTCACGGTACGATGCGCGAAGCAGCAGCGCATGGTCCTCCAGGAGCCTGTAAGATGCTGATATCGAAGGCGACAG
This sequence comes from Bacteroidales bacterium, assembly GCA_024401745.1. Lineage (GTDB taxonomy): Bacteria > Bacteroidota > Bacteroidia > Bacteroidales > UBA932 > Cryptobacteroides. The sequence goes on from JAKSKK010000013.1 coordinate 35,709, forward strand.
TCTGCTCCGAAGAGGAGGGTTTTCTCCCTGGCGGAGCTGCTCGGCCATGACGGTTGCAAGCAGAGTCGCAACGGCAGTGAGCCTGCTACCGCTGTACTTTCCTGAAATGGCAGTATAGGAGCTCTCCCTTACAGGGAACGGGCAGTCGGCAAGACTCGTCCACAGAGTGTTCACGGCAAGGTCCTCCGAGGCGGAGAAGCTGAGCACGTCAGAAGCGGCCCAGAGAGCCGAGAACGACGACGCGAACTCCTGCTGCCGGTACCTGTCGTCCTCGGGCGCAGGGAGTGACGGATTGCTGTCTAGATAGCGGTTGCTGCTGCAGTCCCAGCCAAGCTGCGCACGATAGCGCAGGGCCTTACCGGCGCGTCCGACATACAGCGCAGACAGGCGCAAGTCCCTGTCCCAGAGCCTCTCGGTGGGGTTCTGCGTATAGAGAACGACGGAGCCGGGCAGGCCCCTTTCCCCTGCAAGCCACGACATCTTGACCGAAAGGTCGCCGGCACTGCCAAGGTCGCCGAACAGATTGGCCTCACCGCTGAAGGTCTGCACGTCGGAATTCAGCCTCTTCTCTTTCGTGACCAGTTCGCCGTTGCGAAGCAGGAACGGGTAGTCTCCCGGAGTGCTGAGGTATTCCGCCCTGGCAGTCATGGCCCATGCGCTGCCGATGCGCTGCCTGACGCTCACAGCGGGGCTGATGGTCCCGAGCGAGCTCACGCGCATCCTCACGGAAGCCACGGTGCCGCAGGAATCGAACTGCGGCCTTGCGTTGCTGACGCTGAGCACGCCCATTGAAGCAGCCAGCCTTGCCGGACGGAAGATGTCGTCGGAGCCTCCGGTTTCCAGTTTCACGGACTCTATGTCCTCCAGGCCGAAACGGCCGATGTCGACCGTGCCGTTCTGGGCGTTGGAGATTACCATGCCGTCATAGCAGACGGCGGTATGCTGGGCTCCGAAGCTCCTGACATCCACGGTCTTGAGCCCGCCCTCTCCGCCATAGTCGCGTATGTTCACGCCGCTGAAGGAGCGCAGGGCATCCTGCAGCGACACGGCGCCCGTACGGGCCATCTGCAACGATGTCACAGACTGCACGGGTACGCTTGCCTCATGGGCAGAGCCAAGGCTTTCCACGGCCACCGCCGCAGAAAGCGTGTCAGGGGTCTGAGGTAAAGCCAGAGACACCGCAATCATTATTGCTGCCAGATGCATACTATCTCACTTTCAGAGCCTGCTCCCGGGCTCCTCCGTGGCACTTTGCTATGGCAGGTCTTCGGACTCGTCCCGGCTTGAGAGCCTTCCCGTCGTGAAGACAGTGGCAGAGAATTCTCAAGCCAACAATGGGACATACCGCTGCGGGCACAGTCCGGGATTCTCACCCGGTTCCCTTTTGAGACAGGCGCGGTCGACACCGCGCGAAGTCACCGATAGCGGCACAAAGATACAAAAAAAGGCCGGCTGCAACGCCGGCCTGAACAAAATCTTCAATCAATTACCAGTCAGTCCTGGTGCAATAGTCAAACTGTGCAGTCTCTGTCTTGCCTGTCACAAGGCTCAACCATTTGATGGTGAGCTTGACGGTCTTTCCTTCAGTGTCGGGAAGGTCCTTGAGAGGGAAGCAGTAAAGGGCCTCGGCGTTGTCATAGTAGTCGTCACCATGCATGTTGTGCCTCAGCTCGACTGTGTAGGGATCGTCAGGATCGACTCCGGTAAGGAGGTCCACAGTGTGTGTGACACCTGATAAACCCATAGGGAGCGCCATACGCGCAGTAAGGTATCCATCCTCAACGACTGTAGTGGGGAACACTTCGTCGGTGATGTAGAGCCCGATCATGGACTTTCCGTAGCTTTCATCCTTCTCCTCCTCATAGACCAGAGGCTTCTTTGTCAAGATGGTATCGAGGGTGAACACTTCGACTTCCTGTGTGGTCTTGTATCCGGGTACCACTGAAGTGCCGGGATCCTCGGGGTCGTAGGTAAACTGAACGAGAGCACGATGCTCCTTGCCGTCCTCGAAAGGATACTTCTTGAGGTCATCATTTATGGCTACAAGAGCTGTTTCCTCGGTTGCTTTCATGTAGAAGCTGCCATCTGCTTGGGGACGCATGGTCACCAGAGCAGCTGCCATGTAGACCGGATCCTGAGGATCGGTTCTGTTACAAGATGAGACGCAGAGCGTCATCAATGCCAAAGCTGCAATAAAAATCTTTTTCATACTATACTAAGATGCATCTAACATGCAAATGCTGCACAAATCATATACCAACTAATAATAGAGCACACGGACGGGGCCGATCAGACCGGCATGTGCCTTGCCTCTGTACGGAGTGGGTATGGTGCGGTAGTGATTGGCCAATGTGCTGTATACCAGCACCTCCACATGGTTCCTGCCGGGCTTGACGAACTCGGTGATGTCAGCGCTGTATGGCTTTGAGATGAGCGCCTTGACAAACTGGCCGTTGACAGTCAGTTCGCAGGTGGCATCCACCTCGCCGAGGTCGAGGACCACTGACCCGGCCTCACCCACTTCGATGTCCTTCTCATATCTGATGCCGCCCGAATAGTAGCCGAGAGCACCGAATTCAGTCCAGTCGCCTTCCGGCATCCTTCCGCCAGAGCACTCCATCTTAACAGGGGTCTCGAAGAATGCTCCGCCGGGGAAGCCCTCATCGGTGACGCAGGCCACGGTGACCGTGCTGACGCCGGGGTTCACATCGGCAATCCTGACGTTCACGGAACCGTCCGCAGCAGTGAATGCTGCCTCCTTGCCGTCGACCTTGACAGACTCGACCTTGCCGTTCACCTTGAAGTTCATCCCGCAGGTGCCGGGTGCGGTCTCGAACTGCATGAAGGTATGCGTGGGGCGTGCGTCGACGTCGTAGGTCAGGAACTCCGTACCATACCAGCGCGATGCCACAATCTCGTCGTACAGGCCCCTGTCAGCAGGTTCGGGCACACCGGCGGGATAGAACATCACCATGCTCCTGTCTCGGTCGTCGATGGTGTCGCCACGCAGTCTGGACAGGTCATAATCCTTCCTTGCAGTGTTGGCGTATGCTATCAGCAGGCTGTGCCAGCCGGCCTTGAGCCTGAGTTCGCCGGCCTTGACGGCGTTGCCGTCGAAGAGCAACCTGCTCGGCTCGACGCCTTCGACGAATACCTGATACTTTCCGTTCTTCGGAACATACACGTTCGTACGGAAGAGCTGGTGGCCGCCCTGATCAAGTATGAGGAACCTCGGATCGACCTTGCCCTTGAGGCCATGGTATCCCTGGCTTCCCGGGCTGTCGAACACGCCATACTGCCATGACCAGCTGTAGGGCTTCCAGTCACCGGTGCCGTCGGCGATGACCTTGTCGATGTCTTCAGTGGCATCGACGGTGCAGGCCAGCATGTGGGGGCCATAACCGTATATGTCGCAGGGAATGTTCTTCCAGTTGACGCTGTCGATATCAGTGAAATAGCGGATTTCGCGGGCTTCAGCGCCTATCATCTCGTCTGATGCGGGGAGGCGGAAGTCGCCCCACCTGTTGTTCATGGTGGGCACGAGGGTCACGTTCCAGCTGCCATTCACGGGTTGGTCCGCCACGGGCTTCACGTCAAGGTAGATGTCACCCATCACGGGCTCACCCGGGCTGAATACCACGAGCATCGAGCCGCCGGTCTCGCCGTCATAGCGGACCCAGCTGCCATCGGTACCGGTCTCTATCACGGGAAGAGGCCTGCAGCTGCCGTCCATCGCATCCCAGACCTCGGCTAGGCCACGTGCGCGGAAATACATCTTCGAGCCTTTCTCGACATCCATGACCATGTAGACGTCACGCTCGCCTATCCTGCGGTGAAGGACCTTGCCTTCACCTGCCTCGCAGAAGAAGTCGTTCCTGGTCAGGCTGCGGACCTTCGAAGGCACCTCGGCAGCCGTTCCCAGCTCGATCACACCGGCGTCGTGAAGTTCAGGCATGACGCTGCCGACGGTGATGACGATACCGCCCGCACGCTTGAATGCGAGAATCTTCCCGAGGGTCTCAGCGTGCAGTGCGCGGGTGTCGGCAAGCACGAGAACCTTATAGCTCTCGCCGGCCACATCAAGGCTGGCGCCATTTATAGCAGATTTCCAGATAGACTGATAATCAATGAAATCGTAGTCCAGACCGTTCTTGCTGAGCACCTCGGAAACGCCGAATGTGCTCCACTGGTCGGTACCCGGTATGGCCTGCATGGTCTCGGTCGGGTAGAGGATGGCTATGTCGCAGACATGCGTGCCCTGGCTGAGCAGGAAGCACATTCTCTCGGCATACTTCAGCCACAGTTTCATATGGTCCCAGTAAGGCATCCTGAAATGGAAGCAGGGAGGGGCCCACTCCCACCATCCACCGTGCGTGCTGTAGTAGAGGCCGTGCATGCAGAGCAGGTTTCCACCTGCGATGATATGGTGGTCGAGCTGGCTCTTGAGCAGGGCGCCGTTGGCATCCCAGCCTATGCTGTGGAAAGCCTCGAGCCATGTGCGCGGGCGGCCGTAGAGATGGGCTATGCTGCTTGAGACCTTGGTCTGGCGGAAGCTGCTGCCGCGCGAAGGGGCATCGTTGCCAGGCGCTGTAAACCAGCTTGTTGCGCGGAAATAGTCAAGATACTGGAGTGGACGCAGGCCTCGGCCTTCGTTGTCGCAGCCGTAGATGAGTCCCTTGGATGCATTCCAGTCGTAGATGGGCTTGAAGAAGCGTTCCTCGGAGAACTGCGTAAGGACCTCGGCATAGTCGAGGCGGACCTTTGCGGCCTGGGCGTCAACCTTGTCTGCATCCTCCAGGAACAGGGCGGGAAGAAGAGGAACGATATCGTATCCCTTGCGGGCCTTGAATTCCTTCGGCATGTCCTCCGACCATGAGCGCAGATTGAGGTGGTACTGCAGCTCGTCCTGGAAGAAATAGTTCATTCCCTTGAGGCCGGCAGCATCCATGTGGTCGGCAAACTTCTGGAAATACTTTGCAATCCATTCCTGACCAATCTCGGGATGCAGCCAGGGCGCCGGTTCAGTGCAGATATATGTGGTGCTGTCCTTGCCCTTCTCAAGCACTGTGAGCGCATTCTGAGGCTTCTTTGCCTTGGCGGGCAGCTTGACGGTCGTCAGCTGTCCCTGATATTCCCTGATGCGAGGTGCAAGGATGACGCTGTCCATGAAGTCACGGTTCTTCGGCCATGCAAGCACATAGTCGTCCATGCCTACGCCCACGCCCTTCTCGGCACATCTGGCAGAGAACTCGTTCCAGATGCTGAACCATTCTTCAGACATGACCCTCGGGTCACCGCCACACACCACGCCACAGTTGCCGTGACCTGCCGCATTGAGCTCAAGGTCGACTCTGGCGTCAGTATGGTTATAGCTGACGCAGAGGCCGTCGGTGGACGCAGCTGCAAGTATGTCAAGCTGTTCCTCGAGCCTCTTCATGTCGAGAGGGTCTCCCGTCCACCAGTAGAAGGGTACGTTTCCATAGCCCTTTGGCGGATTGGCGAAGCAGCCTTTCAGATCGGAAATGTCGTCGTGGCCGGGCCATCCTTTGTATGCTTGCTGAGGTTTAGCGGAAAGAATCGCTGACGTAAGCAGCGCAACGGAGACAAGAATGTATCTGTTCATTGAAAATGGTTTAATCAAACAAAATTAGCCAATACTCGCGATATTTCAAAGCAAGACCCGTAGGGGCCGCTTTTTGGTTTTCTTCCAAATAAGCCGTATCTTTATAGTTTGAAAAAACTATAAGCCACGAAAGTGGAGACTATCGAGAAATTGCGCAACACACACAACCTGACCGCACAGGAATACAAGTCACTGTTAATCAACGAGAACAGCGACTTTCTTGCAGTTTTAAACGCGCAGGCGCGTGATATGACCGTCTCCATTTTCGGAAAAGACGTCTTCATCAGGGGGCTCATAGAAGTGAGCAATTTCTGCAAGAACAACTGCCTGTACTGCGGAATTCGCGCAGCCAACAAAGAAATCGAACGATACCGCCTCAGCAAGTCGGAAATTCTGGATTGCTGCAGGCATGGCTACGAGCTCGGCTTCCGCACATTCGTGCTTCAAGGCGGCGAGGACCCGGTCCTCACCGACGACCTGATGGATGATATCATCAGCACAATACGCTCCGAATTCCCCGACTGTGCCATCACCCTGTCACTCGGCGAAAGATCTGCGGCAAGCTACAAACGTTTCAAGGCATCAGGCGCCAACCGCTACCTGCTGCGCCACGAAACCTTCAACCAGGAACATTACTCCAAGCTCCACCCCGCAGGAATGTCGAGGGACAAACGGCTCGAATGCCTCGCAGGCCTGAAGGACGCCGGCTACCAGACTGGCACCGGAATCATGGTAGGCAGCCCGTATCAGACCATCGACAACATAGTCGAGGACCTTCTGTACATACAGGAGCTCAAGCCGGAGATGATAGGCATAGGCCCCTTCATCCACCACAACGGCACCCCTTTCGCCAACATGCCGGACGGCAGTCTGGAACTCACGCTCAGGCTGATATCCATCTTCCGCCTGATGAGCCCGGCCGCGCTCATACCGGCAACCACCGCCCTTGCAACCCTCTCCCCCGACGGCAGGACCAGGGGAATACTCGCCGGCGCCAACGTGGTTATGCCCAACCTCACCCCCGCCTCAAGGCGCGGCGACTACTCGCTGTACGAAGGCAAGGCATCGACCGGCGCTGAATCGGCCGAGGGGCTTGCAGAATTGAAAAAAGAACTGAATGCGATCGGCTACGACGTCATCGTGCATCGTGGCGATTACGATAAAAACTACGACAGAAAATGTATAATGTAAAATCTCCGAAGGCCGAAGAGTTCATCGACGACGCCGAAATACGTGAGACACTTGCTTATGCTGAGAAGAACAAGAGCAACAGGCCTCTCATCGAGAGCATAATCGAGAAGGCCACCCTCTGCAAGGGCCTTTCGCATCGCGAAGCCGCCGTTCTGCTCGACTGTGACATCCCCGACCTGGTGGACCGCATATTCCGCCTGGCCGAAGAAATAAAACAGCGGTTCTACGGCAACAGAATCGTGATGTTCGCGCCTCTGTACCTCTCGAACTACTGCGTCAACGGATGCATCTACTGCCCCTATCACGCAAAGAACAGGCACATCCCGCGCAAGAAGCTCACCCAGGAGGAAATCCGCAATGAGGTCATCGCTCTTCAGGACATGGGCCACAAGCGCCTTGCCATAGAACTTGGCGAGCACCCCGTGCAGAACCCCATCGAGTACGTGCTCGAATCAATAAAGACGATATACAGCATCCATCACAGGAACGGCGACATACGCCGCGTGAACGTGAACATCGCGGCAACCTCCGTAGAGAACTACCGCAAGCTCAAGGACGCCGGAATCGGAACCTACATCCTGTTCCAGGAGACCTACAACAAGGCCAACTACGAGCACCTGCACCCTACCGGACCCAAGAGCGACTATGCATACCATACCGAGGCGATGGACCGTGCCCGTGCCGGCGGAATCGACGACATGGGAATAGGAGTGCTGTTCGGCCTCACAGGCTACCGCTATGACTTCGTGGGCCTCATGATGCACGCCGAACACATGGAGGCCGCCCTCGGAGTGGGTCCCCACACCATCAGCGTCCCGCGTATCCGTCCTGCCGACGACATCAACCCCGAAGAGTTTGCGGACGCCGTGCCCGACGACAAATTCCTGCACATAGTCGCAGTGATACGCTGCGCAGTTCCCTACACCGGCATGATCATCTCCACACGCGAGAGCCAGAAGGTCAGGGAGAGAGTGCTCGACCTCGGCATCTCGCAGATAAGCGGCGCTTCGCGCACCAGCGTGGGCGGCTACACCGAGGAGGAGCGCGACGAGGAGACCGCCCAGTTCGACCTTGCCGACAAGCGCACCCTCGACGAGGTGGTGAACTGGCTCATGAACCTGGGATACATCCCCAGCTTCTGCACCGCCTGCTACCGTGCCGGCCGTACCGGCGAGCGTTTCATGAAGATATGCAAGTCCGGAAAGATCCAGGACTGCTGCACTCCGAACGCAATACTGACATTGAAAGAATACCTTCTCGACTATGCCACCCCCGCCACCCGCGAGGTTGGAGAGAAGATCATAGCCAGGGAAGTTGAAAAGATAGAGAACGAGAAGCTTCGCGCCGCCCTCAGCGAAGACCTCGCAAAACTTGAGAAGGGCGAACGAGACCTCAGATTCTAGCATGACAGGCACACCCGATTCCGGAAGGCTACACATCGTACTGGCAGGCGAACGTAACAGCGGCAAGTCGTCGCTGCTGAACGCCATTGCCGGGCAGAGCGTAGCGATTGTCTCCGACATACCCGGAACCACCACCGACCACATCTCCAAGCCTATGGAGATAAGCGGTCTGGGGCCCTGCGTGCTTGTGGACACTGCCGGTATCGACGACAGCGGCGAACTTGGCGCAATGCGCGTGGAGAAGTCGCTGGACGCCGTACGCACGGCCGACATCCTGCTGCTGGTCATCGACGCCGTGACAGGACGCATACCTGCCATCGCCACCGAGGGCGTGCCCGTCGTCCCCGTCATCAACAAATGCGACGCGGCTGGCGAGCTTTCAGAGCTGAAGGCGGCTGCCAAGGCCAGGATCGGGAAAGAGCCGGTCTGCGCAAGCGCGCTGCAGCATGAAGGCATTCCCGAGATACTGAGCGCCGTGCAGGAAAGCATACCCGAAGACTGGGATGCGCCGCTCCTGACAGCGAAACTGCTTGAGCCCGGCGAACTTGCCGTGCTCGTGATGCCTCAGGACAGGCAGGCCCCCAAGGGGAGGCTCATCCTGCCACAGCAGCAGACCATACGCGAACTGCTCGACAGGGGCTGCCGCATCGCATGCTGCACGCCCGAGACGCTAGGAAGCACGCTCAGAGCGCTGAACGAGGCACCCGCCTGCATAATATCCGACGCCCAGGCGCTCGGCAAGGTGAAGGCGCTGAAGCCCGAGGGCTGCAGGCTCACATCCTTCTCGATGCTGCTCGCCGCCAGCAAGGGCGACATAGAGTATTTCAAGGAAAGTGCGGCGAAGATAGACCGCCTTGGCCCTGACTCGAAGGTCCTCATAGCTGAGGCCTGCACCCACGTGCCCGCCTCGGAGGACATAGGCAGGGTCCAGATTCCAAGGCTTCTGCGCGCCCGTGCCGGCGAAGGCCTGCAGGTCGACGTGGTCTCCGGCCGCGACTTCCCTGACGACCTCAGCGGCTACGACCTCGTGATACACTGCGGTGCATGCATGTTCAACCGCCGCTACGTGCTCTCGAGAGTGCGCCAGGCGAAGGCGCAGGGCGTCCCGATGACGAACTACGGTGTTACAATAGCATATATCAACAATTTATTATAGAAATGAAAATCAAATCATTGCAAGATCTTGAAAAGATCAAGACAGAAAACGCGACCCGCCTCGAGCTGAGGAATGAGGACACCCTCGATACCGGAGGGGAGACCTGCGGCCTCGAGAAAGGGACGGAGCACATTCAGGTCCTGACCTGCGGCGGTACAGGCTGCAAGGCATCCGAAAGCGAGGCAATCGCAAAGAAGATGCAGGAGTGCCTGGAGCAGTTCGGAGTAGCCGACAAGGTTGAAATCATCACTACAGGATGCTTCGGATTCTGTGAGAAGGGCCCCATCGTGAAGGTCATGCCCGACAACACCTTCTACACCAAGGTAAAGCCCGAGGACGCCGTCGAAATCATCAAGGAGCATGTGATCGGAGGAAGACGCGTGCAGAGGCTTCTCTACGTCGATCCCGAGACCGGCTCATCAGTCAGCGACTCAAGGCACATGAACTTCTACCGCAAGCAGGTAAGAATCGCCCTTCGCAACTGCGGACTCATCGACCCTGAGAACATTGACGAATACATTGCAAGGAACGGTTACAGCGCACTTGCAGACTGCCTGCTTCACAAGACACCCGCCGAGGTTATAGACGTCGTGAAGCGCAGCGGCCTCCGCGGCCGTGGCGGCGCAGGCTTCCCTACCGGAAACAAGTGGGAGTTCGCAAGCAAGAGCAAGTCAGACATCAAGTACGTCGTCTGCAACGCCGACGAGGGCGACCCCGGTGCATTCATGGACCGCTCCATCATGGAGGGCGACCCCAACTCAATCATAGAGGCAATGGCAATCTGCGGATACGCAATCGGCGCACAGTACGGTCTCATCTACGTACGCGCTGAGTATCCCCTCGCAATACACCGCCTTCAGACTGCAATCAGCCAGGCACACGAGCTCGGCCTGCTTGGCGAGGACATCCTCGGCACAGGATTCAACTTCGACATCACCATACGCTACGGTGCAGGTGCATTCGTCTGCGGTGAGGAGACCGCCCTCATCCACTCTATGGAAGGCAAGCGCGGAGAGCCTACGCTCAAGCCGCCTTTCCCCGCTGTGGAGGGTTACAAGAAATATCCTACCAACGTGAACAACGTCGAGACCTGGGCTAACATCCCCGTCATCTTCCAGAATGGCCCCGAGTGGTTCGCATCCATCGGAACCGAGAAGTCAAAGGGCACCAAGGTGTTCGCACTTGCAGGAAAGATCAACAACGTGGGCCTCATCGAGGTTCCTATGGGAACGACCCTGCGCGAGGTCATCTACGAGATCGGCGGCGGCATCAAGGACGGAAAGAAGTTCAAGGCCGTTCAGACCGGCGGTCCTTCGGGCGGCTGCCTTACCGAGAAGCACCTCGACATCCACATCGACTACGAAAGCCTCGGAGCTGCCGGTTCGATGATGGGTTCTGGCGGTATGATCGTCATGGACGAGGACAACTGCATGGTGCAGGTTGCACGCTTCTACCTCGGATTCATCGTCGAGGAGTCCTGCGGAAAATGCGCTCCCTGCCGCATAGGCAACAAGCGCATGCTCGAGATTCTCGACAAGATCGTGGCCGGCAAGGGCACAGTCGAGGACCTCGACAAGCTTGAGGAGCTCGCTCAGGTGATCAAGGACGCATCGCTCTGCGGACTTGGCCAGACCTCACCCAACCCCGTGCTCTCGACCCTCGCAAACTTCCGCGACGAGTACATGGAGCACGTCGTAGAGAAGAAGTGCCGTGCAAAGCAGTGCATGTCGATGCTTAACTACACCATCAATTCCAAGAACTGCGTGGGCTGTCACCTCTGTGCCAAGAACTGCCCTGTCGATGCCATAGTCGGCGAGCTCAGGCAGCCTCACACCATCGACTACCAGAAGTGTATCAAGTGCGGTACCTGTATGAACAACTGCCGTCTGCACGCAATCTCCCTCAAATAGTTAACGTTATGGAACAGAACAAGATAAACCTCACCATTGACGGCCGTCAGGTATCCGTCAATCCGGGCACCACTATACTCGAGGCCGCAAAGTCCTGCGGCATCGACATCCCTACCCTGTGCCACATCCATCTTGAAGGCACCTGCGTGAACAGCCATCCCGCCTCATGCCGCATGTGCGTCGTGGAGGTGGCAGGACGCAGGAACCTTGCCCCCGCATGCGCAACCGCCTGCATGGAAGGAATGGAAGTGCATACCAGCAGCCTCCGCGTGCTCAAGGCCAGGAGGGTCATCCTCGAGCTCATCCTCTCGAACCACCCTCATGACTGCCTCATCTGCCCCAAGTCAGGCAACTGCGAACTCCAGAACCTTGCCAGAAGGCTCAAGATAAACGAGACTCCGTTCGACGGCGGCGAAAGGTCATGCCACCCCATCGACAAATCAGTCTCAATCGTGCGCGACATGAACAAGTGCATTCTCTGCCGCCGCTGCGAGACCATGTGCAACGATGTGCAGACCGTAGGCGCCATCGGAGCAATAGGCCGCGGTTTCGAGACCACCATAGGCCCTGCCTTCGGTCTCAAGCTCTCTGAGAGCGAGTGCACATATTGCGGCCAGTGCGTCGCAGTATGCCCCGTAGGCGCCCTCACCGAGGTCGACAATACCAGCAGGCTCATCAAGGACCTTGCTAACCCCGACAAGGTCTGCATCGTTCAGGTAGCACCCGCAGTACGCGTTGCCATAGGAGAAGAGTTCGGCTATCCCGCCGGCACCATCGTCACCGGCAAGCTCGTGACCGCACTCAAGAAGCTCGGCTTCGACTATGTGTTCGACACCGACTTCGCAGCTGACCTCACCATCATGGAAGAGGGTACAGAGCTTCTCGGACGCCTTCAGAGATTCCTCAGCGGCGACAAGACCGTCAAGCTCCCCATCCTCACCTCATGCTGCCCCGCATGGGTGAACTTCTTCGAGCACCAGTTCCCCGACATGCTCGACATCCCCTCTACCGCTCGCTCACCTCAGCAGATGTTCGGCTCCATCGCCAAGACCTACTGGGCAGAGAAGATGGGAATCCCCAGAGAGAAGATCGTAGTGGTTTCAATCATGCCCTGCCTCGCAAAGAAGTACGAGTGCGGACGCGATGAGTTCAAGGTCGACGGCAACCCCGACGTAGACTACTCACTTACCACCCGCGAGCTTGCAGAGCTCATCAAGGAGACCAACACCGAGCACGAAGTGCTGGAAGACAGCGAGTTCGACGCTCCTCTCGGCGAATCCACCGGCGCCAGCGTCATCTTCGGCGCTACCGGCGGTGTCATGGAGGCCGCCCTGCGTACAGCATACGAGCTGCACACAGGAAAGACTCTCGACAAGGTGGACTTCAGAGAAGTCAGAGGCCTTGAGGGCATGCGTTCAGCCAGCATAGACATGGACGGATTCGAACTCAAGGTCGGCATCGCCCACGGTCTCGGAAACGCACGCAAGATGCTCGAGGACATCCGTTCAGGTAAGAGCGAGTACCACGCCATCGAGATCATGGCCTGCCCCGGCGGCTGCATCGGCGGCGGCGGCCAGCCTCTGCACCATGGCAACATCGAGATCCTCAACGCACGCGCAAGAGCTCTGTATGATGCAGACAAGAACAAGCCTCTGCGCAAGTCACACGAGAACCCTTATATCAAGAAGCTGTACGAAGAGTTCCTCGGCGAGCCTCTCTCCGAAAAGGCACATGCTCTCCTGCACACCAACTATTTCAACAAGTCAAAGTAAGGTTATGGAAAATATGAAACTATCTTGCGCAGCCATTGCCAAAGTCAAGGAAATCTGCGAGAATCATAACAACGACGCCGGCGAGCTCATCAACGTGCTCCACGAGACACAGAACACGCTCGGCTACCTTCCCAGAGAGGTGCAGGAACTTGTTGCAAAGAACCTGAACATTCCCGTCAACCGCGTGAATGGTGTCGTAAGCTTCTATGCCTTCTTCACCGAGAAGCCCAAGGGCAAGCATCCCATCTCCATCTGCCTTGGAACAGCATGCTACGTCCGCGGCTCCGACAAGGTCCTCGAGGAGGTCAAGAAAGTGCTCGGCATCGAGGTCGGCGAGACCACTCCCGACGGCGTGTTCTCACTCGACTGCCTGCGCTGCGTAGGCGCCTGCGGTCTTGCTCCCGTAATGACCATCAGCGGCAAGGTATTCGGCAACGTAGACCCCAAGAACATCCGTAAGATCATCGAAAGCTTCGAGGCCGAGGCATAGTCATCGGCACATACACAGAAGAAGCCGGCCTTGCAGAAGGTCGGCTTCCTTATTATGTATCGTTATGGTTAGTCTTTGTAGATCTCGATGTAGTCCATGATGGCATTCAGGGCATCCTCGCTCATGTCCTGCTTGAAGGAAGTGTTGCTCCTGACGCTGTTCATGATAGGATAGATCTTGCCCCACTTGAGGTAGTTGTCCATGAAGGACTCGCACACTATCAGTCCTGCTATCATGTTCACGCACATGCTGTCAGGCTCCTTGTCCATTGCGCAGTAGATGATGTCTGCTGCCGGCTGGACGTTCGAGAAGTTGTCCAGAGCCATGAGGTATGCCATGCTGGTAAGGACCGAAGCGCTTCCAAGGCCGATGATGCCGTTCTCATCCTGGAAGTTGCAGTTCTTGATGAGATATTTCACGAAAGCGTCGCAGTTCTCTCTGGGAGCAGTCTCCTCGGCGCACATGTACAATGCATTGATGGCAGCCACCTTCACCCCGATGGGATTCTTGTCGCTGGAAAGGTAGGCCATGACCTCCTTGGATATCTTTCCGTTGCACTTTGTTGCGGCCTGAACTATGCTCTCGTTTGCATAGGCCTTATAGAAATCGGTGGAAGTCAGCGGAGAATCCGCAAACGAAGGAAGGGCGACTGTAAGGATTGCCACGATGGCAACAAAAAACTTTTTCATATCAAATCAGATTTACTGCAAATATATAACTAATCGTCCAATCATTCAAAAAGAATGCCCGGCTGTCGGTCACATTCTGTTCTTTGCGTCCTGACCGGCACCTGTCCCCTTGTACTTGCTGCCTGCACTGTTGAAGCGGTACGAGACGCGCAATGTCAGATATGTATTGAAGTTGTCGTTCGGCTGGTCGATGAGATAACGGCCATAGTCCGTTCTGGCGTAGATCATGGAAGTGTTGAAGATGTCCGCCCACGTGAGGTTGAAGGTAAGGGCGTCATCCTTGAGGAAGGACTTCTGGATGCTCAGGGTAGCACACTGGATCGGCCTGTAGACCTCAGAGATCGATGTGTGCATCCTGCTGTAGCGATAATAGTCTGCGTTCAGGACCCAGCTATGCCTGAAACGGAAGGCATTGTTGAGCTGCATGAGGTACATGGGCCTGCTGCAGTCGACCGTGCGCGATCCGCCCTCTGCGCGAGGGTCATCGACCACAAGACTCAGGAGCTGCTTCTGAACGCCTACAGTATACATCGGGCTCCATACCCCGACAGTGGGCGATGCGATGAGGTAGCAGTTCAGCCTGCGGAGCGGGACATCGAGGTTTGCGTTCTTGATGAGCACCACGCCATCGTCATTGTAAGGCGTGGCCCACTGCACGAAGAAATTGTCGACCCTCTCGTAGTTCCCGCTGAAGGTGAGCCACTTCCAGTTGGCGCTGAGAGCGGCGGTGCGGCGCTTCTGGTTGAGGAGCTTCGGGTCTCCCGTCTGATAGCAGTAGCGGTTGTTGTAGGACATCTCCGTGGTAAGCATGCCGTAGTTCGGGCGCTGGGTCTTGCCCGTATATGAGAGCGAAATGCCCACCGGACCTGCCATGGTGGCGAAGTTGAACGACGGGAACCAGCTGTCGTCGGTACGGTCGAGGTCAGAAGCGATTGAAAGTCGGTCGCGGTACGAGAAGGCGGCATGCTCGTAACGGAGGCCGGCAGAGAGCTGCCCTACTGGCAGCAGCACGGCATATTCGGCAAAACCGGCTATGGTATTCTCGGTAAGCGAGGCGTCTGTTGCGGGAATGTCGGCCTTGGTGATGGAGTACGTCTGAGCGGCAGCCACATACGTCTCCTCCGCACCGAACTTGATGGTTCCCTTCCCTATCGGATGCGAAAGAATGAGCTTGCCTGCACCCATGGAAGTGCGGGACTTTGACTCGGAAGTCAGGTCGGCCGGAGAGATGAGACTCTGCTCGTGAGTATCCGTGAACGACTCCGAGCGGCCATCCACAAAGTCAGCATTGAAATTGATGCCCAGCCTGCCGACGGTGCCGTCATAATAGAGATTGCCCGTCCATTGTGTCGAGGCAGGACTTTCAGCATCGCTGACAGCGGACGACCGGTCAGCCAGAACACCGTCGAGAATCACGTCAGTGTCCATCAGCAGTCGGCTGGACCCTATCGTGTTATGGTCATGCCCGAGCTTGAATCCCAGTGAATGATTGTCGCTGATCTGCCAGTTGGCACCTCCTATATACTGAAATCCACCGTTATGGTTCCTGTAGTCAAGGGTGCCTCTCTCTATAAAGTCATGGTAGCCGTCGGCACTCTCGAGGAAGGTGGACCCGTCGATGGAACTTATCTGATAGTTCCGCTGGTTCCAGTAGACAAGCTTTCCGAAGAAATCCACACCCTTCGTCCTGTAGTTGAGGTCAAGCACCGACCACGAAGGCTCAAAGTCGTCACAATTGTATACATGCTGCTTCGCCTGGCTGGTCAGGGCGAAGCTGAGGCCGTCTCCCTGGCGTTTGACGGTGCGTATCCGCACGACGGCACTGACATCGCCACCATACAGCGCTCCGGGATTGGAGACCACATCGATGGACCTGATGTCCTCCGACATGAGATTGCGGAGCTCCGAGGAATCGGTGACCTTGCGCCCGTTGATGTAATATACCGGAGCGCCTCTGCCTATGACTTCAAGGCTTCCTCCGTTGTTTATCATGCCGGGGATCTTTCCCAGCACGTCGAAGGCGTTGCCCGTATGCTCAAGGACAGAGCCTGTGATATTCGTCACAACGGCATCACCCTGGATCTCTGTCCTGGGCAGATGAGCGCTGACGACGGCGCTCTCAAGCATGCGGGAATCAGGTTCCAGAACTATGGTCACCGGCTGCATGAAGGCCGACACCGGCAGGTCCACCGTCTGATATCCTATCATGGCCACCTGCACGTGAGTGGCATTTCCGGCTCGCTCGATTTCGAAGGATCCGTCTGCGCCAGTCATGCCGCCTCCCACTATCGTCGAGTCGGGAAGAGATATGAGCGCGATGGTCACGAACTCCATGGGAGAACCGTTCTCGTCAAGTACGACACCGCTCAGATTCTGAGCACAAAGAGAGAATGATGACAGGAATGCCGCTGCAATAGCAAAAAAGAATCTTCTCATTTTTCGTCCATCTGATTGTTTCGGCAGCAAAGGTATCGAATGCGCTCAAGCCGGCAAAGAGGGTGGGACACTTGCTCTGCACAGTGGGATAATTGGATTTTTCCAACTGTCCCTACCGCTTTTCCAAACATCCCGAAACTATTGCAGAATCACCTGCAATGCGTATTTTTGCATTTATGAAAAAGATTCCGGGAATAATCGTCAGAGACTACGCCATGCTGGCTGCAGGCTTTTTCCTGTTCTTCACGTTGATGAAGCCGTGGGGCATGCAGAACTACGTCGTGGAGTCGCTGTGGTATCTGCAGAGCATGGGATGCAGCCTGATGATCTTCCTATTCTCCCTGTTGTCGGAGCTGGTCGTGACCAACGTCTTCCACCTACCGTCAGACTATTCCAAGGAGTGGCCGTACCAGATAAAGAGAGAGGTCCTGTTCCTGCTGTGCCTCATCATAGTCCTTGCAGCCGTCATCGGGCAGTATTTCACCATCATAGAGTTCGGATGGAAGAAATGGTACTATTTCTGGAATGACCACGACGGGAACTTCACCCTGAAGTGGTACATGAACAACGCCGCTCAGGATGTGGTCTGGTGCATCTTCGTGGAAATATACTGGTATTTCATGACCAAGAGCCGCATGAAGGAGTACAGGATACAGGAGCTGCTGGCCATCAATGAATCGATAGACAAGACTGACGTCATCCCGGAACCGAAGTCGGAGGTCATCGAGATCACGGGAGATTCCAAAGAGTCCCTGACGGTATCCCCGTCTGAGATTCTATACATCGAATCAGTTGCAAACTATCTCAGCATCTGGTATTTCCTTGACGGAGACCTGAAGCAGAAGCGTATCAGAAACACGCTCAAGAGCGTAGAGGAGATGCTGGCCGGCTATCCTTTCCTCCTCCACTGCCACAGGGCATTCATGGTCAATATCCGTTTCATCACCCACGTCGAAGGCAATTCCGCCGGCTGCCAGATCCATCTTTTCAGCACCGAGAAGACCATTCCCGTCTCCAAAGCCAACATAGAGGCTCTCCGCAACGCCCTCGGACAGTGATCAGTACAAAGGATTGACTGACGGCAGCGGGGTCGTGTTGGCCTTCGTGCGGCCAAGAGGGGTGATCCTGAGATTATCGAAGTAAGGCGTGCTGATGCTGCTTTCCTGAAGGGGCGCAATCAGTCCTGCCATGCCTTTCCCGTACCTGCTGTCATTGGCCTTGACTGCGGGAACGCCATCAACGTAGCCGGTGATGGCATCGCCTTCGAAGACCAGCTTCAGATTATGCCATGAGCAGGCCGACAAGCCCTTGACGTCAGCTTCGTCGAGCACATATTCGCCTCCGACCTCGATGTCGGTCCTGGCGAGGATCAGTGCCTGCTGCTCGGCATCGCCTATCAGCTCCTTCGGGTCGAGCTTGCCGCGTGTGATCATGAGCGAGCAATGGCCACGGTCATCGACCTTGAGATAATAGCCCTTCGCCCATACGCCGTAGCCGGTTCCCACGTGGCATACGCGGCCCATCACGCCGGCCTCGTCGCCGGGTGTGAGCCAGACGTCAGCCTCAACGGAATAGTCCTCCCATTCAGCGTCACCAAGTATGCAGTAGTGATGCCACTCGGGTGCCCATGACAGGGTGTGCTCCCCTACCGTCTGGCGCAGGCACTGGCCCTTGCCGTCAGGGCGGGTCGCAAGTTCATAGCAGCCGATTATGTCGGCAGTGTAATGAGGGAGGAACCCCCACTGCGAGGGCTCGGAATATGCATCGAAGTCGTCCTGATAAGGAATCGGGAACGGACGTGCCTCAGGAATGCCGTCGAACGAACCTTTCTGCTGGCCTGAAGTGGTCGAGAAGGAGTACACTGTCCCAGGCTGAAGGGTTAAGGTCAGTGTGCCGCCTTTGACTTTCAGGTCACGGGCACGGACGAACTGCTCGTCGGCATTGCTGTACCAGCAGCACAGGGTGTTCTTCTTGAGTTCCTTGCCGAGCTTCAACTGAAGGGTCTGCGGGGCGGCAGCTTCCTTGGTCTCGACGATAATGCTGTAGTCGTCTGTGGCGGGGTCGCGCAGCGTGACCATGGAGCCGCCTCCGTCAAGAAGCAGGCATCCGCTGTCGACATACTGCCAGCCCAGCCTGGTGAACTGCCCGTAATGAGCGTATGCCCAGAGAGCTTCACGCACCTGGTAGTGGCCGCTCCAGGGCTCGCTGGCGATGAGCATGGAAGGCTCGATCCCGTATGGCTCGAGCGGGTACACGCCGGCAATGTCGTACCAGTTCACTATCTTGGTCGCGCCGCTGATTATATAGTTCTCGTTGAAGCACTTGACTATGGTGATAAGGCAGTCGAATCCGGGGAGGTAGATGTGCTCCTCGCTGTTCCATATAGGCTTGCCGAAGCTCTCGGCAAGAGCCCGGCTCTCGGGAGTGAGATGAATCTCGCTGAAAGTGTGTGCGCTGATGATGTCAATCGCGGCGGCAAGCTCGGCGTCCTCCTTCATCACGGGCACGAACTCCATCTTGCCATCGCCCCAGTTGTCGAAGCCATGAAGGCGGACATTGGAGAAGCCGTTACGGTTCATTGCACTGCGGAGGGTCTTTGCGAAGTCGGCACTCCAGCCTTTCTCGTTGTGGCACCCTATGGCGTCCATCTCCAGCCCGTGCTCATACCTCAGGCCCTTCAGCCAGCCGACGTAGTAATCGGCCATGTCCTGAGACCAGAAGTCGCCCACCCAGCGCGGTGCGCTCCAGGCAGTGGCATCGAGTGTGATTGACGGATTCCTGTCGGCTGCCTCGCGAAGAACCCACCAGGTATAGCCCCTTCTGGCATTGAAGTCGCCGCGATGATGGCTGTGGCTGGGCATGGATCCCTGGGTTGAGTTGCCGTCGCCCGGAATCTCGACAAGCATGGTGCTTACAGAGGCGCCCCACATGGGCTTGAACACCATGTCCATGATCTGGCTGCGCCAGGGGTCAGGATAGTCCTTGAGGAGCACGGAAGTCGCTCCTCCCCCGTTCACGGCTCCAATGCCGTCGAAGGTCTTGCCCTCATTCACATTGTCTATCCGGATTGTCTGCTGGCGAGTAGCAGCCTGCGTCATCGTTGCCGCCAACAGCATGGCAGCGGCAATCATCATGGGGATTCCTTTTTTCATATTGTCACAAATATAATCAAAATCCACAATCAAGGGAATATCATATCTGTTTGATTTCTATCGAAGAATCAGTATTTTTACGAAAGACAAGTTATGAAAAGAGACAAGGGAAGATGCTGATTGAAACCGATAGACTTTTGATAACAGAATTTACAATGGACATGGCACAGGCCGTCCAGGAGAATTCTGTCGATGATGACAATAGAAGATTTGTCCCTGATGAAGTATGGGAGACATTGGAAGAGACCGAGGAAACGCTGGAGTTTCTCATATCGCAATACGGGTCTTTCGAAGGTCCCCTCGTATATCCGGTCATAATAAAGGAAACCAAGGACAACATAGGATACGTCCAGTTATGCCCTATTGATGACGGCAACTGGGAAATCGGCTATCACATCGCAAAGAGGCACACGGGAAAAGGCTATGCTACCGAGGCTGTCAAGGCCTTCCTCCCCGTGATCACAGAACAGGCAGGAATATCTGAAGTATATGGTATCTGTCTTGCTGAAAACAAGGCTTCACAGGCAGTCATGCGCAAATGTGGATTTGCAGAAATCTTCAGCGGCCCCGACAGATATCAGGGCGCTGACCGTGAGATCGTAAAATTTATCTGGAGAGCATGACAGACTATTGTCCCCTCCAATGGGAAATAGTGTCCTTACAGATTCTTTGAACTACTCGGCATTCTTGATGCAGCGCACGCTGCGGGCATTAGTCCTGAGGCTGTTGAAAAACGTGAGACCATCATTGCTTGCCTCCACCAGAATATCGAAAGCCTTATCTTTGCCCACCGCTGTCGTTGACCAGATATGCGCATAACCGCCGACTTGAACCACCT
>JAKSKK010000014.1 GCA_024401745.1 Bacteroidales bacterium
TCTCGAATTATTAAATTTCGGTACTTGCTTGTACTTCCTGTTTCAGTCTTTTCAAAGATCTCTTTCAAATTTGGCGCTAAAAAAACCGGCCTGTCCGGCCGAGCGCCTCCCCGTTGAACGGGATTGCAAAGGTACTACTCTTTTTTGATTCTGCAAATTTTTTTTCAAAAACTTTACAAATCTATTTAAAAGAACTTTGCCGCCACATTCCTCTCGGAAAGGGACGGCAAAGGTACTCCTTTTTCCCGACTTTGCAAACTTTATTTAAAAAATTTTAAAAATATTTATTTGTGCCTCTCGTAGAGCTCCTTTTCGATGTCAGACAGCGTCACGCCCATCTGCTCAAGCAGCACCAGATAGTGATACATCACATCCGATGCCTCATAGATGAATCTGTCGCGCTTGCCGTCGACTGCCTCGATGACGCATTCCGCGCTCTCCTCACCGAACTTCTTTGCTACAGCCTTCACACCTTTAACGAACAGCCTGGTGGTGTACGAGCCGTCGGGCATCGTGGCATGCCTGCTGCGGACGAGGTCGGAAAGCTTGCGCACGAATCCCTCCGAATCATCGGTGTCGAAGCAGCTTGTGGTGCCCCTATGACAGGTGGGCCCATCGGGGCGTGCCTTGATCAGCAGCGTGTCGGCATCGCAGTCGACATATATATCCTCTATATGAAGATAGTTGCCGCTGGTCTCTCCCTTGGTCCAGAGGCGGCCCTTGCTGCGCGACCAGAACGTCACGCGGCCTTCTTCCTGGCTCTTCTGAAGAGCCTCGGAATTCATATACCCAAGCATCAGCACCTTCAGGCTTACCGAATCCTGCACGATGACAGGGATCAGGCCGTCAGCGCACTTGGAGATGTTCAAATCTTCAAAACGTATCATAATCTGACTGTTATTCCTTTTGCGGAGAGGGCCTCCTTGACCTCTCTCACCGTATATGTACCATAATGGAAGATGCTGGCGGCCAGCGCTGCATCGGCGGCGCCTAGTGTAAGGACGTCCGCAATGTCGTCGATGCTGCCGGCACCACCGGAAGCTATCACCGGGATGTCGAGCGTGGCGCAGAACTCCCTGTACAGGTCGCAGGGATATCCCTGACACACGCCGTCATGCTCCATTGAAGTCAGCAGGATCTCCCCTGCTCCCCTCTCCTGCGCCTCATGTGCCCACGCAAAGAGCTCACGGTCCGTAAGCCTCCTGCCGCCATGGGTAGTGGCCATCCATCTGCCGTCCTCAGCAAGCTTGGCATCGATTGCAACGACCACGAACTGGCTGCCGTACCTCCCGGCGATGGCGCTGATGAGACCCGGGTCCGCAATCGCGGCACTGTTCACCGATATCTTGTCGGCACCGGCGTCGAGCAGCCGCGCAGCCGTATCCAGCGATGCTATGCCACCGCCTACCGTGAACGGAATGTTTATCCTGTCGGCAATCCTCTCCACAAGCGAAGAGAAGGTCGCACGCTCCTCGCAGGTAGCGCTTATGTCGAGGTACACCAGCTCGTCAGCCCCGTCGGCGGCATATCTGGCGCCCAGTTCCACAGGGTCACCCACATCAGCCAGCCCGACGAAGTTGACACCCTTCACCGTCCTGCCTCCCTTGACGTCAAGGCAGGGTATTATTCGTTTTGCCACCATGATTCAAGTTCTTTCAATGATATCCTTCCTTCGTAGAAGGCCTTCCCGACTATGACTTTCCTCAAACCGAGCGCATCCAGCGACGCCATGTCGGCGTTCGACCCTATTCCCCCGGACACGGTGAAGTCCACCGACGGGTACGCAGCCTGAAGCTCGACATACATCCCGGTTGCAGGGCCGCAGAGCATGCCGTCCCTTGAGATGTCAGTACAGACGACCTGCTTGAGGCCATCGGGCATGAAACGGTCCAGCATCTCGCGCAGCTCCAGAGGACTGTCTTCCTTCCATCCGTTGACGGCGACCCTGGTGCCACGCACGTCGGCACCGAGCACGATGCGGTCCGCACCCAGATCCTGCAGCCATTCTGCAAACAGCTCAGGCTGAAGTGCAGCTATGCTGCCGACTATCGCATAATCGGCACCGGCATTCAGCACGTCGTTCAATGCCGACGCAGTCTTTATGCCTCCGCCCCACTCTATCTTCATGCAGCCAAGCGATGCCACAGCCTCGAGCACCTTCAGGTTCGCGGGGCTGGACGCCTTCGCGCCGTCAAGGTCCACAAGATGGATGCGCCTTGCGCCGGAATCGGCAAATCGGCGCGCCATATCGACCGGGGCGCCATATTCCTTCTTGCTGTCATAGTCACCCTGAGAAAGGCGCACGCAGCGTCCTTCTATTATGTCAATTGCCGGAATAACCTCTATCATAGCGCAAGGAAGTCAGCAAGTATGCGTTCGCCTACGTCGCCACTCTTTTCAGGGTGGAACTGGGTCCCGTAAAAGTTCTCATATTTCAATGCGGCGCTGAACATTCCGCCGTGATTGCTCGTAGCAATGGTATCGGAGCACAGGTCAGGCCTGTACGAGTGGACGTAGTAGACGTACGAACCGCCCTCGATGCCCTTGAAGAGCTTCGAGTCGAGGTTGTGGATGGTATTCCAGCCCATGTGAGGGACCTTCAGGCCATTTTCGGCCGTGAACTTCCTGACGTCGGTATCGAATATGCCTATGCAGTCGGTGTCGCCCTCTTCGCTGTGGCGGCACATCACCTGCATGCCTATGCATATTCCAAGCACCGGACGGCGGATGGACCTTATCACATCCACAAGCCCGGCAGCGCGCAGATTCTGCATGGCCTCGGCGGCATTGCCTACGCCTGGCAGCAGCACCTTGGATGCCGCGCGGATCACGTCAGGATCGGACGTGACCTGATATTCCGCCCCAAGGCGGGAAAGGGCATTCTCCACCGAGCGGAGGTTACCCATCTTATAGTCGACTATCGCAATCATAGCACACCTTTGCTGCTTGGGAGTTCATAGCTGAACACATTGCGGCGCACTGCCTGCCTGAGGGCACGGGCATACGCCTTGAAGACGGCCTCGGCGAGGTGATGGTTGTTCTCACCCTTCGCCTCGATGCGCAGATTGCACCTTGACGCGGTGCACAGGGACTGGAAGAAATGTCTGAACATCTCTGTAGGCACATCCCCCACATATTCGCGGGTGAAGACCACATCCCAGCTGAAGTCGATTCTTCCGCCGAAGTCCATCAGCACCAGGGCGCGGCTCTCATCCATTGGCAGAGCAAAGCCGTAGCGCTCGATTCCACGCTTGTCGCCAAGCGCCTGGAAGATGGCTTCGCCCAGTGCAATGCCAACGTCCTCGATGGTGTGATGCTCGTCCACCTCAAGGTCACCCTTGCAGCAGACCTGCAACGACACGCCGGAGTGATGCGCAATCTGGTCAAGCATGTGGTCGAAGAACTTCAGGCCGGTATCCACAGAGGAATCCTCCTTTCCGTCAAGGTCCAGAGCCACGCGTATGTCAGTCTCCTTCGTCTTTCTCTCGATGACGGCACATCGGTCGGAACGGCGTACAGCTTCCGCAACTGCCTGCCAGTCACAGTCCGGGCCCAGGATCAGCGCCTTCGCTCCAAGGTTCTCCGCCAGCTGACGATCCGACTCCCTGTCGCCAACCACCCAGCTGCCGGCCAGGTCGTAGTCACCTGAAAGGTACTTGCCGAACATACCGGTTCCGGGCTTGCGGCACGGCGAATTGTCTTCGAGGAAATGCGGATCTATGAGCATGTCGTCGAACACGACTCCCTCGCCCTTCAGCACCGAGAGCATCTTTTCGTGCGCCGGCCAGAAAGTGTCCTCAGGGAACGATTCGGTCCCAAGGCCATCCTGATTGGTGCACATCACGAGGTCATAGTCCAAGGCACGCAGGCTCTTCAGCGCACTGATCGCGCCAGGCACGAACTCCAGCTTCTCCAGGGAATCCACCTGCTCGTCGGCAGGCTCGGCTATGACTGTACCGTCACGGTCAATTATCAGCAGTCTTCTCATATTTCGGATAGTATCTTCAGCATTTCATCGTTTTCTTCGGGAGTTCCGACGGTTATCCTGAGGCACCCATGGCATCCGGCAACGTTTGTGCGGTTACGGACGATTATTCCGGCCTTGACCAGAAGGTCGTATGTACCGTCGGCGTCATCCACCTGTACCAGTATGAAGTTGGCCTCGCTCGGCCAGACCTTGCGCACACAATTGACGGAGGGCAATACTTTAAGAAGCCTTTCCCTCTCTGAGAGGATCAGCTCTATTTCCTTCCCGACGGGCCTGGCAAGGGCATTCATCGCCACTTCCATCGAGGCCTTGCTGATGTTGTACGGATACTTGACCATCGACATGAGCCTGATGATTTCAGGGGAAGCGATGGCGAGGCCTATCCTCAGGGAAGCAAGTCCCCATGCCTTCGACAAGGTCTGCAGCACAATTATGTTGGGGCACGAGAGTGCAACGCTCTCACGTGAACAGAAGTCGCCGTAGGCCTCATCTACCACCACGACGCCGCGGAACCGGCGGGCTATGCCCATGATGAGCTCAGGGTCGAAAGCATTCCCGGATGGATTGTTGGGCGAGCAGATGAATATCGCCTTGGTCCTGGCGTCGGTTGCGGCAAGCAGGGCGTCAGCATCGAGAGAGAAGTCTTCGGCAAGGCGGAACGGGCGGCACTCAATGTCGTTCGTGGCGGCAGCCACCTTGTACATTCCGTAGCTCGGTTCGATCGAGACCACGTTGTCCTTCCCCGGTGTACAGAAGATGCGGAACACCAGGTCAATGGCCTCATCGCTGCCGTTGCCAAGGAAGATGTTCCTGGCAGGAACGCCCTTCAGTTCGGATATCCTGGCCTTGAGTTCCTTCTGATGAGGGTCAGGGTACCTGTTGTATCCATTCTGGAACGGGTTCTCGTTCGCGTCCAGGAAGACGCCCAGACGGCCCTGATACTCATCGCGGGCCGTGCTGTATGGCGCCAGGTTCAATATGTTGGGTCTGACTACGGCATCAAGGGAGAAGGCTACCTCACTCTCCGGTGCGGGCGCATCTGCCATTCTGACCCTGACAGCATTGGCATGAGCCTCCAAGCCTTCAGCCTCAGCCATGTTCACGATAGTCTCCGAAAGATTCCTGAGCCCCTGCGCAGACAGCTTCTGCAAGGTCATCTGCCTCATGAAGCTGTCAAGGCCCACGCCGCTGAACGAACGGGCCCAGCCTGAAGTCGGCAGAGTATGGTTGGTCCCGGAGGCATAGTCGCCGGCGCTCTCAGGGCTGTAGCTGCCGATGAACACGCTGCCGGCACAGTTTATCCTTTCAGCGACGGTATCGGCATCCTCCATTGCAATTATCAGATGCTCTGGCGCATAGCAGTCGGCAAATGCCAGCATATCGTCGATGCTGTCGAACACGACGGCACGGCTTCCGGCAAGAGAGCTGCCAATGAATTCACCTCTGGGCAGCAGCGCCGCCTGCCTGCTCACCTCGAGCAGGACCTTGTCGGCAAATGAAGGGTCAGTCGTGACGAGCATCGCCTGGCTGTCACGGCCGTGCTCAGCCTGAGACAGCAGGTCCGAGGCCACGTATGCAGGATTCGCACTTCCGTCGGCGAGCACCATCACTTCTGACGGGCCGGCCGGCATGTCGATGGCGACGGAATCCACGCTCACGATCTGCTTCGCCGTGGTCACGTAGCTGTTTCCGGGGCCGAATATCTTGTCGACCTTCTCGATGCTCTCGGTGCCGTATGCCAGAGCGGCCACGGCCTGGGCGCCACCGACCTTGAACACCTCGGTGATTCCGCACATCTGCGCGGCATAGAGGACTTCGGCATTGACCTTTCCGTCCTTACCGGCCGGCGTACACAGTTCACGCACCGGGCAGCCTGCCACCCTGGAAGGGACTCCGAGCATCAACACGGTCGAGAACAGAGGCGCGGTGCCTCCCGGAATATACATTCCAACCTTCTGTATGGCAACAGGCTTGCGCACGCACCACACTCCAGGCGAAGTCTCAAGCTCCACTCTCGACGGCATCTGGGCCGCATGGAAGGCATATATGTTGCGATAGGCCTGGGCGATAGCCTTCTTGACTTCCGGGCTCACCTTCCCTTCAGCCTCCGCAAACTCTTCGGCGCTGACCTTGATGGCCCCGAGCTGCACCTTGTCGATTTCCAGCGCAAGCTGCCTTATTGCAGCATCGCCACCTTCCCTGACCATGCCGACGATGCCACGCACGCGGGACTCCAGTTCAGGACTGGTACCGCATTCAGCAACGCGGCGACACAGGCTGGGCCACTCTGCCCTGCAAGGATTGATGAAAAGTTCCATTAGAGTATTATCTTGTCAAGTCCAACAACAAGGATTCCCTCTGCTCCGATAGCCTTGAGCTGACGTACCTTCTCCCACAGGTCGCCCTCATCCACCACAGAGTGCAGGGAGCACCAGCCCTCCGTCGCCAGAGGCATGACGGTAGGGCTCCTCATGGCAGGCAGAAGCTTTATCGCCTCATCAAGGGATGCCGTGGGAATATTCATGAGCAGGTATTTCTTTCCCCTGCTGAGCTTGTGGGACTCGATACGGAATTCCAGCTCGGCAAGAGCCTGACGTTCTTCCTCGCTAAGGTTCCTGTTGGCAATGAGCACAGCCTCGGACTCGAACACCCTCTCGACTTCGACGAGCCCGTTCGAAACAAGGGTGCTGCCAGACGACACGATGTCGAAGATGCAGTCAGCAATGCCTGCGGCGGGTGCGATTTCAACCGAGCCTGTGATAACCTCGATTTCAGCCTTGATGCCATTCTCATCCAGGAAAGACTTGAGAATGCGGGGATACGAGGTTGCTATTCTCTTGCCCTGGAACCACTCCAGGCCATCATATTCCTCTTTCTTGGGAATGGCAAGGCTGATCCGGCAGCCTCCGAACCCAAGGCCTGTGACGACGTCGACGTCTGCGCCCCTCTCCTTGACTTCATTAAGACCGACTATGCCGAGTGACGATGTTCCATTGGCAACCACCAGGGGGATGTCGTCATCCCTCAGGAACAGGGCCTCCATGTCATAGCCCCTGGCCTTCGAGAGGAACTTCCTCTTTGGATCGTCAACATTGATTCCGATGCTGTTGAGAAGAGCAAGACTCTCCTCGTTCAACCTTCCTTTAGACTGTAATGCAATACGTAACATAACAAAAAAAAGACTCGCCGCATCTTCTGGCAAGTCAAACCGTTTTAATCATTCAAAAGACAACTGCAACAGCAAGCTCACCGTATTATGAAATATGGTGGTGATGATGGATGTAGCTGCTCATTGTCATTTCAAAGCAAATATAGAGATTATTTGTGATAAAAAAAAGGGTGCGGCCTTTTCAGCCGCACCCAGTATGAATTCCTGACGATACTACATCATTCCGCCTGCAGGCATAGCAGGAGCGGGCTCCGGTGCGGGGATGTCTACGATGCCGCACTCGGTGGTGAGGAACATTCCTGCTACTGAAGCTGCGTTCTCAAGAGCAACGCGGGCAACCTTGGTAGGATCGATCACACCGGCCTCGAACATGTTGACATATTCTCCTGTGCGTGCATTGTAACCGAAGTCACCCTTGCCCTCCTTGATCTTCTGGATGATCACTGAACCATCCACACCTGCGTTCTGGGCAATCATGCGGAGAGGCTCCTCGATTGCCTTGGCAACGATATGGATACCGGTGGTCTCGTCGTCACACTCGCCCTTGAGGCCTGCGAGGACCTCGGCTGCGCGGATGTATGACACACCGCCTCCGGGAAGATAACCTTCCTCGACTGCTGCGCGGGTAGCGTTGAGTGCATCCTCGACGCGGTCCTTCTTCTCCTTCATCTCGACCTCGGTGGTAGCGCCGACGTAAAGGACTGCAACGCCGCCTGCGAGCTTGCCCAGGCGCTCCTGGAGCTTCTCCTTGTCGTAGTCTGAAGTGCTGACGAGAATCTGCTTGCGTATGGCCTCTGCACGGTCAGCGACTGCCTGCCTGTCACCTGCACCGCCTACGATGGTGGTGTTGTCCTTGGTGATGGTGACCTTCTCGGCGTGGCCAAGCATCTCGGGAGTCATGTTCTCGAAAGTGTAGCCGCGCTCCTCTGAGATGACCTCGCCTCCTGTGAGGATAGCGATGTCCTGGAGCATTTCCTTGCGACGGTCACCGAAGCCGGGAGCCTTGACTGCAGCCACCTTGAGAGCACCGCGAAGGCGGTTCATCACAAGTGCGGTAAGTGCATTGCTGTCGACGTCCTCAGCGATGATGAGGAGTTCCCTGCCCTCGCGAGCCACGGGCTCAAGTACGGGCATGATGTCCTGGATGTTTGATATCTTCTTGTCGGTGACAAGGATGGAAGGATTCTGGAGCTCAGCGACCATCTTGTCTGAGTCTGTGATGAAATATGCGCTGATGTAGCCACGGTCGAACTGCATTCCCTCGACGAGCTTGACCTCGGTCTCGGTACCCTTTGCCTCCTCTACGGTGATCACACCGTCCTTGCCGACCTTTGCCATGGCGTCAGCGATGAGCTTGCCGATGTAGCTGTCGTTGTTGGCTGATACTGTACCGACCTGCTCTACCTTCGAGTAGTCGTCACCTACCTGCTGGCTGTGTGCCTTGAGGTCCTCTACGACTGCTGCAACGGCCTTGTCGATACCGCGCTTGAGATCCATGGGATTTGCGCCGGCGGTGACGTTCTTCACACCTACGTTGATTATTGCCTGTGCAAGCACGGTAGCGGTGGTCGTACCGTCACCAGCCTGCTCGTTGGTCTTGGCTGCAACTTCCTTGACCATCTGGGCACCCATGTTCTGGAAGCTGTCCTCGAGCTCTATCTCCTTTGCTACGGTAACGCCGTCCTTTGTGACCTGAGGCGCACCGAACTTCTTTGCTATCACCACGTTGCGTCCCTTGGGACCGAGAGTGACCTTGACTGCATTTGCAAGAGCATCAGCTCCTTCCTTCATCTTGGCGCGTACTTCTGCGTCGAACTTGATATCCTTTGCCATATTATTACAGGATTGCTAAAATGTCTGACTGCTTGAGAATGAGATATTTCTTGTCGTCAACGGTAATCTCGGTACCGGCATATTTGCCATAAAGCACAACGTCGCCAACTGCAACCTCCATGGGCTCGTCCTTCTTGCCGGGGCCGGCTGCCACGATGGTTCCCTGCTGGGGTTTCTCCTTTGCGTTGTCCGGAATATAGAGTCCGGATGCTGTTCTGGTCTCGGCCTCCTTGGGCTCGATCACCACTCTGTCTGCCAATGGTCTGATCATATCAATATATTTTATGTTTCAATAAATGCGCCCCGGAACCACCGGGACGCATAAGATTCTTCAATTGCTATGCCAGTGACATTTTGTCAAAAGCCTAGTATCTGTTCAGGGGCATGCCGGCTGTAAGCTGATTGACCTTCTTGCGCACATCTGCAAGCACGGCCTTGTGGGCGTCAAGCTGAGCGAGCTGCTCGGGAGTGTACTCCTCGCCCTTCTTGACAGAGAGGGCGCTGACATTCCTGGCGCATGACGCAAGGACGGTGTCGATGAGGTCGACTATGGTGACCATGTCCTTCTCGACGAAGCCGCGTGAAGTGATGGCGGGCGTACCGATGCGGAGGCCGCTTGTCTGGAACGGGCTGCGAGAGTCGAACGGAACCATGTTCTTGTTGACAGTGATGTCGGCCTTCACGAGCTGTGTCTCGGCTATGCGGCCGGAGACCTCGTCATACTTGCCGCGGAGGTCGATAAGCATGAGGTGGTTGTCGGTACCGCCGCTGATGATCTTGTAGCCGCGGCGCATGAACTCTGCGCACATTGCCTTGGCATTGGCGATGACCTGCTTCTGATAGCTGACGTACTCAGGCTGCTGAGCCTCGAAGAAAGCGACTGCCTTGGCAGCGATGACATGCTCGAGGGGGCCGCCCTGCACACCGGGGAATACTGTAGAGTCGAGGATCTGGCTCATCTTCTTGACGACACCCTTGGGAGTGGTGCGACCCTGAGGATCGTCGAAGTCCTTGCCTATGAGGATGATGCCGCCACGGGGACCACGGAGGGTCTTATGGGTGGTGGATGTCACGATATGTGCGTACTGCACGGGGTTCTTGAGCAGTCCGGCTGCGATGAGACCGGCTGTGTGAGCCATGTCGATCCAGAGGATGGCGCCCACCTTGTCGGCAATGGCGCGCATGCGCTCATAGTCCCACTCGCGTGAATATGCTGAAGCGCCGCCGATGATGAGCTTGGGCTTGCACTCGAGGGCAGTCTGCTCCATCTTGTCATAGTCGACGGTACCGGTCTCGGGGTCGAGGCCGTAAGCCACGGCGTTGTAGAGGATACCTGACGCATTCACGGGTGAACCGTGGGTAAGGTGACCTCCCTGGGAAAGGTCGAGGCCCATGAAAGTGTCGCCGGGCTTGAGGATTGCCATCTCGACGGCCATGTTGGCCTGGGCACCTGAATGAGGCTGGACGTTCGCCCACTCCGCCCCGTAGATAGCCTTCAGACGGTCAATGGCAAGCTGCTCGATCTCATCGACAACCTCGCATCCGCCATAATAGCGTTTCCCGGGGTAGCCCTCTGCATACTTGTTTGTGCAAATAGAGCCCATTGCACGGAGCACTTCCTCAGAAACGTAGTTCTCGGAAGCAATAAGTTCAAGGCCGCTCTTCTGCCTTTCAGCCTCTTTCTTGATGAGGTCAATGATCTGGATGTCCTGTTTCATTCGGTTAATATTTGCGTATCTACAAATATACTACTTTTTTCCTTACCTTTGCCCTATATGAGAGACAGAAAACTCCTTAACATCGAGCTCGGACGGGTCAGTTCTTCACAGTACAGGGAACTTCCCGAATCCGGCATAGTACTGGTGCTTGACAATATCCGCAGCGCACACAACGTCGGCAGCGCGTTCAGGACTTCCGACGCCTTCAAGGTCGACCGCATATTCCTGTGCGGTATATGCGCCTGCCCTCCCAGTGCCGAGATACACAAGTCCGCCCTGGGAGCAGAGGATTCCGTCCCCTGGGAGCACCATGCCGACACCATGGAAGTCATTGACTCTCTGCGTTCGAAGGGATACAGGATAATAAGCGTCGAGCAGACCGAGAAGAGCGTGAGCCTGGGCGACTTCGAGCGCAGGGAAGGCGAGAAGTACGCGCTCATCTTCGGAAACGAGGTTGATGGCGTGCAGCAGTGCGTCGTGGACGCCTCTGACCTCTCGCTCGAGATTCCGCAGTACGGCACCAAGCACTCGCTGAACGTCAGCGTGAGCATAGGAGTGACGCTCTGGCAGTTCGTAAAATAGAACCAAGGACAGCGGCAGCCTGTAATGGAGCGAAGCGATGGCGCGTACCAACGCGCCCGGCGAAGCCGCGGGGGCGTTACGGGGCAGAGCCCCGTAAAAAGCAAAAAGTTAAAGGTTGGCGAAATCGCCAACCTTTAACTTTATTTCTCAAAGCAAGTTTACTTGCTTTGAGAAATGGCTGCCTGGGCTGCTGAGAGGCGTGCGATAGGCACACGGAAAGGTGAGCAGCTTACGTAGTCAAGACCGATCTTGTTGAAGAAGTGAACTGAGTCAGGATCTCCACCATGCTCTCCGCAGACACCGCACTTGAGGTCGGGACGCTTGCTGCGACCGCCCTGGATTCCGTGCTCCACGAGCTTGCCGACAGCCTTGGTGTCGATGGTCTGGAAAGGATCGGCGTCGAGAATCTTGTTGCCAAGATAGTTGCCCATGAATGCGCCTACGTCATCACGGCTGAAGCCGAAGGTCATCTGGGTAAGGTCATTGGTACCGAATGAGAAGAACTCTGCAGTGCGGGCCATACGGTCAGCGGTAAGAGCTGCGCGAGGGATCTCGATCATTGTACCGAACTTATAGTCGAGAGTCTGGCCGGTGCGTGCAACAACCTCGAGACGGATCTTCTCGCAGTATCCCTTCTGGAACTCGAGCTCACGTGCAGAGACTGTTACAGGGATCATGATCTCAGGGATGGGGTGGAAGCCCTCTTCCTGAAGCTCAGCGGTAGCTGTGAAGATTGCACGGTACTGAGTCTCGGCAATGAGAGGATATGCAACGTGGAGACGCACGCCACGGAGACCCATCATAGGGTTGACCTCCTTGAGGCTCTCACCTCTCTTGACGATTTCCTCAACTGAGATTCCGAGCTCGTCTGCAAGCTCCTTCTCCTTAACCTCACCCTTCGGAACGAACTCGTGAAGAGGGGGATCGAGGAGACGGAATACGACGGGCTTGCCGTCCATGATCTTGAGGGTGCTCTTGATGGCTGCCTTCATGAAGGGCTCGAGCTCATCGAGAGCTGCCTTGCGCTCAGCGTCGGTGTCACTCATGATCATCTTGCGAAGCTTTGCAAGAGGAGTCTCTGAATTGCGGCCGTAGAACATGTGCTCGATACGGAAGAGGCCGATTCCCTCTGCTCCGAATGCGAGAGCGCGGGCTGCATCCTCAGGAGTATCTGCATTTGTGCGGATGCCGAGACGGCGATATTTGTCGACGATGCTCATGAACTTGATGAAGAGAGGATTCTCGCTTGCGTCCATGGTCTCGATCTTCTCTGCGTATACATAGCCCTTGCTACCGTTGAGTGAGAACCAGTCACCCTCCTTGTACTCAGGACCATTCTCGCTGAAGCGTACGGTCTTGGCGTCGAAGTTGATCTTCATGGCCTCGCAACCTACGATACAGCACTTGCCCCAGCCGCGTGCAACGAGTGCAGCGTGTGAGGTCATACCTCCACGGGTGGTAAGGATACCTGCTGAAGCGCGCATACCCTCGATGTCCTCGGGAGATGTCTCCTCACGGACGAGGATGACCTTCTTGCCTGCTGCGGCAGCTTCCATGGCAGCCTCTGAAGTGAACACGAGTGTGCCGACTGCTCCACCGGGAGATGCAGGAAGACCCTTTGCGATGACTGAAGCCTTCTTCTCTGAAGCGGGGTTGAGGATAGGATGGAGAATCTCGTCGAGCTGTGAAGGAGATACGCGCATTACTGCGGTCTTCTCGTCGATCATGCCCTCGCCGAGCATGTCCATTGCCATCTGGAGAGCGGCGATACCGGTACGCTTACCGATACGGCACTGAAGCATGTAGAGCTTCTTGTCCTGGATGGTGAACTCGATGTCCTGCATATCGTGGAAGTGGGTCTCAAGGCGGACGCGGATGTCGTCAAGCTCCTTGTAGACCTCGGGCATTGCAACTTCGAGAGACTGGAGATGAGCGTTGTGCTCGGTCTTGGTAGCCTCGTTGAGGGGGTTGGGGGTACGGATACCGGCAACTACGTCCTCACCCTGAGCGTTGATGAGCCACTCGCCGTAGAACTTGTTGTCACCTGAAGCAGGGTTGCGTGAGAATGCAACACCGGTAGCTGAGGTCTCGCCCATGTTACCGAATACCATTGACTGTACGTTCACAGCTGTGCCCCAGTCATCAGGAATCTTCTCGATGCGGCGGTAAGCGATGGCGCGCTTTCCGTTCCAGCTCTTGAATACGCCACCGATTGAGCCCCAGAGCTGAGCCTCTGCGGTATCGGGGAAGTCAACACCGAGGACTTCCTTTACGCGGACCTTGAACTTGTCGCAGAGGTCCTTGAGTTCCTCAGCGGTGATCTCGGTATCTGACTTGTAGCCCTTTGCTTCCTTGAGCTCTGCCATCATGCGGTCAAGCTGCTGGCGGATGCCCTGGCCGTCTGCGGGCTCGATGCCCTCTGCCTTCTCCATGACGACGTCAGAGTACATCATGATGAGGCGACGGTATGCGTCATATACGAAACGGGGGTTGCCTGTCTTCTCGATCATTCCGGGAAGGGTTGCAGAGCAAAGACCGATGTTGAGGATGGTATCCATCATACCGGGCATTGAGCTGCGTGCACCTGAACGGCAGCTTACAAGAAGAGGATCCTTTTCGTCACCGAACTTCTTGCCCATGATTGCTTCTGTTGCAGCGAGTGCCTCTGCTACCTGAGCCTTGAGCTCATCGGTGTAGCCACCGCCGAGTTCATAGTACTCTGCACAGCACTCTGTAGTGATAGTGAAGCCTGCGGGAACAGGCATTCCGAGACGGCTCATTTCAGCCAGGTTGGCTCCCTTTCCACCAAGGAGCTCACGCATTGCGCCATCGCCCTCGGCGGTCTTTCCACCGAAACGATAGACTCTTTTCTTTGTTTCGAACATTGCTTTTATCTATATCTATAATTTTCGCGCCGCGAATTTACAATAAATTTCTGATTATAACAATTTTGCAGCAAGTTCAGAAAGAGCACTTCTTTCTCCCTTCCTCAAAAATACGTGCTGGAACAGCTTCTGACCGGCAAGTTTGTCGCCAAGATGGGTAAGTCCGTTGCTCCACTGGTCCAGATAAGGCTGGTCTATCTGGAAGATATCGCCGGTGAAGACCATCTTGGTCCCCTCGCCCGCACGGGTGATGATGGTCTTCATCTCATGGGGCGTAAGGTTCTGTGCCTCATCGATGATGAAGTAGCATCTGCCGAGCGAACGGCCGCGTATGTATGCGAGGGGCTCGATGAGGAGGCGGTCCTCCTTCAGCATGCCCTCGATCTTCAGCGCCTCGCGGGAATTGGGCTTGAACTGTTCCTTGATCACATTGAGATTGTCCATGAGCGGCTGCAGGAAAGGACTCATCTTGGTCTTCTGGTCTCCCGGAAGGAAACCTATGTCCTGGTTGCCGAGCACCACGGTAGGACGGGAGATGACTATCTGGTCATAGTTCCTCTCCTGTTCAAGTGCGGCGGCAAGTGCAAGAAGCGTCTTTCCCGTACCTGCGCCTCCGGTAAGGGACACGAGTTCGACCTTGGGGTTCAGGCAGGCGTCCAGAGCCATCTTCTGCTCATCGTTGCGGGGACGTATGCCGTAGGCCTCCCTGGCCTTCACGAGCACGATGCGGTCCCTGTCCTCATCGTACCTTGCGATTATGACGTCGCCTTTGCCACCCTCCCAGTTGAACTTGAAGAGCTGGTTGGCGGCGGGCTTCCTGCCCTGGACCTGCTTCCATTCAAGCGAAGTCTCGGGGCCGTAGGCAAGCTGCTGCAGCACCTCTGCGGGGAGCGTCATCGTCTGCACCTCCTTCTGGGCGTTCTCGATCTTCTCCTCCTCCATCTTGTCGGTCAGGTAGTCCTGGACTTCCATCCCGGCTGCCTTGGCCTTCATCCTGAGGTTCACGTCCTTGGTCACGAGAGCCACGAACCTGTCGGGATTGTTGTCGCGCACCCACATGGCGGTAGACAGGATGCGATGGTCCTGGATGTCGTCGTGGAAAAGGTCGCGATACTCAGGGCTGAACGGATGATTGGGCTCTATCTTGATGAAACCCAGGTCCTTGCCTATGCGCACTCCGTCCTTGCCGAAGCTCTTGCCTTCGGTGATGCGGTCTATGTCGCGCATGAAGCCGCGGGCATTGAACGCAAGGGCGTCGTTGCCCTTCTTGAACTTGTCGATCTCCTCTATCACGGCGATGGGAATGACAAGGTTGTTATCCTTGAAATGTCGGATAGCTTTGTGGTCGTGCAGGAGGACATTGGTGTCCAGCACAAATGTTTTTGGCATATCAGTCTGTGTTAATCCTCCCCTTCAGCATTCTGCATCAGGGATTCAAGTATGGTCTGTATACTGTTCTTGGCCGACGCCTTCACCCGCACCTGCGAGCTCCTGATGTCAGGATGCCCGAGAGGGAAATAAGCCACGTCCTGGAGCAGGAACTCGGCGTCTATGTAGTCGAAGTCAGAATCCGAAATCTGGAAAAGGACGCCCGGAACCTCGGCGAAGAGAAGCCGCACGGCATTGTCCTCCTCGTAGGCCTTCAGGGCATCGGACAGGTCTATAGTCATGCCAAGGCTCCCGCAGATGCGGTTCACTGCACAGAGCAGTCCGCCGTCCTCGACCGTGACGCCTGAAAGGATGATGCCGTCCTCGACAAGTTCGCGGACGACTTCGTAGCAGTCGATGAAATAATCGGCATCGACGATCTGAGGGCCTGTTCCACCGCTCAGATGCATGGCCTGGGCCAGGCGGGATCCGCCAAGACGGAACTCGGACGTGTCGAAAGGAACCCATACGAGCCAGCTGCGTGTATCAGGCTCGAGGCTTGACGGGCATGCTGTCCCCTTTTCCATCCTGACCTTCTTTCCCGAAGGGTCGGCGAACATGGAATCGCTGTCGTCCACCTCGCCCTTCACGGCCTTGACGTTCAGTTCGGACGGGCCGCCGGAAATGCTGTGGGAATACGAGGCGACATTGATGCCAAGAGCATCGCAGTAGTCGGCAAGCTCACGCACGCTCTCGTAGAAGGAGGCATTGGCGCCCACTCCGGAGGTGTTCCACTTCCAGTCAGGGCATATTGCAAGGTCCTCAAGTCTGAAGTGCCCCTTGAGCCAGATGGCATCGATGAGGGCGGTGGCGACGCGCTGCCTTGTATATGTTCCTGCAAATGTGAGAGGAAGCCTGCGCTCAGTGTTCTCGGCGAGGGCCGAATAGTCGTCAAGCTTCGAAATCTTCCAGTCGTGGGGCTCTATGGGAAGGTCGAGGGACTCGTCTATGATGGTGTTCGGGCTGTCCTGGATATCCTGAGGCTGCTTCTCAAAGGACACGCCCGCAAGGAGCCTTGCGGGTGTAAGATCCTGAGGAACGCCATCGATAATGTATCTGGATACCAGTTCTTCCGTCATAGATGGCAAATATAACGATTTTTTGAATATCGTGTCACTCTGCCTTCATGGGAGCTTCGCCTGCCGCATTGGCTCTGTAGTGAGGTGCATACAGGGACTCGATCTCGGGAACGGCGCTCTGGAAAGTACCCTCCTGTGTCACGAAGAAGGTCTCTGATATGGTCGTGTTCTCTTCGGGATAGGAGTCGAACCAGTATTCGGTCCTGTCCGCCTTGACGCAGCGATATCCCTGGGGCGCGAACACATACCATCCATCGGCACGGAGCGGGTTCAGCCACCAGCCATAGTTGCCTGACAGCTGGTTCTCGGGACGGAGGCACGCCGGGCGGGGCACGCTCAGGCGCACGAAGCTGCGGTTCTCCTCGTTCCAGATGATGTAGTCGGCACGCACCACGTCACCGACGCTCAGGACATCACCTTCCTGGAGTTCCTTCCAGTCTCCGTTCTCATGGCTGACTGAATATCTGCGTGAAAGGCTGAATCCGTTGCCGGCTGACTGAATCTCGCTGAAAGGCAGTTCCACCGTTGCAGACAGAGCCAGCACCTTGGTGGCAAGCACGTCTTCCCCACCCTGGAACACCGAGTTCAGGGCCTGGATGTAAGCAGGGTCGGACTCCCAATTCTGGGTTTCCTTCTGTATCATCATCCACAGCCTGATGCCGTTCGCGATGTCGCTGCGTTCGGTCGTAGAGAGCAGGTCGCAGAGCAGCGCGTGCGCATAGAGCTCGCTCTCGAGCAGGCCGCGGAAAGGCATCACCGCATTGGGATAGTAACATCCGCCGCACTTGTGATCGACCGCATATTCGTAAAGCGATTCGGTGTCGGCCTTCAGTGAGGATGCAAGCTTGCCGGAAGAAGCTACGCCCCAGCTCTTTGCGAGAGACTCACCTGCTGCAGTAGATGCAAGAGTACGCAGGGTCAGGAGTCTGCGGGCCTTGTCGAGGATCCGTCCCTCCAGGCCGCGGGCCTCAGAAGGCACGAGGTACTCCTTGGCATACTTGCGGAAGTCCTTGAGGATGTCGGCATCAAGCCCCCTGGTACTGAAAGGCACACCCGCGTACATGGCGCGCACGTACATATATTTGGCATTGTCGATTCCGCCGCACCAGAAAGGCATGCGGGTGGAGCCGAACTGTGCCACGTCAAGGTAGCGTACCACAGACTCGATGCCTTCGAAGCTTCTGCCCATCTGGGCGTATCTCTCAAGCACCACGGCAGTGACGACTGCGGAGGACCTCATCCCCTCGAACCAGCCGAAACCTCCGTCGGAGTTGCGGCATGCCCTGATCTTGGATTCTATTCCGGCATTGTCGAACTCCCGGCCGGTAAGCTTGGTAAGCAGGTGCCTTGCATAGAGGGCATCCGTAAGCGCAAGGACGTTGTCTGACTCGGGCTCTATGCTGGCGGGGAGAGCCTCACCGAGCATCTGACGTATCGATATCTCACGCACGCTGGCGTCCATGCCGTCGGCATTCACAAACTCGGCGCGGAGCATGTTCTCGAGTTCGGTGCTGTCGTCGCCGGGATGCATTATCGCCGAATGGGACTCGGTGATGGTCTGGACGGGCTCTGCAACGGGTACGGCAACGAACACGGCATCCGAACCAAGCTGCCTGTCATCGGCATCGAAACTGATGAGCATGCCAAGCTTGCTGATGTCGCCCACGGACTTGAGCTCCACTGAAGAAGAGGCATTCCCGCGTGCAGGCACGTTCAGGCGTGTGCTTCTGGACAGGATGATCCTGCCGTTCTTATAGTCGTCGCCGTCGATGAACCTGACGTTAAGTTTTCCTGAAACCTTCTTGTCGCAGCTGTTGGCAACGCTGACACGGACCACGTAGCGGTCGCCCTCATACAGCTTCTGAGGCTCCACCACTGCCACCTTCACGGGCAGAGTGATGGTCATCTCGCTGCGCAGGACATTTGTGCGCATGTCCTTGTCATGTGCGAAGAGCTGCACATAGTAGCGAGACAGCTTGTCGGAAGTCCTGAATGTGAAATTGATCACGCCGTCCCTGTCGGAGCGCAGGAATGGCTCCCATGCGACGGTGGACGCAAAGTCCTCACGGATAGCAGCGGGATCATTGCCGTCTAAGGCGATATCGTCAGCAGCCATGGCATACCCCGCAGAAGATACAGTTACTGTTTCGTACAAGACCGATTCTTCTTCCACTGCTGCCATTTCTGCATTGAGTACGGCCCCGCTGTTCTTCATCATAGCACGCCCCAAGCTCTTTGTGGCATACATGTATTCGGAACCGTTCACGCCACAGGCGCTGTCGTACGCAACCACCGGCACAGGCTTGCCGGGAGCTATTATCCGGCTCCAGCCATTAGGCATTATGGTCTCGGTGCTGACGTCGAATATGGTAGCGGCGCACTCTACGCCCGCATCGGTCTTTACGCTGAAGGTATATTCATTCCCGGGAGCCGTGGTGTCGATGAACCTTGTGAACTCGAGAGGAAGGAGGCTTCTGCGCTCCTCATTGTTGACCGACATGCTGTAGCTCTTGCTTGCGGCGTTCTTGAACCAGAATACTCTGAGGCTGACAGAACTGGGATAGCTTTCCTTGTAAGGGAAGCGCAGCGTCTGGAGAGAGCCGGGCTTGCCCTTCTCGCCGCTCAGCTTCACCATCCTCTTCTCAAGGAGCTCGTCACCGGAGCCATAGAGTTCGACCACAGCCCAGGTGGGGCCGTCGGTGGCGCCTATCTGCATGGCTATGTCGTCGCCCTTGATCTCCTTGAAGAAGCCCTTGGAATCGAATGTGAGGGCTGTATCGTCGTCAGAGACCTTGACGATGTTGAGATATTGGGTGGTTGTGCAGTCCCCGGAAGGGCCCTTGGCCGTCGCCTCCGCGCAGAATTCATACTGTCCGGAGGGCATGCCGGACATGTCGATCTCCACGAGTTCCCCAGGCACGGCCTTGCCGCTGGCGAGCACCTTGGTGCCACTCCTGAGCTTATATTCTATCTTGAGGGAAGGATGTGTGAGCTGCAGTCCTTCCTTGTCATAATCCATCACGTTGATCTTCACCTTGGCGACGTTCTCGCCAAGAAGCGAGGACTCGCCGTGATCCATCACGCCAAGGTCACACCGGCCCTCCGTAGCATTGGTCAGCTCTATTCCAAGAGGAATATCCTTGCCGGAAAATGCCGTAGTGCTGAACTCCTGAGTCTCACCCGTGCTGTCAGTGATGCGGGCCTCTACAGTATAATAGGCCCAGTCATCGTCAGCACCCTCGAAGGTTATGTCGAACCTGCCGTCGTCTCCGATAGTCACAGAACCTTTGGAATGCTCATTCCAGTAACGCTTCACGACATACTCGGCCTTTGCGCCGGACAGACTGTGACCGGAGTATGCCTTCACGGTGCCGGATACTTTCATAGTCTCGCCGGGGAGGAAGAAACGGTCTGACCTGTCCCATACAAGTTCATACGTGGGCAGTACGAACTCATCCACCCTGACATACTTGCAGCCAAGGGAGTTCTGGCTTCCGTCATAGGCGCAGATCTGGAACATTCCACCCTTGTCTATGCCCTTAAGCTCGAATTCGCCGGCCGCGGAACCAAACTCATTGACGGAAAGATACTTGCGTCCTATCTCCTTGTCTTCCATGTCAGAGAGGACCACGGTCACCGTCTTGCCGGCGGGACTCGCCTTGTATTCATACCGGCCTTCGTAAAGGATCACCTTGTACTTCAATGTCTCTCCCGGCTTGTATGCAGAACGGTCGGTGAGCACGGCAGCATTCTGGTAAATGCCGGAACTCAGATCCTCCGACAGAGGCTTCTGGCTGTACCAGCGGTTGAGGCTTACATTCCTGCTCCTGCGTATATTCTGGCCATCGGCATAGACCGCACGTATGCTGAAATTGGCCTTCTTGTTGGATACCAGCGAGTTGAATGAAGCGGGAAGATATGTATATCCATCCAGCTCAACCTGAGATTCGGCCACAACCTTGTCAGAGACGTCCACGAGTTCAAGCCTGCATGACTTCACAGGCTCGCCTGTCATGTAGTCGGCCACATATACAGCATGGCCCTTTGCATCCCTCTTGGTTGCAAGAGAAAGGGTGAACTTGTCATATCCTGCGGTCTCCACGACCTTGCCGCTGCTGCACTTGATTTCATAATCTCCGTCCTGCAGCGTAGAAGGTATCGCGGTCTTAAGCTCATCCATCACGTAGAAGCTGTTGTCCTTGTTAAACAGCATCATGCTCCATACTGACTTCTTGTCCTTGAGAACCTGCACCTGAACCTTCGGAAGGTTCCTCAGGCGTACGGTAAGTTCACCTTTGGAGACATTGAAGAACAGTTCCTTGGATTCCAATGTCTCGATCAGGCCATCCACATTCCTGCAGCAAGCCGCGATCTCGGCCTCCTGCCCCTTGAACTTCGACCGCTCCTCTGTGAGAGCCTTGCACTTTTCATATAGAGCAGAGTAGTCCTTTGAACTTGCCTTGTCGTTGTTGTTCAGTCTGTTGAACTCGAGCGAAAGCAGGGTCTCACGCGGCAGCAGAGCGACTGCCTTGCCTGAATAATCCTTGGCAACCGACTTGAGAGCGTCCTCACGCTCTGCGTCACGCATTCGCTGTGCACGGGAGAAACGGACGAAAGCTTCCTCCGGATACTTCCCAGCCGTCATGGCATCAAGGTCTTCGTCAATATCCTTGAAACCTCGGGCGAACAATGACCATACAGCGAACTCATAGTCGTTCCTGACATGCTTCTGAAGGAAAGTGCCATACGGAAGATTGGACATGAGGCCAAGCTGCTCATAGAATGCCGAATGTCGTCCAGCCTCAAGTTTCTGCCTGTTCTCCCTGAGATAGCGGACTGCATTGGCATTGTCAAACTGAGTCAGATGATATGCCTCCACGGCTATGGGCTCACCATAGTCCATGATCTCTTTCCTGAAATCCTCACGAGCCTTCTGAGAGTCTTTCCAATTGAT
The DNA here is from genome assembly GCA_024401745.1 of Bacteroidales bacterium. GTDB lineage: Bacteria > Bacteroidota > Bacteroidia > Bacteroidales > UBA932 > Cryptobacteroides. The sequence goes on from JAKSKK010000014.1 coordinate 21,637, forward strand.
GCGGGTACGGGCATCTATCGCTTTGGAGGCAGCATCATAGAAATCCCATGGCTGCTTCTGCCTGATGGCCTCAGCCTTGATGCGCCCCAGGACCTCGAGTTCGGTCTTGGGCTTGTCGGCATTCACGGCCTGGTCATACTCCTTCCAGAGAGAGCCGAGAACGTGACCATGATTATCGTTTGTATTTGGCATAGCTGTCATTGTACCTGCAATAATTAACGCAAGAAATGCAATCATAAAAGAAAGACGTTTCATAATGCACAGTTGTTTTTCAGATATTGTAACGCCTCAGATACTACAAAAGTACTGCCACCGATGAACACGAGCGCATTCTCCTGACTATTTGACAGTTGCAGCGAGGTCTCGACGCCTTCAGCAACACTTGCACAGACGGTGGCGCTTAGCTCAGGGCGTAATTCTGCAAGGCGGCGGCACAAGATGTCGGACGGGAGAGCCCTGGACGTACCGGGAGCCACCAGCACATATTCGGCACTGGCAGGCATGAGAGGGGCTATGCCGTCAAGGTCCTTGTCGGCCATCACGCCATAGACGATGATGAGCGGCCGTCCCAACGACTGAAGCTTCGAGAATGTGAGGCTGAGCGCGGGAGGGTTATGACCTATGTCGCAGATGACGTCCGGGCTCGTGTGCACGAGTTCCCAACGGCCATGGAAGCCGGTCACCTGACCGGCAGCTCTTATGTTGCCGATCTCGGGCTCGATGCCAAGAATGTCAAAGGCCGCCAGAACGGTCCTGAGATTCGTGGAGCTGCATGGACCATCTATGTCGGTGTCCAGATCGGTCACCTCGGGCCATTCATCAGCAAAATGAAGGTCCAAGCCAGCCTCGGAGGCCAGTCTGACGAAGACTTCATCAGTCTCGGCATCATGCCCCCACACAAGCGCAGGTACGTCTTGTTTGAATATACCGGCTTTCTGCCCGGCGATTTCGGGCCTTGTTCCGCCAAGTATCGCACAGTGGTCAAGGCCAATGCTGGTTATGACAGAGAGTTCGGGAACAATGATATTCGTACTGTCCAGCAGACCGCCAAGACCGACCTCGATCACTGCATAGTCTATCTCCTGGCGGGAGAACCACCAAAATGCCATGGCAGTAGTGATCTCGAAGAAGGAACGTCCGTCGAGTTCAGCACTATCAAGGAACTCAAGGACCTCCTCTTCAGGAATCATTGTAAATGTAGAACCGCTGACAATCTTGATCCTTTCACGGAAATCGAGAAGATGCGGAGAAGTATACAGTCCAACTTTGAGGCCCTTCCCGGCAAGTCCTGCGGCTATCATGGAACATACCGAGCCCTTGCCGTTAGTTCCGGCAACATGAATGCTGCGGAACCGTTCCTGAGGATTACCCAGCATTCCGGCCAGGGCTTTCATTCCATCAAGGCCGGGCTTGTATGCTTCGCCGGTGAATCCTACGCTCTGCACGCTCTGGTGGCGTTCAAACAGGTCAGTGACCTTTTTCTCATATTCCTCGTGACTGTACATAACACAAATATAACAAAAAAAGAGCCCCGGGAATCCGGAGCTCTTATTTATAGTCGCAAATCTAATTACTTGCTGATGACACCTGCGCGGTCAAGAGCTGAGCGTGAGCCAGCAACAACCTCGTTGGTAACTGTGAAGTCGTCTGCGTTGAGACCGTACTTGTCAGTAAGAAGGTTGAAGATGTAGTCAGCGCGCTTCTTAGAGAGCTTCTCATTGAGTGACTTATAACCAGTCTTTGCGTCAGCCTTACCGGTGATGACGAGCTTCTGGCCTGCGTTCTGTGCGAGAGCGGTCTTTACCTGATAGTCGAAGTGTGCAAGCTCCTTCTGAGAAAGAGTAGCCTTGCCAATCTCGAAGTAAGCGATGATGGGGTTCTCAGCGAGATCGACACCAGTACACTTGGGAGCATTGCGGAGAGCCTCAAGCTCCTTGCGGAGAGCCTCGTTCTCATTTGCGAGAGCGTTCTTTGCTGCGTTAGCTGCTGCTGCGTCTGCTGCGAGCTTCTCGTTCTGAGCGCGGAGAGCGTTAGCTGCTGCCTCTGCTGCTGCGAGAGCTGCACCTGCTGCTGCGAGAGTGGTAGCCTTGCGGGTCCAGTTGTTCTTGCCAAGGTTGAAGTTGAGTCCGAGAGTTGCAGATGCAACGCCACCGAAATCGTTGCCGTTGAATACCTGTGCACGCATGCCAACCCACTCAAATGCGGGAACGATGCTTACAACGCCACCGAGACGGATAGGCATCTCGAGACCGAGACCAGCTGCGAATGAGCGCTCGTCAACGCCGAACATCTTGTTCTGGAATGCATAACCAGCGGTGAGGTAACCTACGAAGCTGATGCAACGGGTCTCCTTGTAGCCACCGAAGAGGTTGCTAAGGTTAACGAGACCGTCAGCGTGGATGTAGTTGTACTGTGCACCATTGTCCTTTGAGGTAGCGAACTCTGCGCCGGTACCCTCGACGAGCTTGCCGTTTACAAGACCGGTCCAGCCGATACGTGCACCGTAGCAAGGATCGAACCACTTACCGAGGTTTGCCTTTACGTTAAGTCCAAGGCCCTGCTTGAAACCATCCTCACCCTTGAAAAGGTTGGTGAGATAGTCCTGGTCGTGGTTAACGCCACCAGCAACCTGGATGAACCAGTTGTCAAAGAATTTGTTTGTCTCATAGGGGCCGAACTGCTTGTTGCCGTTAGCATCCCTGTTAGTCTCCTGAGCGAATGAAACAGCGCTGATGAGGAGAGCTGCGATAACGAAGAATTTTTTCATAAATAAATACTAATATTAGTTATAACTTTTTTGCCGTTTTAGCCTTGCGCCAAAAGCACAATTGCCGATTAACCACGCAAAGATATATCTTTTTCGTGAAAAGAACAACTTTTTAAAAAAAAATCAAATTACACCAAGTTCGGAGTCCAATACCCATCCCTGCCTTCCGTCAGAGAGTTCTATGTTGCACCATTCACCCACACTGTCGAGTATCCTGACCTTCGTGCCTTCGTGCAGAACGAACAGGTTCACGGCCGATTCTCTTGCAGGAGAGCTCTTTACCGACGACACGGCCTTCACCACCACAGCCTCATCGGTGTTCCTGGCGTCGTGCCTGCCGGCAAGGGAGAACGACAGCGCTCCTATGCTGCAGAGCAGCAGCACAAGGGACACGAAGAATCCCGTCTTCCTGACACCCAGGGAAGAGCCCAGAAGGAACAGGAGCGCCATGCCCAGGGCAGCAGCAAACAGCAGCAGGAACACCACCGCCCACATGTCGGCGGACAGAACGCGTCTTACGCTGCGGAACCATGTCCTGAGGAAGAATTCAGGAACCGTCTCGATCTTGTCCTGCACCTGAGAGTTGACAAACTCCAGGTTGAAGCGGGCATCCTTGTTGGAAGGATCGAGCTTCAGAGCCCTTTCGTATGCAATTATCGACTCGGCAAGGTCACCGTTCCTATAATGGGCGTTGCCTATGTTGTACTGCAGTTCGGAGGACTCCAGACCAAGGGCTGACACTCCCTCCCAGCCCTGAAGGGCATCGGCCCATCGGCCTTCAGAATATGCCTGGACCGCTGAATTCCACAGCGAGTCGGAGGCGGCGGATGAAGCGGCTGACATGGTTGCGGGGAATGCCATCAAGACGAGCATGAGCATGGCCGCTGCAGCCGCAGAAGAAGGTTTCCTGTATTTTTTCATACTTTCGTCCATGGTCGAAATCACTGAAACCGCGCTCTCGTAATGAGTGTTCATCGCATCGTGTCCCGCATCAGGAGAGTACCTTGCGAACTCGCATGCATCGAGCAGCGAGATGAAGTCGGCGGCAACTCCCTCGGAGACGCCCTTCTCGATGAGTTTCGACTGGATATTGTCCTTGCTCATGTCCGTAGCGTCCATCCCAAGCTTGTCGGAAACGTAGCCAAGAAGCGCCTTGTGCAGCTCCTCGTAGAATGCGGAGTACAGATTCTTGCCCAGATAGTCGCCCGCCAGTGCGAGACGGCGGCGGGCCATCTTGGTGGCAGAGCGCTTGCGGCTGAGGGCCACGTCGGCCTTTCGGGCAGTGATCTTCTGCAGGATGAAGTACAGTGCACATGCGAGCAGTGTCAGAAGGGCCGCGACGGCCCAGAACAGGGCTGATCCGGCGAACATGACTCCGCTCTTCCGCAGCGCGGGAACAGCACCTGCAATGTATCTGATGTCAGATCCGAGAGACTTGACGTCCTTCCTGTTGGTCCCGGCTATCAGCTGTCCGGCACTTTCCTGCGCGCCCAGTTCGGCGCCACGGCTGACGGAGACGGGCATCTCGGCACTGCGCAGGGTCACATACCTGCCTGCCTGCACATCGTAGTATGAATACTCGACGGGGCCCAGCACGAAGTCGCCGTAGCTGCGGGGGATGAAAGGATATTCGAAGGTCTTGGAAGTCGCAGTCTCCGAAACCTTCACGTCATAAACCTCGAAATCTGAGGGAAACTCTATCTTCGGGGCCTCAAGAAGCGCGACATTGCCATTTCCTGAAACGGTCACTGTAATTGAAGCCGCGTCATGTGTCTTGAGCGAGTCGCGGCTCAGGGACGCATCCATCTTGAAAGTGCCCACGCCGCCACCGAATGAAGCAGGAGCTCCGGCCGGAACAGGAGTCACATGCACAGTATAGGCCTGGGTGGAGACTCTCTTGCGGACGGTCTGGTAGTCATCCTGGAAGAAGCTGTCGAAGATGCTTCCGGTAGTCGAGCGAGGTGCCCTGACATTGACCAGGCATACGAGCTCGGCCGGATCGATCTTTATTTCCCCGGCCTGCTGAGGGATGAGCGTCCACGAGCGGAGTATCGCTGAATTGTAGATCACGTCGCCCACGTTCTCACGCTTGAACTCTATGTTGGTGGGGGCCATCACCTCCTGGCTCCAGAATCCGTTGAATGTAGGGAAACGGGCGTCCTCGAAGCCCGCTATGTTGACCCTCTGGTAAAGCTTGAGGGTCGCAGTGATGGTTTCTCCCACAACTGCCTTGGACTTGCTGAGGCTGAGCCTGAGGAACAGGTCCTCTCCGCTCACGGCTCCGGTGGATGCCTGCGGCGAGCCTTCCTGACGTGCACCCTGCTGACTCTGGGACTGCTGCCCTGACTGAGCGGCGCCATTTGACACGACCTCGATGCTGTGCCTCCCGGAAACCACAGACTCACCCTTGACCACAGCGCTGGCAGAAGGTATCTGGAACTTGCCCGTCTTCTTTGGAAGAAGGACGTAGGTATATGTGGTCTGGGAGGTCTTTGTACGCTGGCCGTTGATGATGCTCAGGGAAGTGGAGGTACCCTTCTGAGGGCCCCACACAAGCTGGAAGTCATCGCCGGGAGCCCAGTCGAAGGAACTGGGTGCATTCTCCCCTGAAATGACAAACGTGACGTTGAACTGTTCGTCCAATGCCACGAGATTGGGGGCCTGTACCTTCAGGCTGGTCTGGGCGAAGGCAGTCACCGCGAATGCCAAGGCCGTCAATATCGTCATCAATCTTCTCATTACCAATTCTTTTCCTTTTGTTTAGACTGCAGCAGGGCGGCCTTTTCCTTGTTCACCTTGTCCTGGGTCTTCTTCTCCTGGGCCTGGATGGCCTGGAGCATCTGCTGGGCCTGCTGCTCTGAAATCTGAGGCTGGCGACCCTGGTCCTGGCTGTCATTCTGCTGATCCTGATTGTCCTGGTCCTGATCGTTGTTCTGATCCTGGTTGTCCTGCTGGTCCTGATTATCCTGATTCTGCTGGTTATCCTGGTTATCCTGCTGGTCCTGGTTCTGCTGGTTGTCCTGATTGTCCTGACCACCGCCGCCATTCTGCTGATTCTCGAGCATCTTCTTGGCGTAGATGTAGTTCTCCTTGGCGTCAAGGTCTCCGGGATTTCTCAGCAGGGACTGCCTGAAGGCCTCAACGGCGGCAGCATAGTCCTTGTTCTGCAGGGCCACGTCACCGGCATTGTAGTAATAGTCAGAGGCATTCCTGTGAACAGGAGCGTTGTCCTTAATGGCATCGAGAGCATTCTGCGCACCCTGATAGTCTTCCTGACGGTAGAGGGCTGAAGACAGATTGTACTGCCCGGCCACTGACGAGGTGTCCTTCAGGACTGCCTTCCTGTAGTCGATCTCGGCCGCAGGGTAGTTCTTCTTGTTGAACTTCCTGTTGCCTGCGCGCACCTCATGCCTGTCAACCTGCGCCATCGAAGGAAGGCACAGAACGGCAAAAATCAATATGGCAATCAGTCTTCTCATTCAAAAAGTCTCCTTTTGCTTCTTCTTTCGCCTATGAGCATCTCAAGGACAAGCAGCAGCAGGGCCGCACCGAGGAAATACATGAACTGCTCGTCATACTCCTCGAACACTACGCTGTTGTATCTCTCATCCTCCATCCTGCGTATGTCATCGACTATGGGATTAAGGCCGAACTCCTCGTTGCCGGCATGCACGTATGCTCCGTTTCCGGCATCGGCCACCTTGCGGAGGGTATCCTCGTCGAGACGGGTCACGACTATGTTCCCCTCCTTGTCCTTCATGAGCTCGCCATCCTTCGGTATAGGCTGACCCTGAAGCGTGCCTACACCTATCGTATAGACCTTCACGCCCATTTCCGCCACCTCCTCGGCAGCCGCCACGGGGTCGTCCTCGTGGTTCTCGCCATCGGTGATGACTATTATCGCCCTGCTCTTCTCGCTCTGGGCGCTGAAGCTGCGCGCCGCAGTGTGGATGGCCTCGCCTATCGCCGTACCCTGCACGGGGACGGAAGACGTGCCGATGGAATTGAGGAACATCTTGGCGGAAACGTAGTCAGTGGTGATGGGCAGCTGCACGAACGAGCTTCCTGCAAACACTATGAGTCCTATCCTGTCGCCGTCAAGCTTGTCCACTATCCGGGATATCGCAAGCTTCGCACGGTCCAGACGGTCAGGAGAGTAGTCCTGGGCCAGCATGGAGTTGGAAACATCCAGACATATCATGATCTCGGCACCCTTGGTCTCGCGTTCGCTGAGCTTTGCACCGACCTGCGGCCTGCATAGGCCTATCACGAAGAAGAAGAATGCCAGCGAGAAAAGGATCACCCTGACCCATCCCTTCGCTCCGGACCATGACGGCATGAGCTCCTTGACGAGCTTCTCGTCTCCGAACCTGCGCATCCTGGCTCTGCGGGCACGCCTGAGCAGCGCATACACGACAGGTATGAGCGGCACAAGCAGAAGCAGTATGAAAAACTGCGGATTTGCAAAGTTCAGCATTATGGCAACCTCCTTATCAAAAGTTTCACAAGCATCTCAAGCAGGAGGCATACAAGCGCCCATACAGCATACCTGTCGAACAGCTCCTTGTAGATAGGGAAGCTGTCGATGGTCGTGCGGGCCTTCTCCATCTTGTTGATTTCGGAATATATCTCCGAAAGCTTTGTATTGTCGGTAGCCCTGAAGTACTTGCCTCCCGTTGTCTCGGCAATACTCTTCAGAAGCTCCTCGTCGATCTCGACCTGCACCTGCTGCATCTCCACGCCCCAGGGCGTCATGACAGGGTACGGGGCCATTCCGTTGGCACCCACGCCGATGGTATAGACCCTGACACCATACGTGCTGGCTATCTCGGCGGCAGTCTGCGGTGCAACCTCACCGCTGTTGTTCACACCGTCGGTAAGCAGTATCACGACGCGGCTCTTCGCGTCGGAATCCTTCATTCGCGCCACCGCCGTGGCAAGTCCGTTGCCTATTGCCGTACCGTCCTCGATGAGGTCGGTCTGGACCTCCTTCATGAGGTTGATGAGGGTGGCGCGGTCAGTCGTCAGAGGGCACTGCGTGTAGCTCTCGCCCGCGAACACGGCGATTCCCATGCGGTCGCTCGGACGCTGGGAGATGAATTCGATGGCGATGTCCTTGGCCGCGCTGATGCGGTCGGGAGTGAAGTCTCTGGCAAGCATCGAGGTAGACACGTCCATCGCCAGCATTATGTCTATGCCCTCGGTGTCGATCTTCTCCATCTGAGTGGAGGAACGAGGACGTGCTATCGCTATGATAATCAGGCACAGAGCGGCTGTCCTGAGAACGAACGGAACATGCCTCAGCCAGGAAAGGACGGTCTTTCCGCCGGCATTCCATGGGACTGAAGTCGAGACGCGCAGATGCGGACGCCTGCCAGACAGCTCGATGTAGATGTAGTGAGCGACGAGGAGCAGGGGCAAGGCGAGCAGCCACAGAAGTCCGGGGTATTCGAAAAACATCAGTTTCTGCCGGCCTCCCCACCGTCTGCAGGAGCATCCTCCTGTGCTATCTCGGCCTGGTATGTCTCAGTGACGAAGCGCACTGCCAGAGGAAGAGCCCTGGCATTCTCCTGGTCGTCAGCCACGAACTTCGCAAACTTCACGAAGTCGGCCGTCTCGAAGAGTCCCTTGAGTCCGTTGTAGAGTTCAGGCGAGAGCGACTTCTCCGACTTAAGAGCATCGAACAGCTCGGCCGTGGTCATCTCAGGCGCATCCACGCCATATCGGGAATCGATATAATTCTTGAGAGCATCGGTGATGCCTGAATAGAACTGCTTCTGCTTCTCGGGGGCCCAGAACTTATCTGAACGGTACTTGTCGAGCTCGCGCAGAGCAACTATATGGGCGGGATCCTGGCTCCTGAGGGCATCCTCTCCCCTGCGGCGCCTGCGACGGGCCCAGATGAAGATGGCCAGGGCGCCGGCAAGCGCGATGAACATCTTGAGGCCCAGCAGCCAAGGAGCGACTTCCTGAGGAGTGACCGGGTAGCGTATCTGGTCCTTTATGTCGTGTATCTCGAAAGTTGCCGTATCTACCGGCATGGTGCAGGCCTCGAAGGCAGAGGGATCGAAGACAAGGGTGTCGATCTTCCCGTCTAGCGTGCGCTGCACCGGGATCGGAGGCAGCTGGTACTCGCCCTCCTCGAACGGGGCAATGACCATGGAGACGCTGAGGTTCACCATTCCGTTCCTGCGCATGAAGCGCCGGTTCGACAGGGTGTCCACCTGCCAGCCGCGCACCACGGCAAGAGTGTCGTTGGAGGCTTCGCTGAAGTCCGGCAGGGCCAGCTGCGTGCCCGTTCTGACGCTGTCGAGACGGAAACCGTATTCCAGCTGGTCAGCTATCAGAATGCTGTCCCTGGGCTGAAGCTGCCTCAGAAAGCTGCTTCCGGCAGGGACGACTTCCAGCAGAGCCGTCAATATTATTGCCAACAGTTTCATCTTCCGTTAAATAGGGCCATCAATGCCTTCACGTAGTCGGCATCGGTGGCAACATCCACATTGTCAACCTTGTATCTGTTGAGCAGCCTGTGCTCCTTGAGCTCCGCCTGTTCGAACCACTGCGAATATGCGCTGCGGACCTTCCTGGAGTCGGTGTTGACCCAGGAGTCCCTGCCTGACTCGGAGTCCTTGACATGCACAAGACCCATGGCGGGGATCTCCCGCTCGCGAGGGTCATGCACCCTTATGACACTTATGTCATGGCGGCTGACCGCCACCTTCAGGGCATCCTCGTATGCGGGGGTGCCGGCAGCGTCCACATCCAGCATGTCGCTCAGCAGGAAGGCGGTGCACTTCTTCTTGATTGCATTGGTCAGGAACTGCAGCGCGGCACTGATGTCGGTCCCGTTGGACTGAGGCTCAAGCTCAAGCATCTCACGAATGATGTGAAGCAGGTGCGAGCGGCCTTTCTTCGGAGGGATGAACTTCTCCACATGGTCGGAGAAGAACAGCGCGCCCACCTTGTCGTTATTGAGTATCGCACTGAAGCTCAGGACGGCTGCTATCTCGGCGAGCATCTCCCTCTTGGTCTGGGATGAGGTTCCGAAGAGTCCGGAACGGCTGACGTCCACGAGCAGCACCACAGTCAGCTCGCGCTCCTCCTCGAAGACCTTGACGTACGGGCTGCGGAGACGCGCGGTGACGTTCCAGTCCATGTTGCGGACGTCGTCACCCCACTGATATTCACGCACTTCGCTGAACGCCATACCACGGCCCTTGAAGGCAGAGTGATACTCTCCCGCAAACACCTGATGCGAGAGAGCCTTGGTCTTGATCTCTATCTTCCGGACCTTCCTGAGGAGTTCTGTTGCGTCTGCGGCCATCGCTCTATGGGACTATCACAGCGTTGATGACCTTGTCGATTATCTGCTCCGTCGTCACATTCTCGGCCTCGGCCTCGTATGTGAGACCTATCCTGTGGCGCAGCACCTCGGGACATACGGCACGCACGTCCTCAGGTATCACGTAGCCACGTCTCTTGATGAAGGCGTATGCCTTTGCAGCCATGCTGAGGCTGATGCTGGCACGAGGGGATGCGCCATAGCTGATGAGCCCCTCGAGGTCCTTCAGGCCATATTCGGCCGGAGTACGGGTCGCGTAGACTATGTCGACTATATATCTTTCGATCTTCTCGTCCATGTAGACGTCACGGACGACTTCACGGGCGCGGACTATGTCCTCGGGCTTCACGACAGGCTGGGGCTGGGGGAACTCTCCGCTGTTGTTCATGCGGATGATGAGCTTCTCCTCCTCCTTGCGGGGATATCCCACCACGACCTTCAGCATGAAACGGTCGACCTGGGCCTCGGGAAGAGGATATGTTCCCTCCTGCTCGATGGGGTTCTGGGTGGCCATCACAAGGAAAGGCTCGGGAAGCTTATAGGTGGAGTCACCGAGAGTGACCTGGCGCTCCTGCATTGCCTCGAGAAGGGCTGACTGGACCTTGGCTGGAGCACGGTTGATCTCGTCGGCGAGCACGAAGTTCGCGAAGACGGGACCCTTGCGCACCTCGAACTCCTCTTTCTTCTGGGAGTAGATGAGGGTACCTGTAACATCGGCAGGGAGCAGGTCAGGGGTGAACTGGATACGGCTGAACTTTGCGCTGATAGCTTTGCTCAACGTGCTGATTGCCAAGGTCTTGGCAAGACCGGGCATACCTTCAAGAAGTATGTGTCCGTTTGCCAGGAGGGCTATCATCAGATTCTCCACGAGATGTTTCTGGCCGACGATGACCTTGCCCATCTCAAGCTGCAGGATGTCCACGAACGCACTTTCCTTCTGTATGCGGTCGTTGAGTTCCTTGATGTTTACACTTTCCATATATTTCTTTATTTTTGCACTCGTTATGCGTTACAAAATCACCTTGTCATACAACGGAGCGGGGTTCTGCGGCTGGCAGGTCCAGCCCGATGCACCCAGCGTCCAGGGAACGCTCCAGGACGCGCTTGCGATCCTGCTGCATTCCGAAATCTCAGTCACCGGAGCCGGGCGTACCGACACCGGAGTCAACGCCTCGCACTATGTGGCACATTTCGACTCGGACGCTCCCGTTGAATGCGCAGAAATCTGCTACAAATTAAATGCCATCCTGCCGTCCGGCATAGCCGTCAGAAGCATCGAGCCCGTAGGCGATGACTTCCATGCCCGCTTCGGCGCAACAAAGCGCGAATATACGTATTTTTTGCATAGATGTAAGGACCCTTTCGTTGAAAAATTCTCGTGGCTTTACCAGTTCCCGGACCTGGACTTCGATGCTATGAACCTGGCTGCCAGGCAGTTGCTGGGGACGCACGATTTCAGTTGCTTCGAGAAGACAGGTGCCGACAACAAGACCTCGACATGCACGGTCACAGATGCCTGCTGGTACAGGAAGGACGACGACCACTGGTATTTCAGGATAGCGGCCGACAGATTCCTCAGGAACATGGTCAGGGCCATAGTGGGGACGCTCCTGGAGGTCGGCAGAGGCAAGCGCAGTCCCGAAAGCATCGCCTCCCTCATCGAGAACGGGACCAGAAGCGACGCCGGCCAGTCAGTGCCCGGGCACGCACTCTTCCTCAGCAATGTGGAATACTGACGCCACGGCAAATTTTTATTTCATAAAAAGCATATTTTTGGCTATATTTGCAAATTCCCGGAAAACGGGCATTGCAGATAATTCAAAAAACTCAAAAATATGCTTTTCACATTACTTCAGGCAGACATCGCCACAGAGGCAGCTGAGGCAGTACAGGCACTCCCCCAGCAGCAGGAAATGTCCTATTCACTCATTGAGATGGCCACAAAGGGTGGCTGGCTCATGCTCGTCCTTCTCATCCTCTCAATCATCGCAATCTACATCTTCGGAAAGAAGTGGTGGATGATACGCCAGGCAGGCAAGGTCGACAAGGATTTCATGATGGACATCCGCGACTACATCCATGACGGCAAGCTCAAGTCTGCGCAGACTCTCTGCACAAGGTATGACACTCCCGTATCACGCATGATCGAGGCAGGTGTGGAGCGCTACGGCAAGCCACTCTCAGACATCCAGACGGCAGTCGAGAACGTAGGCAACGTCGAGGTCGCACGCCTTGAGAAGGGACTTCCCTATCTCGCAACCATCGCCGGCGGCGCACCTATGATCGGTTTCCTCGGAACAGTCACCGGTATGATCCGCGCATTCTTCAACATGGCGAATGCAGGCAACAACATCGACATCACACTTCTCTCCAGCGGTATCTATGAGGCCATGGTCACCACAGTGGGCGGTCTTATCGTAGGTATCCTCGCATACTTCGGCTACAACTTCCTTACCGCAAAGGTATCCGAGGTCGTATACAAGATGGAGACCAGCACTATCAAGTTCATGGACATCCTCGGCGAGCCCGAGGGAGAAAACGCTGAATAAAGATGGCACTCAAGCGAATCACGAAAGCAGACCCGAACATGGCGATGTCCAGCATGACCGACATCGTGTTCCTCCTGCTCATCTTCTTCCTTGTGACCTCGACGCTGGTCAACCCCAACGCCCTCAAGCTCCTCCTTCCCAAGAGCACGGGCCAGGTCGGTGCAAAGGCCACCGTCAGCGTTTCCATCAAGGACTGGGGTGAAGACAGATATACCTACCACATCAACGGAATCGAGGCACCCGTCGCCTTCGAGGAGGTTGAAGACGAACTTGTAGGCCTTCTCCAGGAAGAGGAGGACCCCACATTCAGCATCTATTCAGACGAAAGCGTTCCCATCCGCGAGATTGTGCAGGTGATGAACATAGCTAAACGCAATCATTACAAAGTGATTCTGGCAACTCAACCCGAATGAGACAGTATAGAGAATATGACGAGCACAAGGCCAGGCTTACGGGCGTCATAATGACGGTCGTGCTGCATGTGTGTGCCATAGCGCTCGTGTCTTTCTCTGGCCTCAAGTACATCTGGCCGCCTCCGCAGGAGAACACTTTCCTGCTGGATTTCTCCGAAGAGGAGGAAATCCAGATGATCAGGCGCGGCAACGAGGTACGGGGAGAGGATGTCAATCCGGAAGAGCACGTCGAGATAGTGCAGCGCAGCCAGTCTCCCAACCAGTCGACGGCACAGAACCTGACGCCCGAGACCAGGCCGGACGACTTCGGCGACGTGGACACGCCCGCTCCGGAGCCCAAGGAAGAGCCCAAGCTCGACCCTCGCGCCGCATTCCCCGGAATGGCCAAGAAGGACACCACCCTCACGGCTCCTCACTCGGCCGAGCAGGCCAGCGATGCTTTCAAGGCAGGCCAGGCGAAGGGCAATGCCTCTTCAGCAGCCACGGCAGGCAAGCCTAACGCGCACCTCGCAGGACGCTCAGTCGACAAGGCGGGCCTGAAGAGGCCGGCTTACAACAGCCAGGAAAGCGGAGTGGTCGTGGTCAGCATCTGGGTTGACCAGTACGGACAGGTGACCAAGGCCGTTGCAGGCGCAGACGGCACGACAGTGACAGACAAGACCCTCTGGGCAGCGGCAAGAAAAGCCGCGATGGAGACTCACTTCAATATGGACGGTGATGCTCCGGTACTGCAGGAGGGCACGATAACTTACATATTCAATCTACAGTAAAAATGGAAGAATTTACCAAAGAAGGCCGAAAACTTAGACCCAGGAAGAACGCAGCAGGCAGTTCCGTTCGTTCCGAAAAAGTAGAATTCAGAAGCAGCGGCAGCTCAGAGCACAGGAGCTACGGTGAGCACAGGACCTATGGCGAGCATAGGGGAAACGGTGAGCACAGAAGCTATGGCGATCACAAGCCCTCAGGCGAGCACAGGAGCTACGGCAGCAATGGAGAACGCAGAAACTTCAGCAGCAACAGTGGCGAGCGCAAGCCTTACGGCGAGCGCAGAAGCTACGGCGAGCACAAATCCTACGGCGAGCACAGAAGCTACGGCGAAGGCAGGAACTTCGGTGAGCGCAGGAGCAATGGCGAGAACGCCGGCGAGCGCAGAAGCTTCAGCAGCAACGGTGGCGAACGCAGAAGCTACGGTGAGCACAAGAGCTACGGCGGCAATGGCGAGCGCAGGAACTTCAGCGGAAGCAAGCCCTATTCAGCAGGCAGGAAGCCCGCAGGACGCAAGCCCGCTACATTCGACAAGAGCTCAAACGAAGGCATCAACCGCATGATCAGCCGCCGCCCCGTAGTGAATGGCGGCGAGACCGAGGAGAAGGCACCCCAGATGATCCAGGACGTAGTACGTCTGAACAAGTTCATCGCCAACTCCGGTGTATGCTCACGCCGCGAGGCCGACACCCTCATCCAGGCAGGCGTAGTCACAGTGAACGGAGAGGTCGTCACCGAGCTCGGAACCAAGGTGAACATCTACGAGGACGACATCCGCTTCAACGGACAGCGCCTCAAGGGCGAGGAGAAGATGTACATCGTCATGAACAAGCCCAAGGGCTTCGTCACGACCGCAAGCGATCCTCACGCAGAGAAGACCGTTCTTGACCTCATCAAGGACTGTCCCTCACGCGTATATCCCGTAGGCCGCCTTGACAAGAACACCACAGGCGTGCTCATGCTCACGAACGACGGAGAGATGGCCGAGAGGCTCACTCATCCTTCATACGACAAGAAGAAGATCTACCAGGTCATCCTCGACCGTCCCCTCGAGCAGGAGGACTACGACAAGATACTTGACAACGTAACCCTGAGCGACGGCGACGTGAAGGCCGACGAGCTCGAGTACATCGACGAGAACGACCACCGCAAGCTCGGCATCGAGATCCACTCAGGAAAGAACCGCATCGTACGCCGCATATTCGAGAGCCTCGGATACAACGTCCGCACCCTCGACCGCGTCTACTTCGCAGGTCTCACCAAGAAGGGACTCAAGAAGGGCGAGTGGCGTTACCTCACTGAAGGAGAGACCAACATCCTCAAGATGGGAGCATACGTATAATGCACAGGTCAGGATTCGTAAACATAATCGGCAACCCCAACGTGGGCAAGTCCACGCTCATGAACGCCATGGTCGGAGAGAAGCTCTCGATCGTGACGGCCAAGGCGCAGACTACCCGTCACCGCATCATGGGCATCATCAACGGCGGGCAGGGCGACGACGAGTGGCAGATAGTGTTCTCGGACACTCCGGGAATCCTCAAGCCCAGCTATCGCCTGCAGCAGAACATGATGAACTTCGTTGACGGAGCCATCGGGGATGCCGACATAATACTGTACGTGACGGACACCGTCGAGAAGGCCGACAAGAACGAGGAGTACGTCCAGAAGCTCCAACACATCGACTGCCCCGTGATAGTCGTCGTGAACAAGATAGACATCTCGGACCAGGAGAAGGTGCTGGGCCTCATGAAGTACTGGCAGGACCAGCTTCCCAAGGCTCAGATAATCCCTGCCAGCGCCCAGGAGCGCTTCAACATCGACAACATACTCGATGCAGTGGTCGCCAAGCTTCCGGAGTGCCCGCCATGGTACGACAAGGACGCCTTTACCGACAAGAACCTCAGGTTCTTCGCATCGGAGATAATAAGGGAGCAGATTCTTCTGAACTACAAGGAAGAGATCCCCTATTGCTGCGAAGTGGGCATCGAGCAGTTCAAGGAAGGCAAGGAGCGTTACGATATAAGCGCCATCATCTATGTGATGCGCGAGAGCCAGAAGGGAATCATCATCGGAAAAGGCGGATCAGCCCTCAAGAGGACGGGTACCGCCGCACGTATCGAGATGGAGGACTTCTTCCAGAAGAAGGTCTTCCTGCAGATATTCGTGAAGGTCGATCCCGACTGGAGAGAAGACCGAAAGGAGCTGAGAAAATTCGGCTATGAAGACTAGAGATATGGACGAAGAGAACATCATAACTGAAGAAATAGTAGAAGACGACGATGTAGAAGTTGCCGAGGACGCGCAGGAATCGGGCAAGTTCAACCATCTGCTGGAAAGCGACTCCCATAAGTTCAAACTGTCCGGAATGTTCCGTGACTGGTATCTTGACTATGCATCATACGTCATCCTGCACCGTGCCGTGCCTCATATCGTGGACGGCCTCAAGCCCGTGCAGAGGCGCGTGCTGCATGCCATGTTCAAGATGGATGACGGAGCATACACGAAAGTGGCCAACATAGTAGGACAGTCAATGCAGTACCACCCTCACGGCGACCAGAGCATACTCGGAGCGCTCGTCCAGCTCGGACAGAAGGGCTACACCATCGACTGCCAGGGAAACTGGGGAAACATACTCACAGGCGATGCCAACGCCGCACCCCGATACATAGAGGCAAGGCTGAGCAAGTTCGCCAAGGAAGTCGTGTTCGACCCCAAGATCACCCACTTCATGAATTCCTACGACGGACGCAACCTGGAGCCCACGGAGCTCCCGGTGCGCTTCCCTCTGCTTCTCGCACAGGGCACCGAAGGAATCGGCGTGGGAATGTCCAGCAAGATTCTTCCCCACAACTTCAATGAGCTTCTCGACGCCTCAGTCTCCATTCTCAAAGGCGAGCCCTACGAGATCTACCCCGACTTCCCTACCGGCGGTCTGGCTGACTGCAGCAAGTACATGGCCGGCAAGCGCGGTGGTTCAGTAAAGGTACGCGCGCGCATAGAGAAGATCGACAAGAACACCATAGCCATCACCGAGCTTCCCTACGGAAAGACCACTCACATGGTCATCGACTCCATCCTCAAGGCAAAAGACAAGGGAAAGATCAAAATAAAGAAGATAGAGGACATGACCACCGACAAGGTGGACATAGTCATCAAGCTTCCCAACGAGGTGTCTCCGGACAAGACCATAGACGCTCTCTACGCATTCACCGACTGCGAGTACAACATCGCCCCGAATGCCTGCGTCATCAAGGACAACAAGCCTCAGTTCCTGACAGTCAACGACATACTCGAGTACGGCACTTTCCACACACGTGACCTGCTGCTCCAGCAGCTGCAGATACGCATGGACGAGCTCGAGCGCGACTGGCACTACAACTCACTCGAGCGCATCTTCTTCGAGAACCGCATATACAAGGTGCTCGAGCAGGACCAGAAGGACTGGGACACCCAGGTCGACGACATCTGGGAGAGGATGAAGGACTACCAGGACCTCTTCCGCCGCGAGATCACAAGAGACGACATACTCAAGCTCGTGGAGAAGCCCGTCCGCAAGATAAGCAAGTTCGACACCAAGGCTGTGGACGAGAAGATCTACGCCATCGAGGCGGAGATGAAGCAGGTGCAGGACAACATAGACCACATCACCCGCTACACCATCGACTGGTTCAAGGGCCTCAAGAAGAAATACGGAAAGGATTTCCCGAGGCTCACCGAGCTCACCGGCTTCGAGACCATCGCTGCCACCAAGGTCGTGAACAACAACGCGAAGCTGTTCGCCAACCTCAAGGAAGGCTTCGTCGGAATCGGCCTCAAGAAGGACGACGGCGTCGAGTACATCTGCGACTGCTCCGACCTGAGCGAGATCATCGTCATAGGCAAGGACGGCAAGTACCGCATAACCAAGGTGTCCGACAAGGCATTCTTCGGTGCGGACCTGCTGTACGTGGGACTGTTCAACCGCGGCGACTCACGCACCATTTATAACGTGATCTACCGCGAGGGCAAGACCAGCCTCTACTACGCCAAGAGGTTCAACATCACCTCCATAACAAGAGACAAGGACTACGACATAACCCAGGGAACCGAGGGCTCTCGCATCGTATGGTTCAGCGCGAACCACAACGGAGAGGCCGAGACCGTGAAGGTACAGCTCAGGGCACGACCCAACCTCAAGAAGGCCAGTCTGGAATACGACTTCACCGAGCTGGCGATCAAGAGCAAGACCGCGAGGGGCAACCTGGTCACCAAGTATGTTGTCCAGAAGATCACCCTCAAGAGCAAGGGCATCAGCACCATATCCGGCAAGGATATATGGTACGACGCTGATATCCAGAAGCTTAACGAGGACGGACGCGGCCAGTACCTGGGCCAGTTCGGCCAGGACGACAAGGTGCTCGCGGTATTCACGAACGGCACGTTCTACACCACCTCGTTCGACCTCAGCAACCGCTACCAGGGCGACGTCCTCCGCATAGAGAAGTTCGACCCCGACAAGACATTCACCGCCCTCTACTGGGATGCGGGAGTGAAGTCCTTCTACGTGAAGCGCTTCTCCTTCGTCCTGAGCGACAACACCCCTGTCCTGTTCATCTCCGACGCTCCCAAGTCGTACCTCGTGGAACTGTCAGACGACCGTCATCCCCAGTACGAAATCACCTGGAAGCTCGAGGACAAGCAGCCGGAGCCGGTGGACGCTGAGGAATGGATAGGCAAGAAGGGCATAGCCGCAAAGGGCAAGAAGTGCGCCGACAGAGGTGAGATCAAGAGCGTGAGGTTCATCGAACCGCTGGAGAAACCGGAGGATGAGCAGCCTGCCGACGAGGCACCTGCAGAAGCTTTCTCCGACCCTATAGAAATTGATATTGACAACGACATGGCCGACATGCCTGCCACCGGTTCCGAAGGAAACGGTGACGAAGGCCCGGAACTCTTCGAGGAACTCACCCTGTTCTAGAGTCCGGACCGGCATGGGCTATTGGCAAAACTGACACGTATATGACAAAAGAATGCAAATGGATACTGAAGGAGCAGGCCGCCCCCGCAAAGGTCGACAGGCTGTCTGCAGAAGTGGGTATCGACAAGGTGCTCGCCGAACTGCTGGTAAAGCGCGGCGTCGAGACTTTCGACCAGGCCAGAGCATTCTTCCGCCCCAGCCTGGACGACCTCCACGACCCCTTCCTCATGAAGAGCATGCACGAAGCCGTGGAACGTCTGCACAAGGCCATCACCGGCAAGGAGAAGATCCTCGTGTACGGTGACTACGACGTTGACGGCACTACCGCCGTGGCTCTGGTATATTCATTCATCCAGCGCTTCACCAAGAATGTGGGATTCTACATTCCCGACCGCTACGACGAAGGCTATGGCGTGTCATACAAAGGCATAGACCATGCGGCTGAAGGAGGCTATTCCCTCATCATAACCCTCGACTGCGGCATCAAGGCCATCGAGAAGGTGGAATATGCAAGGGAAAAGGGCATCGACGTGATCATCTGCGACCACCATCTGCCTGAAGAGACCCTGCCCGCGGCCGTGGCCGTGCTCGACCCCAAGCGCGAGGACTGCAATTACCCCTTCGACGACCTCAGCGGATGCGGCGTGGGATTCAAACTCGTGCAGGGCTATGCACAGCAGTACGGCATCCCGTTCGAGACGCTGGTTCCCCTGCTGGACCTGCTCGTGGTCAGCATAGCCTCAGACCTCGTGACCATGGTCGGCGAGAACCGTGTGCTGGCACATTACGGCCTGAAGGTCCTCAACGAGCACCCTTGCGAGGGACTGCTCGCCATGATCAACCTCAGCAACCTTGAGCCCGGTCACATCACCATCGACGACATAGTCTTCAAGATAGGACCCCGCATCAATGCCGCCGGCAGAATGGAGAGCGGACGCCTGGCAGTCGAGCTGCTCAAGGCCACCGACACCCGCAGCGCCATGCAGATAGGCGAGAAGATCAACGACAACAACAACGAGCGCAAGAACATCGACCGCGAAATCACGCTGGAGGCCATAGAGATGGTCCAGGAAGGCAACTGCCTCACCAGCCAGAACGCGACTATAGTGTACAACCCCAAGTGGAACAAGGGCGTCGTGGGCATCGTGGCATCCCGCCTTGTGGAAGCTTTCTACAAGCCCACCGTGGTGCTCACCAAGAGCAACGGCTTCGTTACCGGAAGTGCCCGCAGCGTGGCAGGATTCGACCTCTACGAGGCCATCGAGAGCTGCGCCGACCTGCTTGAGAACTTCGGCGGGCACGTGTACGCCGCCGGCCTCACCCTCAAGGAGGAGAACCTTGCCGAGTTCGCCCGCAGGATGGACGAGTTCGTCTCAGGCAAGGTCACCAGCGACATGCTGATTCCCATTGTCGACGTCGATGCCCGCCTGGACTTCGCGCAGATAACCCCGAAGTTCTTCAGGATACTGAAGCAGTTCCAGCCTTTCGGCCCCGGTAACAGCAACCCTCTGTTCATAACGGAGAACGTATACGATGCCGGAAGCGGACGCAAGGTAGGAGCAGGCGGAGTGCACATGAAGCTGGACCTCATCCAGGAGAGCCAGCCCTACCACCAGATAGCCGCAATAGCATTCAACATGGCAGAGTCATACGATTACATCAGGGAAGGCAACCCCTTCGACGTATGCTATGCCATCGTGGAGAACTACTACCGAGGCAGCTCGACCCTCCAGCTGAGAGTGAGGGACATAAAGGAAAGAGAAGAAATAATATAATAATAATGGCAGAATTAAGTGAACAGGAGCTGATTCGCAGAGAATCGCTCAGCAAATTGAGAGAGCTCGGCATCGAGCCTTACCCCGCAGCTGAATATCCCGTAAATGCATCTACAGCAGAGATTGCTGCAGAATATGATCCTGAGAAGGGCAACTTCCAGGAAGTCTGCATAGCAGGCCGTCTGATGAGCCGCCGCATCATGGGCGCAGCTTCATTCGGAGAGCTTCAGGACGAGAGCGGACGCATACAGATCTACGTCAAGAGAGACGAGATATGCCCCGAGGAGGACAAGACCATGTACAACACCGTATGGAAGAGGCTCCTCGACATCGGCGACATCATCGGTATCAAGGGCTTCGCATTCATTACCCAGACAGGCCAGCTCAGCGTGCATGCCAAGGAACTCACCGTGCTCAGCAAGAGCCTCCGCGTGCTTCCCATCGTAAAGGCCGATGCAGACGGTCAGGTTCATGACGCAGTCACCGACCCTGAGCTCCGCTACCGCCAGAGATACGTAGACCTCATCATCAACCCTCAGGTGAAGGAGACATTCGTGAAGCGTGCGCAGATCATAGCCACCATGCGCGAGTACTTCAACCAGGCAGGCTGTCTCGAGGTCGAGACCCCTATTCTTCAGGGAATACCCGGAGGTGCCACCGCACGTCCGTTCATAACCCATCACAATGCTCTTGACATTCCCCTGTACCTCCGCATCGCAAACGAGCTCTACCTCAAGAGACTCATCGTCGGCGGCTACAACGGTGTGTACGAGTTCGCAAAGGACTTCCGCAACGAGGGCATGGACAAGACCCACAACCCCGAGTTCACCTGCATGGAGATCTATGTGGCATACAAGGACTACAACTGGATGATGAAGTTCGTAGAGAAGATGCTCGCAAAGATTTCTCTCAAGGTCAACGGAACCACAGTCGTGAAGATCGGCGAGAACGAGGTTGACTTCGGTGGCGAGTACCGCCGTCTCCCCATCCTCGACGCAATCAAGGAATACGCCGGCGTCGACGTCAAGGGAATGACCGAGGACGAGCTCCGCGCAACCTGCAGGCAGCTGAACGTCGAGATCGAGCCCTCTATGGGAAAAGGCAAGCTCATCGATGCAATATTCGGCGAGTACTGCGAGAAGCATCTCATCCAGCCCACTTTCGTCACCGACTACCCCGTGGAGATGTCTCCCCTCACCAAGCGCCACCGCACCGATCCCACACTCACCGAGAGGTTCGAGCTGTTCGTCTGCGGAAAGGAGCTTGCAAACGCATATTCAGAGCTGAACGACCCCATCGACCAGCTGGAGCGCTTCGAGGAGCAAGCAGCCCTCAAGAGCAAGGGCGACGACGAGGCCATGTTCATCGACTATGACTTCGTGCGCGCACTCGAGTACGGCATGCCTCCTACCTCAGGACTTGGAATGGGCATCGACCGCCTCACCATGTTCATGACCGGCCAGACAACCATCCAGGATGTGCTCTTCTTCCCTCAGATGCGTCCCGAGAAGCCTCTGAAGAAGGAAAAATCAGAATAATGCACGAGATAATCACATCAGCACAGAATCCCAAGATCAAGAAGCTTCTCGCCCTGCAGCAGAAGTCTTCCGAACGCCGTGAATGCGGTCTGTTCGTGGTCGAGGGACGCCGCGAGCTCCAGCACTGCATCGAGGCAGGATACGTGGTCGACACGGTCTTCACCCTCGATGCGCAGGCAGTCTTGCCCGCCGGCGTCAAAGTGTTCGAAGTGAGTCCCGAAGTCTATGAGAAGATCGCCTACCGTGGCGGCACAGAAGGCATCATTGCCGAAGTCAGGACCAGGAATCTGAGCCTGGATGACCTCGAGCTCAGGGAGAATCCTCTGATCGTGGTCCTCGAAAGCGTCGAGAAGCCTGGCAACCTTGGTGCCGTGCTCCGCAGCGCCGATGCGGCAGGAGCCGATGTGGTAATTGTATGCGACCCTCTCACCGATCTTTATAATCCCAACCTCATAAGGGCTGCCATAGGCGGCATCTTCACGGTGCCCTGCGTGGCATGCCCCTCAGAGGAGGCGATAGCCTTCCTGAAGAAGAAAGGCATCCAGATTCTTACGGCGCAGCTGCAGGATTCGTCGCTGTACTACGACTACGACATGAAGCGGGGCACTGCCATCGTAATGGGCACCGAGTCCACCGGCCTCACCGACGTCTGGCGCCAGGCCGCCGACGCCCACATACGCATCCCCATGCTCGGCAGGCTCGATTCCCTGAACGTTTCCGTATCAGCGGCCATTCTTCTCTTCGAAGCGGTAAGGCAGCGCTCAATATGAACAGGTTCGGAATCATAGGACACCCCGTGCACAATGCCAAGAGCCCTGTGCTCTTCACTGCAGCATATCACGGGAAATACCAGTATGACCGCATCGACACCCCCGACTTCGAGGAAGCGTGGCAGCGCTTCATCGAGGGCTACCACGCCGTGAACGTGACCATGCCCTTCAAGATGCTGGCAGCCGCCCGCGCCGACATCAAGGCCCCCGAGGTGGAGGCCACCGGTGCAGCCAACATACTCGTCAGGACTGCACGCGGAATCGAGGCGCACAACTCCGACTATCTGGGAGTCAAGGTCATACTCTCAAGGCTCAGTGAAGACATACGCACTGCCGCCATCATAGGCGGCGGAGGCGCAGGAAAGGCCGCTCTGCATGCCGCAGAGGCATGCGGGTTCAGCACCAGACTGTATCATCACGACGAAATAGAGGCCGGCGTGGAGGCCGACCTCATAGTATTCTGCCTGCCGAAAGCCGTCGCAGGCATTGACAGGCTCAGGTGCAAGGTGCTGCTCGAAGCCAACTACAAGGATCCCTGCATGGAGGGAATGCCCGGCATAGGACGGTACATCCACGGCCGCGAATGGCTGGTGCAGCAGGGCATCGAAGGCTATCTGCTGATGTCAGGTGAAGAACCTGACACCACTGCAATGCTCAATGCGCTGCCGCTGTAGCTGACTGGCTGAGGCTGCACGCCGTCGATTCCATTCACAAGAACAAGGAAATTCTTCTGCGGAGACATTCCGGGGAATTCTCCAGTGCGCTCGGCTATAGTGAGCGTGCCGGTCGCATCGTCCCAGTGGATGGGGATGCGGCTGTATTCGCCCTTCTCGTATCCGTAGCTCGTGCCGTCGTCCTCGTAGAGGGTGAAGTCGGCATCGGCACCGGCATTCACAATGATGCGTATGTTGTCCTGTGCCTGTGCGGTGTTCTGCACGGCATTGCCCATTACCAGGATGCTGCCTGCGCGAAGATATACGGGAATTTCATCAATGGGAGCACCGGCCTCTATGCTGCGGCCGCCCTCGACGGGCTTGCCGGTATTGAAGCAGTACCATGTACCCTCCGGCAGATAGACCTCGCGTGAGCGTGCGCCGTATTCATAAACAGGGCAGACCATTATGGCCGGGCCTAGCATGAACTGGTCAGACACTTCGCGTGCGACGGGATCGTCGGTATAGTCCATGACGAGCGGGCGCATCATAGTATAGTCGTTGAAGTGGACCTCGGCGGCAAGAGAGTAGAGATAGGGCATCAGACGATACCTGAACTTGTCGGTGTCCACAATGATGTTGTAGGCAAGGTCACCCTCGGGAGCAATGTTCCAGGGCTCGCGGCACGGCCACTGGCCATGAGCACGGTACAGGGGGCAGAATACGCCCCACTCGTGCCAGCGTACCTGCAGCTCGCGCCACTCCTTGAGGTCGTCATTGACCTTTCCGGTCCAGTTGAAGAGCTGCTGAGCGGCATAGTAACGGTTCTCGACGCTGAAGCCTCCGATGTCCTGCCCCCAGAAGGGAATGCCCGAGATAGAGTAGTTGAGTCCCGCGCTTATCTGTGCCTTCATGTCTTCCCATCGGGTGCCGATGTCGCCGCTCCAGGATGCGGTGGAATAGCGCTGCAAGCCTGCAAAGCCGTTGCGGGTGAGCAGGAAGACGCGCTTGTCGGGAGCATCCCTGCGCTGACCTTCATATATGGCCTGGGCGTTCATGAGTGCATACGCGTTGAAGTATTGGTCTGACGGGCCTAGTGCAGTGGGGCCGCTCATGGCCTTGCGGAAATCCATGTCGGTACAGTCATGGATGTTGGGTTCGCTCGCATCCATCCACCATGCGTCCACGCCTGCAGGAAGGAGATGGTCCTTCATCTGCTGCCAGAAGAGTTCGCGGGCGCCTGCGGAATATGCGTCATAGAAGGACTGCTCATATCCCAGCCAGTCCACTACCTTCTGGTCTACCGGCACTCGGTATATCCAGCCGTTGTCGTTCAGCTCGTCGAAGTGCTCGGTGCCCACATAGAACTTGGGCCAGACTGATATCATGAAGCGGCCGCCCATAGCGTGGATGCTGTCGACCATGGCCTTGGGATCAGGGAAGCGGGCGGGGTCGAACTCGTGGCTGCCCCACTGGTCAGGAAGCCAGTACTGCCAGTCCTGCACTATGTTGTCGATGGGGATTTCCCTGTCGCGGAACTCCTTGAGAGTCGAAAGGACCTCGTCCTGGGTGGTGTAGCGCTCGCGGCTCTGCCAGTAGCCGAGAGCCCACTTGGGTATGATCGGGCTCTTGCCGGTAAGGGTACGGTAGCCGCCGATGACGTCGTCGATGCTGTCGCCGGCAACGAAATAGTAGTCGACCTGCTTCTGCATCTCACCCCACCAGCACATGCGTTCGCGCTGCTCTGCGGGCACGGGCGAAAGGACCTTGAGGGCATCGTAGCTGACACCGCCGTCAGGCTCCCACTCGATCCTGAGGCTGACCTTGCGGCCCTCTTGGAGGTCAAGGGAGAACTTGCGGCTGTTGGGGTTCCAGGCAGTACGCCAGATCTCGGGCACGACTTCCTTGCCGTCTACGAAGACCTTGGTGTAGCCGGCATAGTACAGGCAGAAATCGTGCTGGCCGCCGGTCTTTGGCTCGAGCGAGCCTTCGAACACCACATGCGAGCCGCCGAAATTGAAGTCCTCGGGAGCATTGATGACCTTGTCGCACTGAGAAGTGCGCAGGAACTCCTGTTCCAGGGTAGCCTCGCGGCGCTCCATGACTGTGCCGTCAGCAGCCGTATATGTTCCCGTTATGGCGCCCTCCTCGCCGTACTTGTCGTAAAGGGTGAAGGCGTCGGCGAGAGGGGCGTACGGACGGGTGTCGCCCCAGCGGCAGAAGCTGTAGCTGTCCCAGAGAATTCCATACTTGCGTGAAGACACCACGAAAGGCACGGATATCTTGGTGTTGTACTGGTAAAGTTCCTCGTTCCTGCCCTTGTAGTTCCATTCGTCGGCCTGATGCTGGCCAAGACCGTAGAAGGCCTCGTCAGAAGGAGAGTCGAAAGAGACAGATGCGCTGTAGGCATCCACGCCGCCGGCACTGAAGGGCTCGAAGCTGTTCTCGTGCTCCGAAAGGAGCTGCTCGCCGTCCTTGAAGAAGCTTACGCGTCCGTCGGCCTTGCTTATTCTGGCGGCCACGTTGCCGCTGGCAAGTTCCCAATATTCAGGAGTCTCTGTCTTCCGGCACTCGGGTACGGACTGCTGAGGAACCACGCACAGTGACGCATCCCTTGAAAAGGACGCGCCGGCAGGAATCTCGCAGACCCTGAAGATTCCGGGAGCCACGGCCTGCACGCGGGTGGTGCCGGTCTTGCACTTCACTGACACTTCATTGGGAGCGGAGCAGGCGCTGACAGCCAGCGCCGCAATGATGGCAATAATACGTATATGTCTCATAAGCATTGAGTTAGCTCATAAATTTAAAAATATGTGCTGACAAACGCAAGTTTTTGATGCTCGTATTGGAAAAATTTCTCTATCTTGCATGCCGATCCCTGATGTTGGATCCGACAGACTTAAACTATTAACAAACGATTTAAATTTTACACATTATGTCACTCAACAAAGTTATGCTGATCGGTAACGTTGGTAGAGACCCGGAAGTACGTTACCTTGATGGAAACGGCCAGAACGGCCAGGGAAACAAAGTCGCAACATTCACTCTCGCAACCACCGAGAGGTACAGAGACAGGAACGGTGAGCTCCGTGAGAACACGGAGTGGCACAATATCGTAGCATGGAGGCAGTCAGCCGACGTAGCCGAGAAGTTCATTAGAAAGGGCACCCAGGTATTCATCGAGGGGCGCCTCCGCACCCGCTCATACACTGACGCCCAGGGCACCAAGAAGTACACCACCGAGATCACCGTGGACAATCTCCAGCTCCTCGGCAAGCGCGAAGGCGACCAGGGCGGCTATCCTGCAGCAGCACCTCAGCAGCCCGCATACCAGCCCCAGCAGCCTGCCTATCAGGCACCACAGCCCGCTTATCAGGCTCCCCAGCCTGCATACCAGGCACCTCAGCCGGCCTATCAGCCTCAGCAGCCCGCATATCAGGCACCCAAGCCCGCAGCACCCGTGCAGGCTCCTCAGCCGGAGGTTGCTCCCATTGATCTTGGAATCGACGGAAGTTCAGACGATCTCCCGTTCTAGTATCTCGTCAACAATCTGCTGAACGGACTTGCCGTCAGTGGAGATTTCATAGTGCGCCTGCCTGTAGAAGGGCAGGCGTTTCTGCATCCTGGCGATATCGAACACCGGACGGGAAGACGTGTCCGGGCCGACCCTTCTGACGATCTCGCCTTCGGAAGCATCGAGGAATATGCAGCAGGTCCTGTCAAGAATGATTTTCCTTGCCTCTTCGGAGCAGATGGTTCCACCTCCCAGCGCGAGCACGAACGGGGTCTCACGGCTCTCGAGGACCTGTTTCAAGGTCCTGATTTCCAAAGCTCTGAATGCAGCCTCCCCGTACTTCTGGAAGAAGTCAGGTATGGCGAGCCCGGCGGCTGCTTCGATCTCGGCGTCAAGATCGACGAAGGGCCAACCGAGCCTGCAGGCCAGTTCCCAGCCCACTGTACTCTTGCCTGCACCCATGAATCCGGTGAGTGAAATTATGTTTTTCGACGAGTCCATTTTGCCGAAGATAAGGAAATAATTGCTAAATTAGCACGATTATACGCGTAAACCTGTATTATGACACAGAAAATTCAAAAATTGATGAACGACAACCCTATTGCAAGATGGAGTGTTCTTGCACTGGTTGCCCTAATGATGTTCTTCGCCTACATGTTCGTAGACGTCATGTCCCCTCTCAAGTCCCTCGTGGAGTCCAATCTCGGATGGGACAGCGGAGTGTTCGGCAAGTATGCGGCATCTGAGTATATCCTCAACGTATGTGGCTTCCTCATCATCGCCGGAGTCATACTCGACAAGCTTGGAGTAAGGTTCTCAGGAATCCTCTCCGCAGGCCTGATGGTGCTCGGCGCAGGCATCAAGTTCATCGGTATCAGCGACTGGTTCCAGACCACCGCTCTCTGCCAGTGGCTCGGTTCATGGTGGGTCGAGATGCCCGCAAGTGCAAAGATGGCATCCCTCGGCTTCATGATCTTCGGCTGCGGCTGTGAGATGGAAGGCACCAACGTTTCCAAGATCCTCGCCAAGTGGTTCAAGGGCAAGGAGATGGCTCTGGCAATGGGTCTCGAGATGGCAATCGCCCGCCTCGGCGTGTTCGGAGTCATGTGGATCGCCCCCATCATATCCAACAAGTTCGACGCTTCAGTGGTGGCACCCCTCGGATTCTGCGGTGCGCTGCTCGTCATAGGTCTCCTCAACTTCGTGATCTTCGCCGTCCTTGACAGGAAGTTCGACGACCAGCTCATCGAGGCCGGCCTCGCGACTGAAGAGAAGTCACCTGAGGACGAGTTCCATGTAAGCGACCTCGGCGCAATCTTCAAGAGCAAGATGTTCTGGATCGTGGCTCTCCTCTGCGTGCTCTACTACAGCGCGATATTCCCGTTCCAGCGCTACGCTCCCAACCTCCTCGAGGAAACCCTGAACATCGACGCCGCACTCGCTGCCAAGCTGTTCAGCTGCTTCCCCATCCTCGCAATGGTGCTCACACCTATCCTCGGCATCTTCCTTGACCACAAGGGCAAGGGTGCATCCATGCTCATGATAGGTTCGCTCATAATGATAGCCTGCCACCTCAGCTTCGCATTCCTGCTTCCCGCAGTTCCCCAGAAGTGGCTCGCAGTCACCCTCATCGTAATCCTCGGCGTAAGCTTCTCGCTCGTTCCCGCAGCGCTCTGGCCTTCAGTTCCGAAGATCATCGACGAAAAGATCCTCGGCAGCGCATACTGCCTGATTTTCTGGGTACAGAACATCGGCCTCTGCCTCGTTCCCATGCTCATCGGTTCCCTCAGGAACAACACAGGCAGCTACTTCGTACCTTCACTCGTATTCTCATGCTTCGGCGTGCTGGCATTCATCTTCAGCATACTCCTCAAGCGTGAGGACAAGAAGAAGGGTTACGGTCTCGAACTCCCCAATATCCAGAAATAGACAATGGCGATGAAGCCTATGGACAACAGGAAGAAAGGGGCGCTCTGCTGGGCGGCCCTTGCCTGCCTTGTGGTGCCGATGTTCGCGTCGTACTTCTTCGACGACATGTTCTCTACAGTGTCCCACCTGTTCAGCAATCCTGATTCGCTGCAGCTGGGATGGAACGCCAAGGACTTCGGCAACTTCATAGGCGACTACAGCCTCCTCTGCGTATGCGGAGGACTGATCGTAGGCGGAATCCTGCTCGACATATTCGGAGTGCGCATCATGGGCTCCGTCTTCCTGGCAATGATGGTGGGCGGCGGCGCGATGATATACTTCGGAGTCGCAGGCGGACTGCCGAAGGAGAGCGCCATAGCAGTCGGACGCATAGGCAGGATGTTCTTCGGGCTCGGAAGCGAGATCGCCGGAGTGGCCGTCACACGTTCGATAGCCAAGTGGTTCAAGGGACGCAACATGTCCTTCGCCATGGGCCTGCAGCTGGCCATAGCCAGGGCCGGCACCGCAATAGCGCTGATCGCGGCACCCTTCATCGTAGGTGTGCCCAAGGACTTCTACTCCTTCCAGGATACCGCCCGCCCGGCACTCATTGGACTGTTCCTGCTTCTCGCAGGCGCTGCAGTATGGGCGATCTTCGTGGCTCTTGACGCAGGCTTCGACAGACGCGAGGGCATAGTCCGCACCAGAGGCGAGGTACAGGAGGAGGACAAGTTCAGTTTCAAGGACATCACCGGCCTGCTGCGCAATCCCAGGTTCCTGATGATAGGAATCCTGTGCGTGTCGTTCTACTGCTGCGTAAGCTCATTCAAGAAATTCGGCACCGCCGTGGTGATACCGCGCTTCGGAATAGACCCGGCAATAGCCGGCACCATGGTGTCGATGATACCCTTCTTCACCATCATCTTCACTCCCCTTTTCGGCGCCCTGGTCGACAGGACCGGTCACGCCACGCGCTGGATGATAGGTGGCAGCTTCGCGGTGTTCATCGGACACATGCTGATAGCATTCGCCCCTCAGGGCGCGGCATTCTTCGGATACGCAGGCATCGGCCTGCTGGGCCTCGGCTACTCGCTGGTTCCCTCGGCCATGTGGCCTTCTGTCCCCCGCATCGTGCCCGAGCGCAGTCTGGGAACCGCCTATTCGCTGATTTACTGGATACAGAACATAGGTCTGTTCTTCGTCCCGAAGATCGTGGGACGGACACTGGAATCGGACCCGGGCATACATGGAGCAGAGAGAGTAGAATGGCTGTTCATCGGCCTTGGCATGCTGGCAATCAGCGTTGCCACAATGCTGATGCACTCTTCCTCACTCCACCCCGAGCTGCATCTTGACAGCGCAAGGGCCAGAGAAAAAAAGACAGAATAAATGACAGGATACGACATATTGGACAGGATAGACTCACCGCAGGACCTCAAGAAGCTCAGCATTGCAGAACTTGAGACTCTCTGCGCAGAAATCCGCGATTACATGGTGAACTGCTGTTCCCGCAACCCGGGGCACCTCGCATCGAGCCTCGGCGCGGTGGAGCTCATCGTAGGTTTCCATTATGTGTATGACACCCCTTTCGACAAGATAGTCTTCGACGTGGGCCATCAGGCCTACGCCCACAAGATACTCACCGGGCGCAGGGAGGCATTCAGGCAGAACCGCACCAGAGACGGGCTCGCCGGCTTCCCCAACCGCAGCGAGAGCGAGTACGACGCGTTCGGAGCAGGACATTCCAGCACCTCCATCTCAGCAGCGTTAGGAATGGCCGAAGCCGCAAGGCTCAAGCAGAGCGGCGAGAAGGTCGCAGCCCTGATCGGAGACGGCGCGCTGACCGGCGGACTGGCCTTCGAAGGCCTTAACAACTCAGGTGACTCCAGCGCCGATATCCTTGTGATACTCAACGACAACGACCACTCCATCGACGACAGCCACGGCGGCCTGCGCAACTATCTGCTCAGGGTCACCACCAGCATGCGCTACAACAAGCTCAAGACGCACATCTGGAACCGTCTGGGCGAAGGCCGTCTGCGCACATTCATCCAGAGATGGATACGCAGCCTCAAGTCATGGATAGTCAAGGGCTCCGGAGGTGACCTCTTCGAGGCCCTCGGATTCAGATACTTCGGCCCCATCGACGGCAACAGCATCGAAGACGTTGTGACGACCCTCCGCAAGATGCACTCGATGAAAGGCCCGCGCCTCGTGCACTGCATCACGACCAAGGGCAAGGGCTACCCAGCAGCCGAGGCCGATCCCACCACATGGCACGCTCCCGGAAAGTTCAACCCGGAAACTGGCGAGCGCCTGCCCTCTAAGCACCCCTTCGACCGCTACCAGGACGTGTTCGGCAATGTACTGAGCGAACTGGCCGACATCGACCCGCGCGTGATAGGCATCACTCCCGCGATGTCCACCGGCTGCGGCATGAACATATTCGAGAAGAGCCACCCCGACCGTTTCTACGACGTAGGCATCGAGGAAGAGCACGCCGTCACGTTCTCGGCAGGCCTCGCAGCCAGCGGCCTCAGGCCCTTCTGCAACATCTACTCAGCCTTCAGCCAGAGGGCATACGACCAGATCATACACGACGTGGCCCTGCAGGGTCTGCCGGTGGTCATGTGCCTCGACAGGGCGGGACTTGTAGGCGAGGACGGTGCGACCCACCATGGCGCATTCGACATGGCGGCCTACCGCAGCATCCCCGGCACGACCGTATCGGCCCCGGCCGACGAAGTGGAGCTCAAGAACCTCATGTACACCGCGCTGCAGAGCACAAGCGGCCCGTTCTTCATCCGCTACCCCAGAGGCATGGGCGAGGGCGCAGACTGGAGGAATGCCGGATTCACCGAGCTGCCCGTCGGCAAGGCAGTCGAGCTCAGGAAGGGCAACAGCGTGGCCATGATAGCATGCGGTCCCGTGGTGAACAGGGCCGTCGAGGCAGCAGACTGCTTCAACGGAGAGGTGGGCGTATACAACTTCAGATTCATCAAGCCCCTGGACACAGAGATGCTCGCGCACATTGCGCGCACGTACAAATATATTATAACTGCAGAGGACGGTGCACTCAAGGGCGGACTCTTCGGAGCAGTGAGCGAATGGATGGCAGGGGTCGAGAACGCACCCGTGATCAAGGGCATAGGCATCCCCGACGAGTTCATAGCGCAGGACACACAGGCGGCCCAGAGGGCAGAATGTGGTCTTGATACAGAAACATTGAAAAAAGTTTGCGGAAAATATTTGGAAAATAGGAAATAGTTCCTATCTTTGCAGTCCCTAAAACTAAAGGGGTTCTTTGAAATAGCTGCCGATGTAGCTCAGTTGGTCAGAGCGCGTGATTTGTAATCTCGAGGTCGAGGGTTCGACTCCCCCTATCGGCTCCATCGCAATAGCAATACATTTGGGTGAGTACCAGAGTGGCCAAATGGGGCAGACTGTAAATCTGCTGGTTTTTACC
>JAKSKK010000015.1 GCA_024401745.1 Bacteroidales bacterium
GACATGGACTTCATGAACCTGAACCAGAGCGCTCACGGCGACATCGAGTTCGGCCACATCTGCACCCGCATGCGCGTTCAGCGCAAGGTCGTAGTGGGCTACTGGAAGAGCGAGGAGGCACAGAAGAAGATCGCCGTATGGGCACGTGTCGCAGCCGCAGTGGCCGATGCCAAGAGCGTACGCTGCCTCATGTTCGGTATGAACATGAACAACGTTGCCGTTACCGACGGCGACCGCGTGGAGTTCGAGCAGCGCCTCGGCTATCACGTCGACTACTACCCGGTTTCATCCCTAATGGAGTACTACCGCAAGGTGACCGACGCTGAGGCCGACGCCCTTGTAGAGGAGTACAAGAAGCTCTATACCATCAAGATAGACGAGTCCGGCGAGCAGGTTTACTGGGAGAAGGTGAAGAACTCCGCAAAGGCGGAGATCGCAATCCGCAAGGTCCTCGCCGATGAGGGCGCAACCGCCTTCACCACCAACTTCGACGACCTCGGCGGCGCCGACATCGACATCCCCGAGTTCTTCGGATTCGACCAGATTCCCGGCCTGGCATCACAGCGCCTCATGGAAGAGGGAATAGGCTTCGGTGCAGAGGGCGACTGGAAGACAGCCTGCCTCTGCCGCACCCTCTGGGTAATGTCACAGGGCCTTCCCACCGGTTGCTCATTCCTCGAGGACTACACCCTCAACTTCGCAGGCGACCGCAGCTCCATCCTCCAGAGCCACATGCTCGAGGTGTGCCCGCTCATCGCCAGCGACAAGCCCAAGCTCGAGGTGCACTTCCTCGGCATCGGCATACGCAAGCAGCAGACCGCACGCCTCGTGTTCACATCCAAGACCGGCCCCGGCATCAAGGCTACCGTAGTCGACCTCGGCAACCGCTTCCGCCTCATCGCCCAGGATGTTGAGTGCATCGAGCCCAAGCCCATGCCCAACCTGCCCGTGGCATCTGCCCTGTGGGTACCTCAGCCCACGTTCGAGATAGGTGCAGGCGCATGGATACTCGCAGGCGGTACACACCACTCTGCTTTCAGCTACGACATCACGGCTGAGTACTGGGACGACTTCGCAGAGATGACAGGCATCGAGTTCGTGCACATCAGCAAGGACACCACGATAGAGAACTTCAAGAAGGAGCTCCGCACAAACGAAGTGTACTACCTTCTCAACAAGGCCCTCAAGTAAGATGATGGACGCTAAGACAACGATATCAGCCGGCAAGGCCGTGCTTGGTATAGAGTTCGGTTCCACCAGAATCAAGGCCGTGCTGATCGACGAGGCCAACAAGCCCATCGCTCAGGGCAGCCACACTTGGGAAAACAGGCTTGAGAACGGTCTGTGGACCTACAGCCTCGAGGATATCTGGGGCGGCCTGCAGGACTGCTACCAGGACCTCCGCAAGGACGTGAGCGCCAAGTATGGCGTTGAGATAGAGAGCCTTGCAGCCATCGGCATCAGCGCAATGATGCACGGCTACATGGCATTCGACAAGGACGGCGAGATCCAGGTGCCCTTCCGCACCTGGCGCAACACCAACACGGGCAAGGCCGCTGCCGAGCTCTCATGGCTCTTCGGCTTCAACATCCCGCTCAGGTGGAGCATCTCGCACCTCTATCAGTGCATACTCGACGGCGACGAGCACGTGGCAAAGATCGACTTCCTGACCACCCTTGCCGGCTACATCCACTGGAAGCTTACCGGCCGCAGGGTCCTCGGCGTAGGCGATGCATCCGGTATGCTCCCCGTCGACTCCGACACCAAGACCTACTGTGCCGACATGGTTGCCAAGTTCGACAAGCTCGTGGCTCCCAAGGGCTATCCCTGGAAGCTTCTGGACATCCTCCCCGAGAGCATAGTCGCAGGCGCCGACGCAGGCTGCCTGACCGAAGAGGGCGCAAAGCTCCTGGACGTCAGCGGTCACCTCAAGGCAGGTGTTCCCCTGTGCCCTCCCGAGGGTGACGCAGGCACCGGAATGGTGGCTACAAACGCCGTAAAGCAGCGTACAGGCAACGTATCGGCCGGAACCTCATCGTTTTCCATGATAGTGCTTGAAAAGCCTCTGAGCAAGCCTTACGAGGTCATCGACATGGTCACCACGCCCGACGGCAGCCCCGTGGCCATGGTACACTGCAACAACTGCACTTCCGACATCAACGCGTGGATCAACATCTTCAAGGAGTTCGAGGAGCTCATGGACATGCCCGTGGACGTTCCCCAGCTCTTCACCAAGCTCTTCGGCAAGGCCCTGGAGGGCGATCCCGACTGCGGAGGCATACTGTCCTACAACTACATCTCAGGTGAGCCCGTTGCCGGCCTCGTGGACGGCCGCCCGCTCTTCGTGCGCTCAGCCAACGACAAGTTCAACCTTGCCAACTTCATGCGCGCGCACCTGTACGCATCTATCGGTGTGCTCAAGATCGGCAACGACATCCTTCTCAAGCAGGAGGGCGTGAAGGTCGACCGCATCACCGGCCACGGCGGACTCTTCAAGAGCACCATAGCCGGCCAGAGAGTGCTTGGCGCAGCCCTGAACTCACCCATCTCCACCATGGAGACGGCAGGTGAGGGCGGCGCGTGGGGCATTGCCCTGCTCGCTGCGTTCATGGTGAACAATCCTGAGGGACTGACGCTTCCCGACTACCTCGAGAAGGTCGTGTTCGCCGGCAACAAGGGCGTGGAGGTTGCACCCACTCCCGAAGATGTGGAAGGCTTCAACCGCTACATCGAGAACTACAGGGCAGGTCTCGAGATCGAGAAGGCTGCCTGCCTCGCAAAGAAGCAATAGTTTAATCTGCCCGGATGCGGCCTGACCGCCCGTCCGGGTCCCAATCTTTTCATGAATGGCAACATTATTGCCCCAGTTCCTGGATAGGAAAATCTTCAAGATAGTTGGAGAAGTGGCCGCCGAGCATGGCGTAAGGGCTTTTGTGATAGGCGGTTACGTGCGCGACTGCTTCCTCTCGCGCAAGTGCGACGACATCGACATAGTGGTCGAGGGCAGCGGAATCGACTTTGCCCGCGCGGTGGGGGAGAGGACGGGCAAGTACGTGTCGTACTTCAAGAACTTCGGTACGGCAATGCTCCACTTCGAGGGCGCCGAGATCGAGTTCGTGGGCGCCCGCAAGGAATCCTACCGCCGCGAGAGCCGCAAGCCCATAGTCGAGAACGGCACCCTCGAGGACGATCAGCTCCGCCGCGACTTCACCATCAACGCGCTGGCACTCAGCCTGCAGCCGGATTCGTTCGGCGAGCTGGTCGACCCCTTCGGCGGAGTGCGCGACCTCTGCAGCGGCATAATCCGCACACCGCTTGACCCCGACACCACCTATTCCGACGACCCCCTGCGCATGCTGCGCGCGGTGCGTTTCGCCAGCAAGCTCAGCACCCCTGAACTGACTTTTACCATAGTTCCCGAGTCGATGGAGTCCATGCGCCGCATGGCCGACAGGCTGAAGATACTCTCGATGGAGCGCATCACCGAGGAACTGAACAAGATGCTGATGACCCCGCGCCCGTCGATGGCCTTCCGCCTGATGGACGAGGCCGGGCTGCTGCCTTACATCCTCCCGGAGCTCTGCGCCCTGAAAGGAGTGGAAACCGTAGAAGGAAGGGGGCATAAAGATAATTTTGAGCATACGCTTGCTGTTCTCGACAATGTCTCGAACAGCAGCGCATGCGCAGCTTTTGATGGGGGCTCTGCCCCCATAACGCCCCCCGGCGGCCTGTCGGCCGCTGTCTCTCCGGCGAGCTTATGGCTACGTTGGGCAGCTTTGCTGCACGACGTAGGAAAGCCAGCTTCTAAGCGTTATGAAAAGGGCGCTGGCTGGACCTTCCACGGCCACGAGATAATAGGCAGCAAGATGGTCCCCGGCATATTCAACAGGCTCAAGCTGCCCATCGACTCCGGCAAGTACGTGCGCAAGCTGGTGTGGCTGCATCTGCGGCCCATCGCCCTCGTCGACGACGGTGTGACCGATTCGGCGGTGCGCCGCCTGCTCTTCGACGCCGGCGACGACATCGACGACCTCATGACCCTCTGCAATGCCGACATAACATCGAAGAACGAGGCCAAGGTGGCGCGCATAAAGGCCAATTTCGAGCTCGTGAAGCAGAAGCTGGTGGAGGTCGAGGCAAAGGACGCCATACGCAACTTCAAGAACCCCATAACCGGCGAGTACGTGATGCAGCTGTACGGAATCCCTCCCTGCAAGGCCATTGGCGCCCTGAAGGAGATGGTGAAGGAGGCCATACTCGACGGCGAGATAGGCAACAACTTCGAGGAGGCCGACGCCTACATGCGCGCCCACGCCGCCGAATTCGGACTGCAGGAGAAATGACCGACAAGTTCATAGAGTACATACGCGACATACGCCGCTATTCCCCGCGCACCTGCGAGATCTACCGCGATGTGCTGAGCGAGTACGTGGCTTTTGCCGGGGGCGTGCTTGTGCCTGAGTATCAGCAGATACGCAACTACGAGGTGCATCTGCTCGACGACAAGAAGGAGAACGCCCGCACCGTGAACCTGCACCTGAGCGTGCTCAGCAGCTACTGCAAGTTCCTGATGAAGGAGGGCATGCTGCAGAGCAATCCCGTGCATCTTGTGACCCGCCCCAAGCAGGAGAAGCGCCTGCCGGTGTTCTACCGCGACGAGTCGATGGACGAGTACTTCGAGTCTCACGTGGGTACCCTGGAATTCGGCGACTACGACGCGAAGCTGCGCTACATGATAGTGAACCTGCTGGCGAACACGGGCATACGCCGCGCCGAACTCATAGGCCTGGACCGCGGCTCGGTGGACTTTTCAAGGCGGGTTCTGCACGTCCGGGGCAAGGGAGATAAAATGCGAGAAATTCCAATCGTGCTGTGCGTATGTGAAGAATTATTGTTATATTTGAGTGCAGTAAGCTCTTTGAAGGATGCGTCGGACGGACCTGACGCCCCTCTTCTTCAGACAAAGAAAGGCGGGCGGCTGTATCCGGTACTGGTCGACAGGGCAGTGAAGCAGGAACTTGGAGAGGTGCCTGACATAACCGGGCGGAAGTCGCCGCATGTGCTCCGGCACACGCTGGCAACCGACCTTCTCGGTTCCGGAACGGACCTCAATTCCATCAAGGAACTCCTTGGCCACTCGTCCCTGGCTGCCACACAGGTCTATACGCACAATTCCATCGAGAGGCTGCAAAGTGTTTACAATAACGCCCATCCACGGGCAAAAAACGGAGGTAAAAATGGAGATTAAAGTCAAGGCTATTAAGTGCGAAGTCAGCGAGAAGCTCGCCGAGTTCGTAGACAAGAAGGTTTCCAAGATCGGAAAATTCTTCGAGGGCGCAGCCCAGCTTGCAGAGGTGACTCTGGAAGACTTGGCAAAGGAAGGCAAGAAGGCAAAGATCCAGATCCACGTTCCGGGCGATGATCTCGTAATCGAGAAAGTTGCAGACACATTCGAGAACGCAATTACCGAGTGCGCGGACGTGATGAAAGAAAAGCTCACCAGAGCCAAGGAAAAGAAATACGAGAATTAAGATAGTGACATAGTCAGAGGGCCGGCCGAAAGACCGGCCCTTGTTTTGTGTAATTATCCTGATTTTAAGTGAAGAATAGCCCGTACTTATATGGCTATTCTTCACTTTATCATATATTTGTGTAAACAAATCTAAACTGCTTCAACATGACCGATTCACCTTTGAATTTCTTCGAGTTACAGAGCATTGACGCTCTTCAGACGTACTGTTCCCGCCGCGGTGAATCGTGGATGCTTTCAGTGATTCAGGATCCTGCCTTTGGCTCCGGACTCTTCATTGCTCCCAATGCCGCAACAGGTGAATATGAACTCAACTTCAGCCCTGATGTCAAGGGCTGGGCCGTGAGCCTTCCGTCCTTCCTGGTGGTGGAGAACGCCATACGCAACAACGTCAACGTCAACGTCAACGTCTTCGCCTTCGCCAAGTCATGTCATTTCTGCCGCCTGGGCGACGGCGACTGTTCGCATATCAGGCGCTATTTCAAGTCGTTGAGAGACCTGGAGACCGAGACCCCGTCCATCCTTTCATACGAGGCAAGATACCACGTGAGCCATGCCCTGATGGACACTGTGTGCCTCATGCTGTACAATGGTGTGGCCAGGAATCTGCCCAGGCCTGCCGA
Source organism: Bacteroidales bacterium (assembly GCA_024401745.1). Taxonomy (GTDB): domain Bacteria; phylum Bacteroidota; class Bacteroidia; order Bacteroidales; family UBA932; genus Cryptobacteroides. The sequence goes on from JAKSKK010000015.1 coordinate 6,154, forward strand.
CGTGGTCTTCCGCTTCATGAAACTCGTGTACGGCAACTGCGAGAAGGAACGCAAGATGGACTTCTACGCGTCAGATTTCCAGCTTTCCACGAAATATCTTTCAACTGTGATTTCAAACGAGACCGGGCGGTCAGTCTCGAAGTGGATAGAGCTGTTTGCCATATCTGCCGCGAAGCAGCACCTTCGCAACAGCTCGCTCTCGATCAATCAGATCTCGACCATGATGAACTTCAGGTCGACGTCTGATTTCAGCAAGTATTTCCGCAATGCCACCGGCATGTCGCCGAACGAATACAGGCGGACTCTACCGGCTTGATTTCCTGAACTGCAGGGGCGTTGTACCCGATGCCTTCTTGAAATATTTGCAGAAGTCGGAGGGTGTGTAGAAGTTGAGCCTTCTCGAGATGGAACTTATTGATTCTGAGCTGTTCACGAGAAGGTTTCTGGCCTTTTCCATGGTGTATTCCTCAAGCCATTTCATGGCGTTCTTCCCCGTCACCTTCACTATCACGTCCGAGAGGTATTTGGGCGTGATGCAGAGCTTGTCGGCATAGAAGGATAGCTCTCTTTCCTGCTCGAAATTCTCGCCCGCCAGCTTGATGAAATTGTTTGATATGTCCTGCAGGCGGACGGTGTTGTCGGCTACCCATTCTGAAGGGTAGAACTTCAGGCAGCTGGCCGTGAGGGCCTGCACCAGATTCTCAAATATGCTGGCGCCGAAAGGCTTCGAGTAGTTCTTTATGGCGTCGGCCATCATGTGGAAGTAGTTGCCCAGTATCTTTGCCTCGCTTCTGCTCAGCGGCCTCCACGGCTCGGAGTGCATGTTGGATATGATGCTCATGCGGTCCCAGTGGGGGAGAGTCTTCAGATAGCTCCAGTCAACTCCCAGCAGATAGCCGTTGAACGACCCGCCAGCGACCTTTCCGTATTCCTTGGAGGCAGTATCGCAAGCCCTTCGCTGGCGCTGGCAGGCATCCCGTTGACCGTGACGCCGGCGCCCGGTTTCGTGACAAGCACGAACAGGCACCAGCTATTGCTGGTGGCGTTTCGAATGTCTTCTATCGACTGGGGGCTCTTGTATATGAAGGCTGTGTTGAAGTTGTTCATCAGGGAGTCTGATTTTTATTGCAAGATAGCTCAAAATATGCTTCTTTATTTTAGCTATGTGTTAATCTTCACTAAATTCAAGCATCTTTCCTCTATTTCGTGAAAACTGACTATATTTGGAAGTGGAAAATATGACGAAAGTAAAGGAAAATGGCAAATAAAGTATACATGAAGAAGAACCCTAAAGTGGGCTATTCCATGAAGAATGGTAGCGTTGCGCCCTCGTACCTGTTTGTCCTCTGCATGGCCGGATCGTTCGAATACGTGCTGGAAGGAACCGCCAGGGAGGTGAAGGCGCGCAGCTTTGTGTACGTTCCTTCTTCGACCGTGCTTGAGTCCGCAATCCCCTGACGCCGAGTTCAAGGGCTACGTTGCCATGCTTACGCAGGACTATGTGCGGAGCCTGCATATCAGCATGAGCAATATTCTCATCTGGGACAAGATGTTCGACGTTCAGGTGGTGCCTGTATCAAGGCGCCAGTGCGACTCCATCAGGATATTCATGGAGACCATGCTGAGCTGCTGGAAGGACTCTGACAATCCCGATTCCGACGAAGCGCTGTGGCATCTTTCCAAGGCCTTCGTGTACAAGTCGCTGCAGCTCTTCGCCACCAGTGAAGTGTCACGTGACGAAGCTGGTGTGTTTGACCGCAAATCGCAGATAGTCAAGGAGTTCCTTTCTTTGGTCCAGGAGCACGGGTGCAAGCAGCGCAGCCTGGAATTCTATGCCTCCGAAATGTGCATATCGCCCAAGTATCTCTCGTTCGTGGTGAGCCGCTGCACCGGCCGCAAGGCCCTTGCTTGGATCGAGGAATATGCAATAAACCGTGCGTGCAGCATGCTCAAGTCGACCGACCTCAGCATCAACCAGATTGCTGAGGCGCTGAGCTTCTCGTCGCCGTCTGACTTCTGCCGCTATTTCCGCAAGCGCACGGGGAAGACTCCCAGAAGCTTCAGGATGGACAAATAGGCGGCGGGCATTCCAAAGGCTTGCCATTATTCCAAATAATTTCTATTTTTGTAGAATGTAGTTACGCCCGCCCGTGCGCAGGCAACAACATTGTGTGCTAATGAAAACAATGACCATCGATGGCGGCAGGTATGTGCGGATGATAGGTGCCGGAGCCGCCAGACTGTACGACAACCGCAAGGTTGTCAATGACTTGAATGTATTTCCCATTCCCGACGGAGACACTGGGGACAACATGTACATGACCATACGCGCAGGCTGGGATTCCGCATCTGCGGAGGGTGCTGTATGCGCAGCCGCCCAGTCGGTTTCCAAGGGCATGCTTCTTGGCGCGCGTGGCAATTCCGGAGTCATACTTTCACGCATTTTCGCAGGCATCGCCAAGGGCCTTTCAGGCATCGCGACTGCCGGTCTTCCCGAGTTCAAGAATGCCATGCAGTGCGGCGTGGAGGAATCCTACAACGCCGTCTCCAACCCCGTCGAGGGCACCATCCTTACAGTCTTCAAGGATTCAGTGAACGCCGCAGTGGCCTGCTCTGGCAGTTTCGAGGAATATTTTGACGCTCTCTGCGCGGAGTCCGAGGCATCGCTCGAGCGCACTCCCTCCCTTCTTGACGTACTGGCCCAGGCCGGCGTGGTCGACAGCGGAGGCGCGGGCCTGGTGCATATCCTGGCCGGAATGAAGGCCGCCCTTGACCCCGACGCCGAGCTTGCCGCAAACGGCAGTGCGGCTGAGACCAAGGCCGCTTCTGTGGACCTCTCCGCCTTCACGGCCGACAGCGTCCTGGAGTTCGGCTACTGCACCGAGTTCCTGCTGCGCCTGCAGAGCTCGAAGGTGGATCTTGCCAGCTTCGACGAGACTGAAATCTACGATTATCTCAATTCGGTGGGGGAGTCCGTCGTGGCCTTCCGCGACGACTCCATAGTCAAGGTGCACGTGCATACCCACCGTCCGGGCGACATTCTGAACCACTGCCAGCGCTGGGGTGAGTTCCTGACCATCAAGATCGAGAACATGACCCTGCAGCACCACGAGACCCACAAGGCCGCTCCCAAGCGCCCTCACAAGAAGGCCGCCGTGGTCACAGTGGCTTCCGGCGCCGGGCTCGAGCAGATGTTCACCGACATGGGCGCCGACGTCGTGATCAAAGGCGGGCAGACCATGAACCCCTCTGCCAGCGACTTTATCAATGCGTTCGAGGAGCTCAATGCCGATGCAATCTACGTCCTCCCGAACAACTCCAACATCATACTCACCGCACAGCAGGCCGCCGGGATGTGCCAGGGCGCCAAGGTGTGCGTGCTCCCCAGCAAGTCTATAGGCGAGGGCTACACCCTGCTCGGGTCGATAGACTTTGCCGCCGCAGGCCCTGAGGAGATAGAGGCCGAAGCTTCCGAAATCCTTGCCTCAGTGGTGTCAGGAATGGTTTCCCGCGCAATACGCGCTACCGACGCTGCCGCCGAGGGCGACTACATAGGCTTCGTGAAGGACGACATACTTTCCGCTGCCGCTGCCCGCGAGGACGCTCTCTGCGCGCTCTGCGACAGTCTGGGCGCCGCACAGTGCGACGTGCTGCTGCTCTTCAGCGGTGCCGACGTGCCCGCCGAGGAGGCCGAGGCTGCCGCCGCAAGGCTTCAGGCGCAGTACCGCAATGCCGAGGTGGTGACATACCCCGGAGGCCAGCCAATATTTGATTATATAGTTGTAATTCAATAGAATATGTGGACTTTCTTTACTGATTCGGATACTGATTTCAATCTTGAGACCTGCAAGGAATATGGCTTCAAGCTCATCAGTATGCCATACAGCGTTGATGCAAAGACAGTTTACCCTTACGTGGACTTCCAGACCTTCGATTCCAAGACTTTCTATGACATGCTCCGCAGCGGTGTGCTTCCTACCACAAGCGCCGTCAGCGTGGAGCAGTACAAGGAATATTTCGAGCCTGAGTTCGCCGCAGGGAACGACATCTTCTACATCCATTTCTCCGAGGCCATGACCATGACCTTCGGCAACATGCGCAAGGCTCTCGAGGAGCTCAGGCCCAAGTATCCCGAGCGCCGCTTCGTGGAGTTCGACACCAAGGGCATCACCATCATCAGCTACCTGATGGTCAAGGAGATGGCCGACGACCTCAAGGCCGGCATGTCAGTCGACGACGTGGTTGCCAAGTATGAGCCTGAGGTGAACCACTACACCCAGTACTTCTTTGCCGACGACCTGAAGTTCTTCCGCCGCAGCGGCCGCGTGGGTGGCATTGCAGCCACCATGGGAGGCCTCATAGGCGTGCGCCCCATCATCTACATGAACGAAGAGGGCAAGATGGTCAGCATAGGCAAGGAGAAGGGCCGCATCAAGGCCATGGAAAGGCTCGTCAGCTACGTCGAGGAGAAGGGTGACGACATCATGAACCACAGGTTCATCATAGGCCACACCGATGCTCCCGAGATGGTCGAGGAACTCGCAGCCCGACTCAGGGAGAAGTTCGGCGACCTGAACATAGAGATTGTTCCTACCAACCCCACGGCCGGCAGCCACTGTGGCCCCAACGGAGTCGGTATTGCGTTCCATTCCAAGGAAAGATAGCCATGATAGAGGTCAAGGAGGTGGCTTCGTGCCGCCAGAGGAGGGAGTTCCTCGATTTCCCCAACAAGCTGTACAAAGGCAATCCCTGCTATGCTCCTGCCCTGATGATGGACGAGCGCAAGATCTTCCGCAAGGACTACCACTACTACGACACCAGCGAGGCGGTGTATTACAACGCCTACAAGGACGGCAGGATGGCCGGACGCATCTCCGGTATACTCCAGCGCTCCAGCAACGAGAAATGGGGCCAGAAACGCGTCAGATTCACCCGTTTCGACGTGATCGACGACTTCGAGGTGGCAAAGGCGCTGCTTGAGACCGTGGAGGCATGGGCAAGGCAGAAGGGCATGGACACCGTCTGCGGCCCGCTCGGATTCTCCGACCTCGAGAGGGAAGGCCTGCTGATCGAGGGCTTCGACCAGATGTCCACCTTCGAGGAGCAGTACAACGCGCCCTACTACCAGACCTTCATCGAGAAGCTCGGATACGAGAAGGAGGTTGACTGGACAGAGAGCCAGCTGCGTCCCACCAAGGACCCCGAGACCCTCGAGGAGATGAAGAAGATGTCTGACTTCGTGATGAAGCGCTACAAGCTCCATTTCGGCCCCGCAAAGAGCACCAAGGAGTTCCTCAAACTCTACGCCGACGACCTCTTCGAGCTGCTTGACAAGTCATACGACCAGATATACGGCACCGTGCCTTTCACCAAGGGCATGAAGAAGCTGATGCTCGACAACTTCAACCTCATCATCGACCTCGACCACGTGGCCGTGATCCTCGACGAGAACAACAAGGCCGTGTGCCTCGGCATCTGCTTCCCCGGCATCGCCAAGCCTCTGCAGAGGTCCGGCGGCCGCCTGACTCCTCTGACCCTCCTGAAGGTGCTTCACAAGATCAAGCATCCCGACGTGATCGACCTGGCCCTCATCGGCGTGGACCCCGAGTACCTGAACAGGGGAATCAGCGTCGTGTTCGCATACGAGCTCACAAAGATGCTCCAGGCTCCCGGCATCAAGTATGCCGACACCAACCTCAACCTTGAGGACAACTACGCAATCCTTAATCTGTGGAAGCGCTTCGACCGTTTCGAGAACAAGCGCCGCCGCTCATATACCAAGAAGATAGCATGATAAAGATAGTAGTCGACTGTTTCGGCGGAGACCACAGCCCTCAGGCGAACATCGACGGCTCTCTTGTCGCACTTGCCTCACTGCCAGACCTTTACCTCATTCTGGCAGGCGACGAGGCCACCATACGTGCGGGCCTTGCCGGCCACAGCTACGACGAGTCGCGTGTGGAGATCCTGCATGCGCCCGACGTGATAGGCTGCGACGAGAAGCCCACTGACGCCATCCGCCTCAAGCGCGAGAGTTCCATGGTCAAGGCCGTGCGTCTCCTGCGCGACGACGACAGCGTCTCCGGCCTTGTGAGCGTGGGTTCCACCGGTGCACTGGTGGCCGCTGCACTCACCAGGGTAGGGCGCCTGGAAGGCGTGATCCGTCCGGCATTCTGCCCCATACTTCCCACCTTGGACGGCGGGATCGTGGGCATCTGCGACTCCGGCGCGAACGTCGAGGTCACACCTGACCATCTGCGCCAGTTCGCCATAATGGCGTCGCTGTACCTGCAGAACGTGTATGGCGTGGAGAGCCCTCGCGTGGCCCTGCTGAACGTGGGCGTGGAGGCCGAGAAGGGCGACACCCTGCGTCAGGAGACATACAGGCTCCTGCAGCAGACCGAGGGGCTGAACTTCGTGGGAAACATGGAGAGCCGCGACCTCCTGTCAGGAAAATACGACGTTGTGGTGTGCGACGGATTCAGCGGCAACGTGCTTGTGAAGACCACCGAAGGCACGGCACTGGAATTGCTTAAGAAGCTCAAGAAGGACATCTTCTCCAGAACCATATATAAGATAGGAGCGGCTCTGATGAAGCGCCTCTTCACCGACTTCAAGTCGTTCATGGACTATCAGAACTACGGCGGCAGCGTGCTCCTGGGCACCTCCAAGGTGGTTGTGAAGGGCCATGGCAGCAGCAAGGCCGTGGCAGTGCAGAGATGCATCGAGCAGGCCTACCGCGCAGAGGCCGGCGAGCTTGGCAGAAAGATTGAAACAGAAATACTTAAATATGACCACTATGAGCAGTGAGACAATGTTTCCTGAGGTGCAGCGCATACTTGCGAAGCAGCTCAGAAAAGATATCGATTCAGTACGTCCGGAGTCTAAGATAAAGGAGGACCTGGGTGCAGATTCCCTCGACATCCTTCAGCTTCTGATGAAGATCGAGGACGACTACGGCATCGTCATTCCCGACGAGCAGCTTGCCGGATTCGAGAAGGTTTCCGACGTGGTTGCCTTCCTGGATGCGCAGAACGCGAAGAATGCCTAGAAAAGCAGGCTTGCCCCGATACCTATAAGCACGAGACCACCGACGATCTCGGCCCAGCGGCCGAATTTCCGTCCGATGGTCTTTCCTCCTTCTATACCCAGCACGACTGACAGTACAGTCACAGCGAACACCGAGATCACAAGGGGCATCATGCCCTTGAGGTCGGTGCCGGCCATGCATTGTGCAACGCCCACTGCAAGGGCGTCTATGCTGGTTGCAATGCCTCCGACTATCACGTTCCTGAAGCCGTTCAGGTCCCGTACCTCCTCCTGGTTGCGTATGCCCTCGATGAGCATGCTGCCGCCGACGTACAGCAGCAGGAGAAATCCTATGATGTGAGAGGCCTTCTCGACGAAGCCCACGAAGAGGCTGCCGAGAGCCCATCCGGCCGCAAGCAGGCCGGTCTGGATGACGCCGAATGCCAGGGCTACCTTTAGTACGTCCCTGGTCCTGCTGTCACGTACTGTGACTCCGGAGCAGAGTGACACGGCGAAGCAGTCCGCGCAGAGCGAGACTGCCATGAGAACTGACTCGAGTATGCCCATTATTTTGCTACCCTGAAGTTGCGCTCGATAAGGTTCTGGACCTCGATGATGGTGCGGTCGTCCTTGCCGGCGAACACTATGATCGCAAGCACGCCGGAGCGTACTTCCTGTGCCAGGAAGCGCATGGGGGAGTCGTCCTCGCAGAGTGCCTCGAATCCCCAGGCATTCTTGCCGTTGAACTTGATCTTGACTATGGGATTGAAGTCCTCGGGGTCGGACTCGTCGAAGCCGACGGTCTCGGCATAGTTCGCAAATGCTTGGTCCTCAGCGGTCTCGTCTTCGGGCATGTCGCCTACGTAGATGTCGATCATGGCCTCTTCACGGTCCTTTTCGGAGCCGCAGAGGTGAGCTTCAAAGTGTGTTACTTCAGTGCCTGACTCGTCCATGTATGAGTCGGTCTCCGATGTCCAGCCATTGGGAAGGGGAAGTAGAATGTCGTATGCCATATTCTGAAAATAAGCTATGCTCATGCAAAGGTAGTCTTTTATTTCTTTTTTACCTTTAAATCAGTTAATTTTGAATATGCTTAAGATTGTATATCTCGATGCCGCCACTTTCGGCGACTTTTCCCTCGAGCCCATTGCCGCCCTGGGAGAGCTTGTGTGCTACCCGACCACCACTGCCCAGGAGGCTCTTGAGCGTGTGGGCGATGCTGAAGTCCTGATCGTGAACAAGGTGCGCGTCACCGAGGAACTGCTTGCCGCGGCGCCGAAGCTGAGGCTGGTCTGCGAGGCCGCCACCGGGGTCAACAACATCGACCTCGAGGCCTGCGCAAAGCGCGGCATCCCCGTCAGGAACGTGTCGGGATACTCTACCGAATCAGTTGCGCAACTCACTTTCACTCAGATACTTCGCATGTTCTGCGACGCCACCCGCTACGACGCCTATGTCAAGAGCGGAGACTACACCCGCAGCGGCATCTTCACCGAAGTCTCGGACCCTTACGTCGAGGCCGCAGGCAAGACCATAGGCATTATAGGAATGGGTGCCATAGGCCAGGCCGTGGCAAGGATCGCGGAAGCGTTCGGGATGAAGGTCATATACTATTCTACATCCGGCACGGGGCACTGCACGCTCTATCCCTGCGTCAGCCTCGAGGAACTGCTGAAGAGCAGCGACGTGGTGTCGGTCCACTGCCCGCTCACTCCGGCCACCGACGGCCTGATAGGGGAGGCACAGCTTGCAATGATGAAGCCCTCGGCATTCATAGTCAACATGGCCAGGGGCGGGATTGTCGCCGAAAAGGCGCTTGCCGATGCCCTTGATGCGGGCGTGATAGCGGCCGCTGCAGTGGATGTGTACACCTGCGAGCCTATGCCCGCCAGCCACCCGTACATGACGATGGCCCACCCTGAGCGCATGTTCTTTACGCCTCACGTCGGCTGGGCAAGCCGTGAAGCGATAATCCGCCTCATAGCAAAGGTGGCAGAGAATATCTCCGCCACCTTTGCTGAGCCGGCTATTTGACGGGGGCTCTGCCCCCGTAACGCCCCCCGGCTCGCTGCGCTCGCAGAGCGCTAACGGGCGTGTTACATCAGGCCAAGGATCTTGGCACGGCTGAGAAGGCAGTCTCCTATGGAGGCGGCCTTTCTTCCTAATGTGGAGAGGTGGATCTTTGTGTCGGAGTTCACGCGGGAGAGCGAGAGTCTGTTGACGGCGGTCTTGATGGGGAGCCTGAGGTAGTCCTTGCCCACGATGAGGCGTCCGCCAATGATTACGAGGCCGGGATTGAAGATGTTGATGACTCCGGCAATGCCTCGTCCGAGGGTCTCGCCAATCTCGCCGATGCAGTCGATGGCGAGCACGTCCTCCTCTCTGATGGCCTGCAGGATGTCCTCCAGCTCAACGTCTCCGTTCTCTTTGTAAATCTTTGAAAGTGAAGACCTTTTGCCCTCGCGAAGCTTCTCGATGACCATGCGGTGCAGGGCCGATCCGGACGCGCCGGTCTCAAGGCAGCCCACCTTTCCGCAGCGGCAGATTATGTTGTTGTCGAGCAGGGGGAAGTGCCCTATCTCGCCTGAGAATCCTGACTTTCCGTAGTACAGGTTGCCGTCGAGTATGAGGCCCATTCCAAGGCCCCAGCTGAGGTTCACGAAGATGAAGTCCTTGCCTGCCTCGGGGCCGAGAGTCATGTACTCGCCGTAGGTCATGGCCCTGGAGTCGTTCTCGATGCTCACTGGAACGCCAAGCTCCCTGGTGAAGGCGGCGGTGAGGGGAATGTCCTCGGAAACGAAGTAGCTGAGCGAGTAGCCCTTCTCGGGATTGACTCGTCCGCTGAGGCTGACGCCTATTCCGAGCACCTTGTCCCATGATATGCCTATGCCCGTCACCTCGTCCTTTATGACCTTGCAGATGTTCCTGAATGACTCCTCGCTGGCCTCGAGCACGAATTCGATGTCCTGGATGAAGTGGATCATCTCGCCCTTGAAGTTGCATACCGCAAGATGCACGTGCCTGCGCGCAACGTCCACACCCACGAAGTAGCCGGCGTCAGGGTTGAGGCCGTAGATGTTCGGCCTGCGTCCGCCGGAGGTGCCTATCTTACCCTCATCCTGGAGGAATCCTTCCTCGATGAGCTCACCAACGAACTTGGTTGTGGTAGGTACGCTCAGTCCGAGAGATTTGCTGAAATCGGCGATGCTGTGCGTGTTGTTCACGATGCACAGGCGGATTATCTCACGCTTGGTCGTGGCATTCTTCGAGGAGGTGTCGTCAAGAAATGATTTAGGCATGGCACGTAGATTAAGGGGTGTGATTACAAAAATATGAAAATAATTTCTATATTTGTAAATATTTTTAAATAATTTTTAAAATTCATGAATATCAGAAAATCGGCTGACAAAATCCGCAATCCGCACCTCTCGATGCGGGCCAAGCTCACGCTGAGCCTGATGAGCATCGCTGCCATATTGCTGATATCCTGCATCATATCGTACATCGAGTACAGCAGCATGACCAACTACGTGTCCGGTCTTGTGGCCGACGACATCAGCAGCATCAACGAGGCGCGCAAGCTTGCCGACATGAGCAACAGCTACAATCTGCAGATGCTCGCCGTGATAGGCGACGAGACTTCGACCAGCCTTCCTGATTTCGACGACAACTATTTCCTCTCGCACTGCGACCTCCTCCGCACCTCCCTCGCTTCAGAGGACGTGCGCAACCAGGCGGACTCCGTGATGTACGCATATTCCGCATACATGCTCACCTCGCTCGAGGCCGACAATGTGCTGATGTCTGACTTCATCGACTCGCGTTCATGGTACTTCGAGCGCCTGCAGCCCCGTTTCCAGCGCCTGCAGAACGACATCGACAAGCTCTCCAATGCCATCTACGCCGACCTTACGGCCAACTCTGCTACCTTCGAGAGAGGCTTCTACCGCAGCGCGATACCCGGCCTTGTGGCCGTGGGAGTGGGAATCCTCCTCGTGTTCATGCTCATGTTCTTTATCAACGCGTACTACGTCACTCCTCTCACGAAGATGCTCGACGCACTCAATACCTACAGGAGTAACGACAAGAAATACACCTACACTTTCGAGGGCGACGACGAGCTCCGCGAACTTAACGACGGCATAGCTGACGTGACTTCCGAGAACCAGGACCTCCGCCGCCGCATAACAGCACTCAGGAACAAGGAACAATGAACTGGAAAGGGATCAGCCGCAACATCGGATACGCGCTCCTCGTGAGTGCGCTGTTCATGCTGATATCCACCGTCGTGGCCATCTGCAACGGGCACGACAGCGCCCTTGCCGCGCTCAGCATCTCCTTCGTGATAACCTTCATCGTAGGAATCTTTCCCTTCATCTTCGTACGCAAGACCTCAGCCATAACGCTTAAGGAGGGCTTCATCATAATCACCCTGTCATGGCTGCTGTCGTTCGTGTTCGGCATGCTGCCGTACGCGCTCTGGGGCGGCCCGTTCACCCTCACGAATGCATGGTTCGAGAGTGTCAGCGGCTTCACGACCACCGGCGCGACTATACTCGAGGACGTGGAGGCTCTGCCGAAGAGCCTGCTCTTCTGGAGAAGCAGCACCCATTTCATCGGAGGCCTTGGAGTAGTGGTGTTCCTGCTGCTCATCATCCCCGGTGCAAACCAGATGAAGATGCGCCTCGCCAACATGGAACTCAGCACGCTCAGCAAGGGTGGATACTCTGCCCGCAGCGGCAGGACGGCCTATATCTTCGCCTACGTTTACCTTGGAATATTCACTCTGGCGGCAATCTCGTATGCGCTTGCCGGCATGCCCGTTTTCGATGCGGTCTGCCATGCGATGAGCGTATGCGCCACCGGCGGATTCAGTACCCGCAACGCCTCGATCGTGGCCTTCGACTCCCGTCTGATAGAGCTGCTGACCATGATATTCATGGTGCTGGCTTCGGTGCATTTCGGGCTGGTATTCCTGGCGATTGTAAACCGCTCGCTGAAGCCGCTCAAGAACCCCGTGCTGCGTTTCTACCTCGGCACTCTGCTCGTGGTGACCATCGTCGTGGGCATGAGCCTCAAGTTCACGGGCGATGTGGCCAACTGGGGCGGCGCAATGTGGCAGTCGGCATTCCAGACCATCAGCGTTGCATCTACCACAGGCTTCGCCATTGCCGACAACAGCAGCTGGACGTTGCTGCCTAACTTCCTGCTCCTCCTTGTGGGCATGATGTGCGGCTGCGCCGGAAGCACTACGGGAGGCCTTAAGGCCGACCGCGTGCTGGTGCTCTGCAAGGCCATTTCCTGCAGGGTGGGCCGTGTGCTGCATCCCAATGTGGTCAACGAGGTGAAGCTCGGCAGCCGTGTACTCAAGGACGACGACGTGGCTCCGCACATACTCTACATCTGCCTGTACGGCCTGATACTCATAGTTTCGATTATCCTTTCCCTTGCGTTCGGCGTCAACAACCACAGCGCCTTCGCTGCCTCGCTGTGCTCGCTCGGTAACGTAGGCCCCGCGATAGGGGAGCTCGGCTTTATGGGCAATTTCAACTCTGTGCCCGTTGCAGCCAAGATCCTTTACACTGCCGACATGTTCCTTGGCCGCGTGGAGATCTATCCTGTGCTTGCGGTGATAGCAATGGTATTTGACCGCAGACGCAGATAATGGACCGCAGCACTTTCCTATACAAGACTTTCCTGGAGCATTTCAGCGTGGAGCCTACTCCATGCCAGGACAGGCTTTTCCATACCGTGGCTGACTTTGCCGTAGGCGACGATGCCGACATCCTGGTGGTGAACGGCTATGCCGGAACGGGCAAGACCACGGCCATGGCTGCGGTGATCAACGCTTTCAGGGAGCTCAAGACGCGTTCCATCCTGCTGGCGCCCACCGGCCGTTCGGCCAAGGTGTTCAGCGGCATCGCTGGCCTGCCGGCATACACTATACACAAGCACATATACAGGCAGAAGTCGGTGGGTGCCGACGGCTTCGGGCAGTTCAGCCTGGCCCCCAACAAGGCCAAGGGTGCTCTCTTTGTGGTCGATGAGGTGTCGCTCATAGGCATCGAGGCCGCAGAGAGGCAGAGCAGCTCGCTCTTCGGCACAGGCAACCTGCTCGAGGACCTCGTGACCTTCGTGCGCAGCGGTGCTGACTGCCGGCTCATTCTCATAGGCGATTCCGCCCAGCTGCCACCAGTGGGCATGGACGAGTCACCTGCGCTGTCGCCCGACTTCATGGACGGATTTGGCGGCGTGATGTACGCTGAAATGAGCTCTGTAGTGCGTCAGGCGCAGGATTCTGGCATACTCCGCAACGCCACCGCCATGCGCGAGCTCATCTCGTCAGCCGACCCCTGCGACACCGTCGAGGGGCTGCATATCGAGACCTCCGACGACGTGTGCCGCGTGAGCGGTTCCGAGCTCATAGAGACCCTCTCCGACGCATACGGCCGCTACGGAGAAGACGACACCATAGTCCTCTCACGCTCGAACAAGAGAGCCATCAGGTACAACCTCGGCATACGCTCCACCGTGCAGTTCAAGGAGGAGCGCCTGGTGCGTGGAGACAAGCTGATGATAGTCAAGAACTGCTACCAGTTCGTGGAGAACGCCGAAGGCCTTGACTACATAGCCAACGGAGACATAGCCAAGCTGGTGAAGATCAGTAACTTCGAAGACCGCTACGGCCTGCATTTCGCCGACGCGCGCCTCTGCTTCGAGGACTATGACGACCAGGAGATAGACGCAAAGGTGTGCCTCGACACGCTGGAGAGCGAGGCCGCATCGCTCACATACGAACAGCAGAACGCGCTGTATCAGGGCGTGAACGCCGACTATGACTACATCATCGGCAAGAAGAAACGCTACGAGATGGTGCGGGAAGACAAATACTACAATGCCCTGCAGCTGAAATACGCCCAGGCCATAACCTGTCACAAGAGCCAGGGTGGCCAGTGGAAGTGCGTGTTCATCGACTGCCCGTTCTGGCAGCAGGAGCAGACCCTCGACGACATTAAGTGGCTCTACACGGCGTTCACCCGTGCCACTGAGAAGATATACCTTGTAAATTTCAACGACCGGTTCTTCAAATGATAAAGAGATTCATCATAGCGGCAGCATCTGTACTGCTGGCAATCGCGGCATACGCCGAAGACATGAACGTGACCGCTTCTCCCGACGGGCTGAAGCAGGCTTTCACCAGGGGCAACGACCTCTGGGTAAGCAGCAATGGCGTTGAGACCAGGCTCACCTCCGACGGTTCTGACCTCATCCTGAACGGCTATGCATCGTGGGTGTACTACGAGGAGATATTCGGCCGTGCATCGAAGTACAAGGCCTTCTGGTGGAGCCCCGATTCGAGGAAGATAGCATTCTACCGCTTCGACAACACCAGCGTGCCCATGTTCCCCATATATTCGCCTTTCGGGCAGGACGGCTCGCTCAGCCTCACACGCTATCCCAAGGCAGGGGAGCCCAACCCGGGCGTGCGCATAGGCATTGCCGACATCGCCACCGGCAGGATAACCTGGGCCGACTTTCCGGAGGATCCCGACCAGTATTTCGGTACGCCCTTCTGGGGGAACGACAGCGCCGAACTCTTCGTTCCGCGTGAGCCCCGCCGCCAGAGCCAGCTCGACCTCTACAGCATCAGCGTGGCCGATGGCTCGAAGCAGCTGCGCTACCACGAGGTGTATCCCACCTGGATCGACTGGATCGACGAGGTCCTGTTCACTGACAAGGGCCTGTACATGGCCCGCGACTTCCAGACAGGATGGCAGCAGATTTACTTCCTGAGCTACGACGGAAAGACCTTCAAGCGCCTCACCGACGGCAGGAACTGGGGCATCCAGCTGCTCAAGGTCGACGAGAAGAAGGGCGACGTGTGGTTCGTTGCGAAGCGTGATTCCCGCCTGCATCCCACCGTGTACAAGGTGAACAGGAAAGGCGTCGTAACTGCACTCACCGACCCTGAACTTTGGGCCGACTTCGTCGGGTTCGCTCCCGACGGAAAGAGCTTCACCGCCCGCGTGTCCAATGCCAGAACACCTTGGAAGACAGTGAAATACAGAGCCGACAGATATGGCGTTCTAGGCGTCGAGAAGCCCGCTGATGAAGTGGACATGGCAAATACTCCGCTCCCGCAGCAGATAATGATACAGCACGACGGATTCGACCTCTATGGCCTCATCACATACCCGAAGGGCTTCGACCCTTCGAAGAAGTATCCGGTGATAATGGAGGTCTACGGCGGCCCCGGAACCGCATACGTGCGCGACCGCTGGAACGACCGCGACGCATCCAACCGCTGGGCATGGGAGAACGACGTGATATGGATGTGCGTCGACCCTCGCTCGAGTGGCGAGAATGGCCGCGAGGGCATGGACCAGGCCTTCCGCCAGATGACCGTGATCGAGCTCGAGGACTACATCGCCTGGGCTGAATACATGCAGAGCCTGCCATACGTGAAGGGCGACCGCATAGGTGTTGACGGATTCTCCTTCGGCGGCACTACCACCAGCATGCTCGTCATGCGCTATCCCGAGTATTTCCACTGCGGCATTGCCGGCGGAGGTGTGTACGACTGGACCCTGTACGATTCGGCATACACCGAGCGCTTCATGGACACTCCTCAGGCCAATCCCGGCGGATATGAACGGGCGACGGTGCTGAACTACGTCCCTGGATGCTCGCTGTGCCGCGACGGGGGTGAGCCCCGCGGCTATCTGAAGCTGACTCACGGCACAGGCGACGACAACGTGCACTTCCAGAACACGCTTCAGTTCATCGATGCCCTGCAGAGGAACAACTGCGACTTCGACATGATGATATACCCTGACGGAATGCACGGATACCGCGGCCATCAGCATCTCCACGACGTGGATGACGCTGCCAAGTTCTGGACAAGGTATCTGCTTGACAAATAGACTATTGCACTTTCCTGCAGGCTATGAGCCAACGGCTCTGGCCCGCTGTGCATCCGAATATGTGCGTTCCGTCGTTCGACGGGGCGCACTTCAGTTTTGCCTTCAGCTGCTCGCTGGTCATGGGGATGTTCCTGGCGCTGACGTCGGCCTTCGGCCATGCCTTTCCGTAGTCCTTGAGCATGGCTCCTGACATCTGCTCGGCGCGAAGGATGCGGAAGGTCCTGAAGAATGGAGCGGCGCCTTCCGGAAGGGCTTCCTTTCCTGTATAGAGATGCGTGAAAGGTGCAAGCTTGCCTAGTCCCCAGAGCCGGCAGGGGAGCCGGAATGCTCCGGCCTTGAGAAGCGCTGCGCAGGGTTCGAAGAGGTAGCTGCCTTCCGTTAGCTGCTCTGCCGCCGTGGCCTGGGCGCTGTTCTCGTCGGCGGGGCTGAACGTGAGCGATGCCCCGCAGTCCAGTACATGGACGTGTATGCGGTAGGGCCTGTCGTTGCCTTTTCTCAGGATGCAGAGGAGCTCCTTCACTTCTCCCTGCAGGCTTACCACATGCACATCCTCGAGCTCGCTGCCGAGCCTTCTGGCGATGAGTGAGATGTCGGCCATGGGCGAGAGCTTGAGCATGATCCTCGAGGTCTTCTGCCATAATGCCGGCAGAAGAGTGAGCACGTCGGGAGTGCAGTCCTCGAGCAGGAATACCTTGCGGCCTGCGTTGTCTCTTCTGGCAGGGTCAAGGTAAATCCAGTCAAGTTCGGGAAGACCCGCTATGAGAGCTTCGTCGGTATGTGCGCAGCTGGCCTGTATGTTGCTGATTCCCAGCTTGATGAAGTTGCTCTGCGCGGCTGCTGCCAGCTCGGGGTTCTGCTCGAAGTAGAGCACCTTCCCGGCCACCTGCGAGAAGGCCCAGCAGTCGGCGCCTATGCCTCCCGTGAGGTCGGCGATGGAGGCGGGGGAGCCAAGGAGGCCGGCCTTGAAGCGGGCGGTCGCCTCGGACGAGCATTGCTCGAGGCAGAGGTCCGACGGCAGGGTGAGCCCTGGCACCTCTGCCCATAAGGGCAGCTTCTCCTGGAGCTTCCGGGAGCGCCTGCTCTCAACCTGCTGCAATATTTCTGCAAAACTCTGCTTCATTTCAGTTGCAAAATTAAGGAATATCCGTAGAAATTCCTTATATTTGAAAGATTATAGTTCGACTGAAACCAAACACATATACAATAATGAAAGAATTCGAAATAGTAGCTCAGAGCTGGCTTGACGGCGACTTCGACCAGCAGACAAAGATGCAGGTCCTGGAACTCAGGAACAACGATCCTGCTGGATTTGAAGATGCGTTCTACAAGAACCTCGAATTTGGTACAGGAGGCCTGCGCGGCATCATGGGCGTGGGCACCAACAGAATGAACAAGTACACCGTGGGAATGGCCACCCAGGGCCTTGCGAACTACATCCTTGCCCACTGTCCCGACCAGGACGACGTCAAGGTTGTGGTATCCTACGATTCCCGCAACAACAGCAAGGATTTCGCAAAGATCACAGCCGACGTGCTCAGCGCCAACGGAATCCATGTATATATCTTCGACAACATACGTCCTACTCCCGAGATGAGCTACGCAGTGCGCCTCAAGGGAGCCATTGCAGGCGTGATGATCACCGCTTCGCACAATCCCAAGGAGTACAATGGCTACAAGGTCAGCTGGAGCGACGGCGGCCAGGTAACCTCTCCCGTCGACAAGGAGATCGTCGCCGAGGTGGCAAAGATCACCGACCCTTCACAGGTGAAGTTCAAGGCCGGCCTCAAGTGCGGCGAAGTCGAGCTCATGGGAGCCGACGTGGATGAGCTCTATCTCCGTGACCTGCTGTCACTCTCGCTCAGCCCCGAAGCATGCGAGAAGCATTCCGACATCAAGATAGTCTACACCCCTCTGCACGGCTGCGGCGTGCGCCTCGTGCCTGAGATCCTCAAGCGCAAGGGCTTCAAGAACATAATCCACGTGCCCGAGCAGGATGTGTCCGACGGCAATTTCCCCACCGTCTATTCTCCCAACCCTGAGGAGCAGAGCGCCCTCAAGATGGCCATCGAGAAGGCAGAGGCAACAGGAGCCGACATCGTCCTCGCAACCGACCCTGATGCCGACAGAATGGGCATCGCCGTGCGCGACAATGACGGCAGGATAGTCCTCTTCAACGGCAACCAGACCGCTTCAATGATGACATACTACATCCTCTCGAAGTGGAAGGAGCTGGGAAAGATCCAGCCCGGCAAGTATGTGGTCAAGACCATAGTCACCACCGAGCTCATCACCGACATCTGCAAGAGCTTCGGCGTGCCCGTATACAACGTCCTCACCGGCTTCAAGTACATCGCCGAGGTGGTCAAGCGCCAGAAGGAGCAGGGCGGCGAGTTCATCTGCGGCGGCGAGGAGAGCTACGGCTTCAACGTGGGCGAGTTCGTGCGCGACAAGGATGCGCAGGTATCCTGCATGATGCTCGCAGAGTGCGCAGCATGGGCCGCTGACCAGGGCCTGACCCTCTATCAGCTCATGCAGAAGATTTATTCAGAGTACGGCTACCGTAAGGAGGGCCTAGTCTCTGTTGTCCGCAAGGGCATCAGCGGCGCTCAGGAGATACAGCAGATGATGGTCGACCTGCGCGGCAACGCTCCCGCAGAGCTCTGCGGCAGCCCCGTCGTAAAGGTGGTGGACTATCTGGAGCCCGAGAAGACCGGCCAGCCCAGCAGCAACGTCCTCCAGTTCTTCAGCGAGGCCGGCGACGTTGTGAGCGTACGCCCGTCAGGAACCGAGCCGAAGATCAAGTTCTACTTCGGGGCAAAGGGCGACAACGCTGACGAGAAGATAGCTGCCCTGAAGGAGCAGTTCTGCAAGTAACTATTTACTGTTGAATTCTTTACACCAAGTGCTCAGGGGACACCCTGGGCATTTTGGTTTCTGCGCGGTGCACACGTAGCGGCCGTGCAGGATGAGCCAGTGGTGGGCGATCGGGCGCTCCTCGACGGGTATGTGCTTCTCGAGGTCAAGCTCGACGGCGCGGGGCGTCGTCCCGCGGGAGAGGCCGAGCCTGTGGGACACTCTGAACACGTGGGTGTCGACTGCTATGACAGGCTTGTTCCATACGATCGAGGCCACCACGTTCGCCGTCTTCCTTCCCACTCCGGGGAGGCTCATCAGCTCGTCGATGTCTGAGGGTATCTCGCCTCCGAAGTCGTTTACCACCTTCCTGGCCATGCCTACGAGATGGGTGGCCTTGCTGTTGGGGTAGGAGATGCTGTGTATGAGCTCCAGCACGTCCTCCGCCTCGGCCGCGGCAAGGTGCTGCACGGTGGGGTAGCGCAGGAACAGGTCGGGCGTGGTGAGGTTCACGCGCCTGTCGGTACACTGGGCGGACAGAATCACCGCCACGATGAGTTCGTATGGGTTGCTGAAATTGAGCTCCGACTGGGCTACGGGCACGTTCTGCCTGAAATAGTCGAATATAGCCTTGTATCTCTGGGCCGTCGTCATCTCTCGACACAGGTTTCGTCGGCGGTCTCGAACACGCGGCCGGGGTAGCGCTCGAGTATGCTGCGGTTGTGGGTGACCATGATTATGGCTGTTCCCTGCTCCTTGTTTATGCGCTGCAGGAGCTGGAGTATGCCCTCGGCAGTGTCGGCGTCGAGGTTGCCCGTGGGCTCGTCGGCGATGATAACCTCGGGGCTGTTGAGGATTGCCCTGGCGAT
This sequence comes from Bacteroidales bacterium, assembly GCA_024401745.1. Classification (GTDB taxonomy): domain Bacteria; phylum Bacteroidota; class Bacteroidia; order Bacteroidales; family UBA932; genus Cryptobacteroides. Next base: position 25,829 of record JAKSKK010000015.1, read on the forward strand.
TGCGATGCGCTGCTGCTCGCCTCCGGAGAGCTGGTGGGGCATCTTGTGACCCTTGGTCTCCATGCCTACCGAGATGAGGACTTCCTCGATGCGCTTGTCCATCGCGGCCTTGTCCTTCCATCCTGTCGACTTGAGCACGAAGGCGAGGTTGTCGTTCACGCTGCGGTCCATGAGAAGCTGGAAGTCCTGGAACACCACGCCGAGCTTGCGCCTGAGCATGGGCACGTCCTTGGAACGTATGCCGTCGATGCTGTATCCGCACACGCTGCCCTTGCCCTTGAGAAGCCTGTTCTCGGCTATGAGGGTGCGGATTATGGAGGTCTTGCCAGTGCCCACGCGGCCTACGATGTACACAAGGTCGCCGGGGTAGACATCCATGTTGAAGTCGTACACAACCACGGCTTCACCGTTCATGATGTCGGCATCCTTGAAGCTGATTACCGGGATTTTCTCCTCTTGCTCTGCAGTGTTCATAAAAACGCAAAAAAACTTTCAACAATGCTACAAATATAGCAAGAAAATGAGTATTTTTGTAAACTATATCATAAAGCGAATATGAAAGCTAAAATACTCTCTTTATTGGCAATCGCCATCTGCCTCGTTACGCCTGCGCGCGCGCAGCGTGCGAACGCGGACGAATCTTTCCTTCAGGCCGTGAGCCTGTACCGCAGCGGCATGTATGAAAGGGCCCGCACTCTGTTCGAGTCATGCAGCGACGACCCCGTCGCCCGCGGATATTCAGTGCTGTGCGCAATGAGGATGCAGGCTCCCGATGCCGACGCCCTGTTCGATGCCTATCAGCAGGAGTACAAGTCATCGCCCATGAATGCCGAGATGAACTACAGGCAGGCACTCAGGAAGTTCGACGAGGGTGAGTTTGAACTCGCCTCAGAGCTCTTCTCGAAGGTGCCCATGAAGGAAATACCCGCACTGGAGCAGACTGCCGCCATCTTCAAGATGGGATACTGCGACTATACCAAGGGCCTCTTCGATTCCGCACGCAAGCGTTTCAGGAAGGTCGAGTCAGGAAACTATAACGACTACACCTCCACAGCAAGGTATCTTCTTGGCTACATGGACTATCAGGACCGCAGCTTTGCGGATGCCGCAGAGTGGTTCCGCCAGTCTGTGTCAGACCCCCGATTCAAGGAGCTTTCAGAGTTCTATCTCGTTGACTGCGAATTCAATCTCAAGAACTATGACTATGTGATCGAGAAGGGTGTGGAGATGTTCGAGAACGTTGACGTGGAGCGCCGCGAGCGCCTTGCAAGAAGCCTTTCCGAGGCCTTCCTCGTAAAGGGCGACAAGGCCAACGCCCTCAAGTACTACAAGTCAGTCTCACGCGAGAACATGAGCCGTTCCGACTACTTCTACGCTGGTTCCATGCTCTTCGCGGTAGAGGACTGGAAGGGCGCAGTGGAGAACTACAGCCGCATGACCGACCGCACAGACTCCCTCGGCCAGATTGCCAACTACCAGATGGCCGGCTCCTTCATCAAGCTGCACAACAACGTCGCCGCCATGGACGCATTCAAGGCCGCCGCTGACAGGAGCTTCGACAAGAAGATCCAGGAGGACGCCTTCTTCAACTACGCCAAGCTCTCCTTCGACCTGAACAAGGACCCCAAGGGCTTCACCGACTATATCTCACGCTGGTCTACCAAGGAGAAGGGCGACCAGATCTATGAGTACATGGCACTCGCCGCACTCGTGAACAAGGACTACGCCGCCGCCGTGGACGCATACGACCACATCGACGAGCTCACTCCCGAGATGCAGTCGAACTACACCAAGGCCAACTACCTGCGTGCCGGCCAGCTCATCTCCAACGGCGCGTGGAGGGACGCCCTCGGCTGCCTCAGGACCAGCGCCTACTATCTCCCCAAGACCGACCGCTTCAACCAGCTCAGCCGTTACTGGATAGCTGAGTGCCAGTACAATACCGACAATTTCAGCGCAGCCCGCGAGACATACGTCGACCTCTACAACGGCTCTGCCCTCGACGGCATACCCGAAGGCAACGTGCTCCCTTACAACATCGCATACTGCTGCTATCGTGAGGAGGACTGGGCCGCCGCCGCAAAGTGGTTCGACAACTACATCCAGTCAGGCGTGCACAACTACCGTGAGGACGCGCTCACACGCCGCGCCGACTGCGACTTCGCCCGCCGCGACTACAAGAACGCCGTCAAGACCTACCAGACCGTGATAGATGCCTTCGGCTCTCCCGACAACATCTATCCCTACTACCAGCAGGCTCTGTCATACGGCCTGTCCGGCGACAAGAAGAAGAAGGCCGCTGTGCTTTCAACCGTGCTCAAGGCCTCTCCCGCGGCTCCTATGTACGCCGAGGCCATGTATGAGCTTGGCCGCTCGCAGATGGACATAAAGGACGATGCCTCTGCGCTCGAGACATTCAAGCTCCTTCGCAAGACCACGTCCGACAGCACCTACGTTGCCAAGTCCCTCATCGGAATGGGCATGGTGCATCGCAACAGCAAGGAATACGACGCTGCCCTGGGCGACTACAAGAAGGTCGTTTCCATGATGCCCGGCAGCAGCTATGCCGAGGACGCTCTCCTCGCCATCGAGAGCATCTACCAGAGCATGAGGCAGCCTGAGAAGTATCTGGAGTACATCGAGCAGAACAGGCTCGGCGCCAAGAAGAGCGCTGCCGAGCGTGAGAACATGTACTTCAACACCGCCGAGCAGGTATTCCTCGGCGGAGACAGCCAGCGGTCAATCAGCGTGCTGCAGAAATATCTCGACGAGTTCCCTGAGGGCACGAAGAACGCCCAGGCGTGGTTCTATCTTGCCGAGAGCTACAAGGCTCAGGGCGCAAAGGAGAAGGCCGCCGATGCATACGCACAGGCAATGGCCCTTGCTTCCGAAGGCTCATATGCCGAGAGCTCACGCCTCGGATTCGCCAACATCTGCTATTCTCTCGAGCGCTATGAGGACGCATACCGCGGATTCAGCGAGCTCGGCGAGATCGCCCGCATCGAGACCAACAAGACCAACGCACGCACGGGCATGATGCGCTCAGCATTCCGTGCACGCAACTACGACAATGCCATCAGCGCCGCCAAGGAGGTTGAAGATGACCTCAAGTCTTCTGCAGAGACCCGCAGGGAGGCCCGCTACGTTCAGGCCAAGTCATACATGCTCACCAGCCGCAGAGGCGAGGCCATGGAAATGTTCAGGGCTCTTGCCAAGGAACCTTCGACTGCAGAGGGCGCCGAGGCCAGGTATATCATCATCCAGAACATGTACGACACCGGCGACTTCCAGTCAGTCGAGAATGCCGTATATGACTTCTCTGCTTCAGCAGGCGACCAGTCATACTGGCTTGCCAAGGCCTTCATCACCCTCGGCGACTCATTCATCGAGCGTGGCCTCAGCGATCAGGCAAAGGCTACATTCGAGAGCATACGTGACGGCTATGAGCCTCAGTCACAGAGTGATGACGTACAGGAGAACGTAAAACTGAGACTTCAGCGTCTCGCAGCAAAGTAAAGAGATATGAAGAAGCTGCTATCAATATCAGTATTCGTGGCTCTGGCTGTCTCAGCCGCAGCCCAGGGTGTGAATTCAACAGTGTCTGTGACCAACGACTACCGTTCGCATGCCGCAGATGTGAACAAGCAGACCATGGAGATGCTCGTTCCTGATTCACTCCTTCACTTCGACTACAAGTTCGACTATTCGGTCTTCGAGTCTCCTTACAAGGGAGCATACGAGTTCTCTCCCTATTCCATCAAGGTGACTCCCGAGGCCAGCGGATACAATGCCCGCAAGCTTTACATGAAGGCCGGTGCAGGCTATGCCATGCATCCCGTGCTCGACTTCGTATGGGCTCCCGTGAGCAGCGGGAAGTGTGCTGTGAGCGTGTTCAACAACGGCCGCGGTTTTATAGGAAACTACATGGGCGGCGCATCAAGCTGCTTCGGCGAGGAGAAGTTCTCGGGTTGGGACGCTTCCGACAAGTTCGGAGTCGAGTCCCGCTGGACTCTCGACAAGGCTGAGGTCAAGGCCGCCGCATCATACGACTTCATCGGCACCGGCGACAAGCCGGAGTACATCGGGTCAATGACGCATGCAGTCCACGGCAACGTGGGCGTGGCTTCAGTGGGAGCCGTTCCCGTCGCATACAAGGTGAACGTCTTCGGTGAGTACCTCATGGGTAACGAGGATTCCTTCATGTCTCAGCTCTCTTACAACGAGTATTCCGCAGGCATCGACGGCAGCGCCGGCATGGGCAGGGGAGCAGGCCGCATCAAGCTTGACTTCGCGGCCCGCTGCTACGGCTTCAATGCAGGCGAGACCACGGTGGCCCTGCCTCACTTCAGCCTCACGCCTCACTACGACTTCGTCTATGGCATCCTCAACGTGAGCGCCGGCGTAAGGCTTGACTATACTGACAAGTTCAGCATCGCTCCCGACGTGAGGGTGAGCCTTGGCGCCATGAGCGACGACATCACCGTCTATGCCGGAGCCACCGGCGGCCAGTACATCACCGACTTCTACACCCTCAAGCAGGGCTTCCACCGTGCATTGGCTTCTGCCACCACCACCGGTGTCACCAAGGAGTCGATCCATGTATATGCGGGCCTCGACGGCCATTCAGGCTCTCCTTTCAGGTATGCCCTCAGATTCGGCTGGGTGAACTATGAGAAGGCCGCACTGGAGACTTCATACGGCTATGCATCCGCGATGTTCGCACGCATATACGGCAAGCTCAACCTTTCATACGTCAACGAGCGCATAGAGGCTGACGTGAACCTTGATGTCGCCTCGATGATAATCGACGACGAGAAGGTGGAGGTCGACTTCCTCCGCGATCCTTCGGTCATTGCCGGCGCAAACTTCACCTACAACTGGAACAAGCGCATATACGCCACTGTATTCGCTCAGGGACGCAGCGCCCGCCAGGGTACCGTGGCCGAGCTTCCCGGATGGGTCAACCTGGGTGTGCGCGCCGAGCTCAAGCCCAGCGGCAAATGGGGATTCTGGGCCGAGGCCGGGAACCTTCTCGGAATGACTATGTGGCGCAATTATCCCTGCGCTGAGACAGGCCGCATATTTACCGGCGGAATCACCCTGACTTTGTAGAATTTTAAGTATATTTGTAAGATTATATATTCGACCAAAATGATAGATTCAGAAGAGATGAAACAGGCGGAAGAGCAGTACTCCGCGAACAGTATCCAGGTGCTTGAAGGCCTCGAGGCCGTGCGCAAGCGCCCCTCAATGTATATCGGCGACATTTCGGAGCGTGGTCTCCACCATCTGGTATACGAGGTTGTAGACAACTGTATAGACGAAGCAATGGCAGGCTTCTGCGATACCGTCGACGTCCAGATACTTGAAGACAATTCCATCAGGGTCCAGGACAACGGACGTGGTATCCCTACAGGCATGCATGAGAAGGAGCATCGCTCAGCACTCGAGGTCGTCCTCACCGTGCTCCATGCCGGCGGTAAGTTCAACAAGAACAGCTATAAGGTTTCCGGCGGTCTCCACGGCGTGGGTGTATCCTGCGTGAACGCACTTTCCGACCTCCTCGTCGCCGAGGTTCATCGCGAGGGCCATGTATTCCTGCAGAAGTACTCGAAGGGCAAGCCCCTCGGCCCCGTGCAGATCGTGGGCGACTGCGAGGACACAGGTACCATCATCACCTTCCATCCCGATGCCGAGATCTTCACCCAGACTACCGTCTACAAGTACGACACACTTGCCAACCGTCTGCGCGAGCTCTCATTCCTCAACAGGGGAATCAAGATCGTCCTTACCGACAGGCGTGAGCTCGTCGACGAGTTCGTGAAGGACAACGAGTCCGGCGAGTCAAAGGCTACAGGCAGGCAGGTTTACCGCTCAGAGACCTTCTTCTCTGAGAAGGGTCTCAGCGAGTTCATCGACTACCTCGATGCCGGTGCCGAGAAGGTCACTCCCGAGCCCGTGTGCGTCGAGTCAGACAAGATCATCCCCATCGACATAGCCCTCCAGTACAACACAGGCTATTCCGAGAAGATCTATTCTTACGTCAACAACATCAACACCATCGAAGGCGGTACTCACCTCCAGGGCTTCAAGATGGGTCTCACACGCTCCCTCAAGAACTATGCTGACCGCAACAAGATGCTGGAGAAGTATAAGGGCGACGAGCTCAAGCAGGGTGACTTCCTCGAGGGCCTCACCGCAGTAGTCAGCGTCAAGGTCGCAGAGCCTCAGTTCGAGGGCCAGACCAAGACCAAGCTCGGAAACACAGAGGTCACCTCAGCCGTTTCCCAGGCCACTGCAGCTGCAATGGACAACTTCCTTGAGGAGAATCCCAAGATCGGCAAGACCATCGTCGAGAAGATCCTGCTCGCCGCGACAGCACGTACCGCAGCCCGCAAGGCACGCGAGAACATCCAGAGAAAGAGCCCTCTGAGCGGCGCTGGAATGCCCGGAAAGCTCGCCGACTGCTCATCCAACGATCCCGAGATATGCGAGCTCTTCCTCGTCGAGGGAGATTCCGCAGGTGGTACAGCAAAGCAGGGCCGCGACCGCAAGACCCAGGCCATCCTTCCTCTCCGCGGTAAGATCCTCAACGTAGAGAAGGCCGCAGTCGACCGTGCATTCGACTCACAGGAAATCCAGAACATCTATACCGCACTCGGCGTAACCGTGGCACAGGAAGACGAGACCGGCGAGAAGCACATGGACCTCAGCAAGCTCCGCTATCACAAGGTCATCATCATGACCGATGCCGATGTCGACGGTTCACATATCGCCTGCCTCATCCTCACATTCTTCTTCCGCTACATGTTCGACCTCATCAAGAACGGATACGTATACCTTGCAACACCTCCTCTCTATCTGGTGAAGAAGGGCAAGGAAGAGGTATACTGCTGGACTGAGGAGCAGCGCGAAGAGGCCGCCTTCCGCCTTGGAAAGGGCTCTGACAAGGGTTACACCGTACAGCGCTACAAAGGTCTTGGTGAAATGAGCGAGGAGCAGCTCTGGAGCACCACAATGGATCCTGAGCGCAGGCGTCTGCGCAAGATCACCATCGACAACGCCGCACAGGCAGAGCGTACCTTCAGCATGCTGATGGGTGACGATGTCCCGCCCCGCAGGCAGTTCATCGAGGAGAACGCACACTACGCTAACATCGACGCATAAGCACAGCCGATGGAGAAGACCGAAAGGATCAAGCTGGCACTGGCACTCGCCGCAAGCGTAGTGCTGCTTGTGCTGATGATGCCGCGCAAGTCATCGTTCAGCTACGACTACCGCAAGGGCCGTGAGTGGAAGAACGAGACTCTCTATGCCGAGTTCGACTTCCCGATAGTGAAGTCGGAGGCGCAGATGAGGGAGGAGAAGGCGTCGGCACAGCACAGCGTCGTGCCTTACTACCGCTTCTCCAACGACGTCGTGTCCAAGAACCTCAAGGCCGCCGAGTCGCTGCCTATAGGTTCCCTGAAGTCCGCCGTCATATCCAGCATGCGCGGAATCTACGCCAAGGGCATACTCACCGACGAAGGTGTGCGCAAGTCCATGGCTTCCAATTCCGAGCTGCTCTATGTGCACAGGGACAAGCGCGCGGTCAAGACACCCGTGGCTGAGGTCTACAAGCTCAGCGAGGCCCGCGCCAAGCTCCTCGAGGACGTGTCGCGCAGCGCTCCAGGCGTGAACGTGGACTCCATACTCAGGGAGGCTTCCGTGTTCGACCTCATAGTGCCCAACCTCAACTATGACCAGCAGACCACCGAGCTCGTGAGCTCGTCGAACGAGAGCGCCATATCTCCCACGCTTGGATATGTTTCCGCCGGCCAGCTGATCGTCTCCAACGGAGAGATGGTCACTGCCGAGATAGCGCAGATGCTCGACTCATACAAGAAGGAATACGAGGCCAACGTGGGCTATGCCGGCCCGAGGTTCTTCCTCTGGCTTGGCAACCTCATCGTCGCGATAGTGCTCGTGTCACTGCTTTTCCTCATCATCTACTTCATCGACAACAGGATATTCTTCGACAACCGCTTCCTGTACATGCTGGTTGTGTTCCTGCTGTTCTCGACTCTTGCCCTGGCTTTCGTGCGGACCAACGAGAAAGCCCTGCTGATGGTGCCCTTCACTCTGGCAGCCCTTTATCTGCAGGCATTCTTCAGGCCCAAGGTCATACTTCCCATCTACATAGTCACTCTGTTCCCGCTGCTGATATTCGCACCGAACGGAGCCGTGCTGTTCGTGATGTTCGTGGTGGCCGGCCTTGTGGCAACCTACTTCTTCCAGTTCTTCAACAAGGGCTGGCACCAGTTCATAGTCGCACTCATCACCTTCGCGGTGCTGGCAATCTCCTATCTGGGCTTCTACCTTCTCGGCCTGATCAATGCAGGCCCTGTGTTCAAGGTGCTGTTGAAGCTCTTCGGCGGTTCGATGCTCGCTGTGGCAGGCTATCCTCTCATCTACCTGTTCGAGAAGTTCTTCAACCTGCTGTCAAGCTCGCGTCTGCGTGACCTCTGCGACACCTCGCTGCCTCTGCTCCGTACACTCGAGCAGAAGGCTCCCGGCACATTCCAGCATTCGCTCCAGGTCATGAACCTGAGCGACGCCGCTGCCAGGTCGATAGGTGCGAATGCGCTCCTCGTGCGCGCCGGTGCCCTGTATCACGACCTCGGCAAGATGGTGAACCCTCAGTGCTTCATCGAGAACGAGAGCCTTCTGAACAAGCCTGAGGACCAGAAGTATCACAGCAAGCTCACTCCTGTTCACAGCGCCCAGGACATCATAAGGCACGTTTCTGACGGTGTGGACATAGCCCGTCGCAACCGCCTGCCCGAACGCATAGTTGCGTTCATCCTCACTCACCACGGCACCACCCGTACAGGCTATTTCTGGGGCAAGCACCTCAGCGAAGGCGGCAGTCCTGCCGACGAGCCTGCATTCCACTACAACGGTGAGAAGCCAAAGACCAAGGAGCAGATCATACTCATGCTCTGCGACAGCATAGAGGCCGCGTCCCGTACGCTTCAGGACTACTCTCCCGAGTCCATCTCCGCCTTCGTCGACAAGATCATCGAAGGCAAGAGGTCCGAGGGCCAGTTCGAAGAGGCCGACATCTCCATCAAGGACCTTGGCACCGTATCGGCGACAATCAAGTCATTCCTCGCTCAGGTTCATCATGAGCGTATCAGTTACCCTGACAAAAACAACAACATATAGTACATCATGAAAATCAATCAGAAAAAAATCGACGATCTGAACCTCGAGATCACACTCGAGGTCGAGGCAGCTGACTATGCTGCCATCCAGAAGAAGAAGTTCAACGAGGTAAAGCGCACTGCTGACTTCAAGGGATTCCGCAAGGGAATGGTTCCCGCATCCCTCATCCAGAAGGTCTATGGCGAGCGCATCCTCGTCGAGGCAGTGAACGAAGTTGTAGGTGAGAATCTGGAGAAGTACATCCGCGAGCAGAACCTCAACATCATAGGTGAGCCTCTCAACTCTGAGAAGCAGCCCGAGCTCGAGTGGGCAGACGGCAAGGACTACACCTTCATTTTCGACGTTGCAATGGCACCCGTGCCCGAGTTCGAGGTCGAGAAGTCAGACGAGATCCCTCAGTACAGCGTCACAGTATCAGCTAAGGACAAGGCTCCCATGATCGAGAACCTCAAGAAGTTCTATGCTGAGAAGAACGAGGAGAAGAGCGACGAGGACATCGAGAAGGAAGTTTCCGAGCGTCTCAAGGATCAGTATCATTCTGAGTCAGAGTGGCGTGTGAACAAGGACATCCGCGACTTCTACATCAAGAAGTCAGGCATCCAGCTTCCTGAGGCCTTCCTCAAGCGCTGGCTCGAGTTCGCAAACCAGGGCAAGTTCACCAAGGAGGACATCGAGAAGGAGTTCCCCGGATTCGCAGAGGATTTCAAGTGGCAGCTTGTACGCGGCTACCTCATGAAGAAGTGGGACCTCAAGATCGAGCAGAAGGACGTTACCGATGCAGCCGAGGCATTCGTTACCTATCAGTATGCAATGTACGGCATGTCAAATCTTCCCGCAGAGATCCTCAAGGACGCTGTTAACAACGTTCTCAAGGATGGCAAGCAGGTTGACCGCCTCATCGAGCAGGTTGAGGACGAGAAGGTCCTCGCTAAGGTAAAGGAGATCGCTACCCTCAAGTCAACAAGGATTTCAGCCGCCAAGTTCCGCGAGCTTTAGTCAATTGATACATAAACAATAAAGCCTGCTCATCGAGCAGGCTTTATTGTTTGTCTTAAAGGAGCTTTTCCTTCAGGTGGAGTATCATGTCCTGGGTCATTGTCTCCAGATTGTATCTGGGAATCCAGCCCCATTCCTTGCGTGCGCAGGTGTCGTCCATCTTGTTGGGCCAGGAATCGGCGATTGCCTGACGGACGGGGTCGACCTCGTAACGGATCTTGAAATCGGGGTAGTGCTTCTTGATCTCGCGGTAGATGGTCTCCGGCTCGAAGCTCATCGATGCGATGTTGAATGAATTCCTGTGCACAAGGTAACGAGGGTCGGCCTGCATGATCCTTACGGCGGCGTTCAGCGCATCGGGCATGTACATCATGTCCATGAAGGTTCCGGGTGCGATGGGGCATACGAATTCCTCTCCCTTGACTGCAGCATAATATATCTCGACTGCATAGTCAGTGGTTCCGCCACCGGGGAGGGTGGTGTAGGATATCAGGCCGGGGAAGCGGACGGAACGGGTGTCCACTCCGTATTTGTGGTAATAGTAGTCGCTCAGGAGTTCGGTGGCAACCTTTGTGACACCGTACATCGATGTAGGACGCTGGATGGTGTCCTGAGGCGTGTTGTCGCGCGGGGTGTCGGGGCCGAAGGATCCGATGGAACTGGGGGTGAACACCGCGCAGTGCTTCTCTCTTGCGACCTCGAGTATGTTGATGAGTCCGTTCATCTGGATATCCCATGCCATGAGCGGCTTGCGCTCGGCAGTTGCTGACAGCAGGGCGGCCAGATTGTAGATCGTGTCGATGTCGTACTTGTCTACGATGTCGGCTATCTGCTTGGCGTTGCATACGTTAGCCAATTCTGCAGGACCGCTTTCGAGAAGCTTTCCCTTGGGCTCTGAACCGGGGATGTAACCTGCTACTGTTGTACCGCCGGAAAGTTCGCGGCGAAGTTTCATTGTGAGCTCAGACCCTATCTGGCCTGTTGAACCAATTACCAGTATGTTTTTCATCGTACGATGTTTGAAATAGTTTGTAAAATTACTCAAAATTGAGCAATTTTGTATGATATAACTGCGAAATCTAATAACTATCTGAATATGTACGGAAAATTTCAAGATTACCTTGCCTCTGAGCTTAAAAGCATAGACGAGGCAGGCCTCTACAAGAGGGAAAGGGTCATCTGCTCTCCCCAGTCAGCTGAAATCACACTAGCCGACGGAAGCAAGGCGCTGAACTTCTGCGCCAACAACTATCTTGGTCTTGCCGACAACCCGAGGCTTATCGCAGCCGCGAAGAACGTCATGGACTCACGCGGTTATGGAATGAGCTCCGTACGCTTCATCTGCGGCCAGCAGGACATGCACATCAAGCTCGAGAAGGCCATTGCCGATTACTTCCATACCGAGGACACCATACTCTACGCATCCTGCTTCGATGCCAACGGAGGCGTGTTCGAGCCGCTGCTCGGCCCTGAGGATGCGATCATCTCCGATGCCCTCAACCATGCTTCCATAATCGACGGCGTGCGCCTCTGCAAGGCCGTGCGCTACCGTTATGCCAACGCCGATATGGCAGACCTCGAGCGCTGCCTGCAGGAGGCTCAGGCACAGAGGTTCCGCATCATCGTCACCGACGGTGTGTTCAGCATGGACGGCAACGTCGCTCCCATGGACAGTATCTGTGATCTCGCCGAGAAGTATGACGCCCTCGTGATGGTCGACGAGAGCCATTCAGCAGGTGTCGTAGGCCCTACAGGCCACGGCGTTGCAGAGCAGTTCGGCTGCTATGGCCGCATCGACATCCACACCGGTACCCTCGGAAAGGCATTCGGTGGCGCTGTGGGCGGCTTCACTACTGGCCGCAAGGAGATAATCGACATGCTCCGCCAGCGCTCACGCCCTTATCTGTTCAGCAACTCCATCCCTCCCATGATCGCCGCCGCAGGCCTCGAGACCTTCAAGATCCTCGGCGAGTCCGATGCTCTCCACACAAAGCTGATGGAGAACGTCGAGTACTTCCGCGACAGGATGATCGCTGCCGGATTCGACATCAAGCCCACTCAGAGCGCTATCTGCGCTGTGATGCTGTACGATGCGCCCCTGAGCCAGAAGTTTGCTGCCGAGATCGCGAAGGAAGGCATCTTCGTGACCGGATTCTACTATCCCGTCGTGCCTAAGGGACAGGCCCGTATCCGCGTGCAGCTCAGTGCGGCACACGAGCGTGAGCACCTCGACAAGGCCATCGCCGCATTCATAAAGGTCGGCAAGTCTCTTGGCGTAATAAAGTAATCCTGTATGAAAGAATACATAGAGCAGAACAAGGACCGTTTCTTCGAAGAGCTTTTCAGCATTCTCCGGATTCCTTCAGTGAGTGCCAAGCCCGAGCACAAAGGCGACATGCGACGCTGCGCGCAGCGTCTTGTGGAGCTACTCCTGGAGGCCGGGGCCGACGAGGCATGCGTCTCCGAGAGCGCCGGCAATCCCGTCGTGTTCGGCCGCAAGACCGTGGACCCTGCAGCACGTACGGTGCTGGTCTATGGCCACTATGACGTACAGCCCGCTGAACCTTTCGAGAAGTGGAATTCGGACCCCTTCGAGCCCGAGATTCACGACGGTGCCATCTGGTGCCGCGGAGCGAACGACGACAAGGGTCAGCTGTTCATGCACATCAAGGCCTTCGAGTTCCTGCTCCGCACGGGCCAGCTCAGGCACAACGTGAAGTTCATGTTCGAGGGTGAGGAAGAGATAGGCAGCCCGTCGCTTCCCGGCTGGATCAAGGCTCACAGGAGCGAGCTCAAGGCTGACGTCTGCCTTGTGTCCGACACCACCATGATAAGCGAGAAGGTGCCCAGCATCAACTGCGGCATGCGCGGCCTGGCATATCTCCAGGTGGATGTGACCGGCCCCAACAAGGACCTCCATTCCGGCCATTACGGCGGCGCCGTGGCCAATCCCATACAGGTTCTCTGCGAGATGATCAGTACACTGATCGATGCCGACGGCCGCGTCACGGTGCCCGGCTTCTATGACGACGTTGTGAATCTCAGCCGTGCCGACCGCAGGATGCTCGCCAAGGCTCCCTTCGACATGAAGGAGTACAAGGAGTTCCTCGGAGTGCGCGCACTCAGGGGAGAGAAGGGCTATACGCCGCTGGAGCGTACCGGAATCCGCCCTTGCCTCGACGTGTGCGGCATCTGGGGCGGCTATACCGGAGTCGGCGCCAAGACAGTGCTGCCTTCCGAGGCTCACGCCAAGATATCCATGCGCCTTGTCCCCAATCAGGACAGCGCTACCATAACACGCCTATTCAAGAAGCATTTCGAGAAACTTGCTCCCAAGTGCGTGAAGGTCAATGTCACTCCCTGCGAGGGAGGTGACGGCTTCTTGATTCCCATCAGTTCCGACGCATACAAGGCAGCCAGCCGCGCCATTGCCGAGGTTTACGGCATAGAGCCCGTGCCCTCACGTGGCGGCGGCAGCATCGCGGTGCTTGCCGAGGTGCAGAAGATACTTGGAATAGACCCTCTTCTCATGGGCTTCGGTCTTGAGAGGGATACAATCCATTCACCAAACGAGAGCTATCTGCTCAGGCAGTTCTTCGGCGGAATGGAATCGATAGCAAAATTTTATCAGTATTATAATTAAAAATGAAAAAGGTACTTTTAACTATCTTCGCCGCCTTCATGGCGTTCACTGCCGTGCAGGCGCAGACTCCCAAGTACGTCTTCTATTTCATCGGAGACGGTATGGGTGCAAACCATGCTTACGCTGCCGTTGCATACAACCGTGCGATGGGGCAGCCTGATCCCAATTTCTGGAACTTCCCTGTAAAGGGTCTCATCACCACATACAGTGCCAGCTCTCTCGTAACTGATTCATCTGCAGCAGGTACCGCTCTTTCAAGCGGAACCAAGATCGTGAATGGCGCATGCGGCGTCGACCCCGAGGGCAACTGGACCACAAGCATTCTCGAAGTTGCACAGACCAAGGGCTGGGGCACAGGTGTCGCCACCAGCGTCGGTGTGAACCATGCTACTCCCGCAGCATTCTACGGCCATTCAAAGAGCCGCAACGACTATGATACCCTCAGCCAGCAGCTTATCGACTCCAAGCTCGATTTCGCAGCAGGTTCATCATTCCTTCACGAGCATCACAGCCAGCAGTACAACGACGACTGGATTGCAAAGGCAAAGGAAGCCGGCATCAACGTATTCCGCGGAAAAGAGGAGTACAAGAAGACCAACGGCCGCGTCATCATGCTCTCAAATGCTCCCAAGGCTTCAGACGACCTCCCTTACGCAGTTGACCGCAAGCCTGGCGACACCAAGCTTGCCGACTTCACCGAGGCAGCCATCGACCATCTCTACTCACACTATGCAAAGAAGGGATTCATCCTCATGGTCGAGGGTGGTATGATCGACCACGCAGCTCACGCCAACGATACAGGCGGCGTGATCGGTGAGGTGAACGACATGGCAGAGTCAGTACAGCTCGCACTCGACTTCGCTGCAAAGCACCCCAACGAGACTCTCATCATCGTCACTGCAGACCACGAGACCGGCGGCCTCACCATGGGTTATGGCAAGTATGAGATGCATCCTGAGCTTCTCGCCTCACAGAAGGCTACCAAGGACGTTCTTTCTTTCAAGATCGTCAGCCTTCTCCAGAAGGAGGACGTAAGCTGGAAGGAAGTCAAGAACGTTCTCAAGGAGAACCTCGGTCTCTGGGACACCGTTCCCGTTGACCCCAGGGCAGAGAAGCACTTCACTCAGCTTTACAAGGAGGCATTCCTCGACAGGGACCTTCAGGAAGACCGCAACCTCTACTCAAGCACAGCACGTCTTGCTTCAGAGGCCATCCAGTACCTCGACAATGCCGCTTCCAACCTCTCATGGTCATTCGGCAGCCATTCAGGTGCTCCGCTTCCCGTCTATGCATACGGCGTAAAGGCAGAGGCCTTCGCAACAGTCGCTGACAACATCGACGTTCCGAAGACCATCCTCAAGGTGACCAGGATTGTGAAATAAGGTCCCTACAGATATTCAGTGAACCAGCCCGTGATCTTATCGTAAAGATGGTCGCGGGCTTTTCCTTTCATGTTGTGCTCGTCGCAGGGGTAGGGGAAGTAATCGAGCTGCACGCCCTCCATGATGCATTTCTGCACAAAGCTGAGGGAGTGCTCCCAGACAACGGTGTTGTCGATGGCTCCCTGACAGATGAGAAGCTTGCCGTGCACGTTCTGGGTCTGGTTCATCAGGCTCGTGAGCTCGAAACCCTCTGGATTGGTCTCGGGGGTGTCCATGTATCGCTCGCCGTACATGACTTCGTACCATTTCCAGTCGATGACGGGACCTCCGGCCAGAGCGACCTTGAACACATCAGGGTAGTTGGTGAAGAGGCTGATGGTCATGAATCCGCCGTAGCTCCAGCCGTGAACGCCTATGCGGTCGCGGTCAAGCCAGGGGCAGCGGTCAAGCAACGCTTTCAGGCCGGCCATCTGGTCTGCCATCTCGGCCTGTCCGCAGGCGCGGTTTATGGCCTTCTCGAAGGCGGCTCCGCGGTTTGACGTTCCGCGGTTGTCCTGTACGTACACAAAGTATCCCAATTGGGCCATCCTTACCTCCCAGGCGCGTATCTGTCCCATCCATGAGTTCCTGACCATCTGTGAGTGAGGACCGCCATAAACGTAGACTATGAGGGGATATTTCTTCGAGGGGTCGAAGTCCTTGGGACACACGAGACGGTAGTAGTTGTCGAACTGGCCGTCAGCTGAAGGAGTCGTGCCCATCATCACGTCGCACTGGCTGTAATTGTAGGCGGGCGCCTTCATCTCCATTTTCTCGATTATGCTTCCGTCAAGATTGCGCTTGTACCGCGCAGGCTCCGATCTGAGGGAACTGAACGAGTCGGTGAAACTCTGACGGTCTCTGTTCATGCGGATGCTGTGCCAGCCGGGTTCCGGTGTCAGCAGTTCCGGCTTGCCATATCTGATCTTGCTCCTGCCGGTGATCTTCATGCGGAAAAGATAGTTTTCCACAGGAGACTTCTCTGCGCTTGTATAATAGAGATAATTGTCCTGCCATGCTATCAGCTCCACATCGGCGTCGACCTTCGTCAGCCTGCTGACCACTCCGCCACGTGTGCAGAGATAGAGCGACTTGTAGCCGTCGCGGTTGTCGGTGCGGTAGATGAAATAGTCGTTGTCTATGAAGCAGAGCGGGTCCAGAGGCTCCACCCAGGCTTCGTTCTCCTCGGTAAGCACGGTGCGGATGAACTCTCCGTTAAGGGCGCTGTACTCGTTGAGGTGCATATGGTGCTGCTCACGGTCGAGAACCTGGACGAAGATGCTCTGGCAGTCGGGCGCCCAGGTGACTCCGGTAAGATAGCGCTCATCGGTGAAGTCGGTGACTTTCAGCGTGGTGAGGATGTTGCCCAGGGTGTCGCACACGCAGAGGTCGATGTGCTCCGACGGCATGCCGTTCATGGGGTAGCGTATGTGCATCAGGCTGCCTGTGCGGGTGTTGATGTCCAGCAGGGGGAACTGGCTTACGGCCCTCTCGTCCTTGCGGTAGACGGCCTGTCTGGTGCGGTCGGGCGAGATGAACACTCCGCCTTCGATGCCGAATTCGTTCCTGCTTACGGATGTGCCGTATACTATGCCTTCCTCATTGCTCTGGGGCAGGGGAAAATCCTGTGAAAAAAGCGGAATGCCCAGCATGAGCACTCCGCCTAATATTGCGATTGCGCGTCTGATCATATTTCGTCAGGGGTTATTATCGGGATTGTGTTGGTGACCGGATTCGTCTCCTGTACGGAGATGATGTCGTCGACTATGTACTTCTGCATTCCGCGCCAGGGGAGGGCGCCGCGGTATTCCTTGTAGTGCAGCTCGACCACCTTGCCGCTGCAGCGCATCAGCGAATCTGCCAGGTGCTTGTCCACAACGCTGAAGTCGAACTCGTTAGACTGGATGCTGCCGCCGGTCTTGGCTCCCTTGAAGCCGCTCTGGATGAGGCGTCCTTCGTAAGTCTTCCAGACCCATCCCTTGTACATTATCTGATTAAGTTCACCGGCCTTCACACCCTCGCCGAACACGAAGTAGAACTTCACGTAGCAGAAAGCCGCCAGGGCAAGTATCAGGAGAACGCTTGTCCAGCTGAATATTTTCTTTATTACTGACATGTTTCCAATGTTTATCTGTTGCAAATATAATGAATTGGCACAAAAAAGAAAATCCGGAGCACCTTGTGCACCGGATTTTTCAACCTATACTGTAGCAAGTGATTATTTCTTGCGTGATTTGTAGCGCTGGTAGAACATATCAACACGGCCGGCGGTGTCAAGGATCTTGACTTTACCGGTGTAGAAAGGATGAGAAGTGTTAGAAATCTCAAGCTTGTAAAGAGGATATTCTACACCGTCGATCATGATGGTCTCCTTGGTGGTACAGCATGAACGGGTGATGAATACATCTTCGTTTGACATATCCTTGAAAGCTACAAGTCGGTAGGTTTCGGGATGGATTCCTGTTTTCATTTTACACTAGTGTTTTTGAAATCGGGCGCAAAGATAGCAATTTATTTCAAAAAACAAAAGAAAACTGCCGCTATGATGCATCCGAAGGCTGCAATGTGGTTCCACTGTATGGGCTGGCTCTTGAATACTAGGGCGCATATCACCGTGAACACGGTGAGTGAGATGCATTCCTGTATGATCTTGAGCTGCATCAGGTTGAACGGACCGCCGTTGATGCTCGAGCCGATGCGGTTGGCTGGCACCATCACGAGATATTCCAGGAGGGCAACGCCCCAAGAGAGGAGTATGATGACTATCAGCGGCCAGTTGTCGGATATGTGAAGTTCCGAGAGCTTGAGCTGCCCGTACCATGCGATGGTCATGAAGATGTTGGATATTACCAGCAGGAGTATTGTCCAGAAAGCTTGCATTTTCATAAGTATTTGCTGAAAGCGGCCGCAAATATAGGAATTAAATACATAAGAAATCACTATCTTTACAAGTTGTAAAACAATTTTGAAAGCATGACTCTCATAAAATCGATTTCCGGCATCCGCGGAACCATAGGCGGACCTAAAGGCGAAGGCCTTACTCCTGTAGACATCGTCAAGTTCACATACGCATATTGTGCAACCCTTCCTCAGCGCAAGCCCCAGCCCAACGGCGGCAGATACAAGATCGTCGTGGGCCGTGACGCCCGCATAAGCGGCGAGATGGTCGAGCAGCTTGTATGCGGAACCCTTGTAGCCTGCGGCGTCGACGTCGTGAAGTGCGGTTTCGCCAGCACTCCCACCACGGAACTTGCAGTGGGCTTCGCCGGCGCTGACGGCGGCATCATCCTCACTGCCAGCCACAATCCCCGCCAGTGGAACGCCCTCAAGCTCCTCAACGAACACGGCGAGTTCCTCACTGCCGCCGAGGGCCAGGCCATCCTTGACCTCGCAGAGTCAGAGGACTTTGACTTTGCTCCCGTCGACGAGCTCGGACATATCGAGGAGCACGACTTCGTAGACGAGCATATCGATGCCGTGCTCGGGCTCGAATACGTCGATGCCGAGGCAATACGCAAGGCCGGCTTCAAGGTTGTGCTCGACGCCATCAATTCCGTCGGCAGCATAATCATGCCGCGTCTGCTCGGGAAACTTGGCGTGGAGTGCATCACGCTTAACGGTGAGCCTACCGGCGATTTCGCCCACAATCCCGAGCCGCTCCCCAAGAATCTTGTAGACCTTTCATCGACCGTCGTGAAGGAAGGCGCCGACCTCGGAATCAGCGTCGATCCTGACGTCGACCGCCTCGCTTTCATCTGCGAGAACGGCGAGCCCTTCGTCGAGGAATACACCCTCGTTGCAGTTGCCGACTATCTGCTCGACTGCGCAGTGGCAAAAGGCCAGAAGGACCTTGCAACCGTATCCAACCTCTCCAGCAGCCGCGCGCTGCGCGACGTCACCGAGGCCCATGGCGGCACCTATTATGCAGCTGCTGTCGGCGAGGTGAACGTGACCACGAAGATGCACGCAGTGAACGCGCTCATAGGTGGCGAAGGCAATGGCGGTGTGATCTATCCCGCAAGCCACTGTGGCCGCGACGCCATGGTAGGCGTGGCGCTGTTCCTCAGCCAGCTGGCTCACAAGAAGATGAGCGTGAGCGAATACAAGGCAACCCTGCCTCCTTACTTCATCGCCAAGAACCGCATCGACCTTTCCGACAAGGCGATGATCGACCGCATACTCGAGGAGATGAAGGCGCATTTCGCTTCCGAGAAGATCAATACCATCGACGGAGTGAAGATAGACTTCGAGGCGAAGAAGCAGTGGGTTCACCTGCGCAAGAGCAACACCGAGCCCATTATCCGTATCTACTCCGAGGCGCAGACCGAGGCTGAGGCCCAGGCACTGGCGGAGGAAGTGATAGCGATCGCAAACTCCATCATCAACGCATAGCATGTTCAGTTTCAGGACCACTCCCATAGAGGACCAGGTAGACAAGGCGCTGATGGACGGCACCGTCGGTGTGTTCTGCACGCAGAACTGCTGGGACCCTGCCAAGGGCCGCTACGTCTATGACATCTTCCGCGAGCGCGGGAACCTCGGAAAGATATTCATCCCAAGAGACTCCGAGCTCACGCCCGACACGAACCATATCGAGTGGTCGGCCGAAGACCTTGAAGGCCTCAGCGCCATTGTAGTGGAGATACAGGACGTAGGCTCCCGCTATTTCAACTACACCAGGGACGTGATGCAGCTGCTGGCCATGCGCGCCCGCAGTTTCGAGGGCCCGTCTATCTATATCATCGACCATATCAACCCCGCCGGAAGGGTGGTGGAGGGTACTATTCCCGCCATTGAATCCGATATCTGGACTCCGAAAGTGGCTCACCGTCACGGCCTTACGCTCGGCGAGCTCTGCTGCCTGTACTACGATGAGATTGGCGCGAAGTTCCCTTTGCACGTGATCTCCGCCCGCTGTTCCGACGTGGGCAAGAACCTGCTGCCATGGACCATCGCGCCCGCATCCGACATCCCCGGAATGTTCACCTGCGAGATGTACTCGGGCGGCGGCCTTTGGAACAATACCAGCATTACGCCCGCCATCGGCACTGCCCGTCCGTACGAGTATTTCGGCGCTCCTTTCATCAAGACCGAGGACGTGCGCTTTCTGCCTGCCCCTCACGGTGTGATGATGCGCCCCTGCTCATTCACTCCCGCAGCCGGCCGCTACAAGGGCGAGCGCTGCCAGGGCTACCAGATAATGCTGCAGCCCGGCGTGCTGTACCATTCGTTGCTGCATACCCTCCAGCTCATGCGCCATTTCGCCGACAGGTACAGCCAGTTCGAGATGTACGACTCGCTGTTCGTGAAGGTGGCCGACCCCGTGATAGAGGAGTACCTGCGCGGCCGTCTGAGCTTCGATGTGATCCAGGAACACGTGAAAGTCGAGGAGCAGAAGTGGATTCGCAAGGCAAAAAGATATATTTTGTACGAAGATGCGCCTTTTAGGATAAAATAATTTTGGAGAATTGAAATTTATTCCTACCTTTGCATTCCCGAAAGGCTAACTGCTGGGTTCGTATAACGGTTAGTACTCAAGATTCTCAATCTTGCAATATG
>JAKSKK010000016.1 GCA_024401745.1 Bacteroidales bacterium
TGATGACTGGTATTCCTGGTCTTGTGAAACACATCCTGATGTGGCTGCAAAGACGTCGATAGATACTGTTCTTTGCAAGGCATTTGAAAAACTGTATTGGCCCCGGGAACAGGAATATTTCGTCCTTCCCGACAGGATTACTGTATGTTATCATACAGAACCATTTGGGTATTTGAGACAGGATGCTGATCTGTCGATACAGGATACTACTGATTTATTGCCTCCCCCACCTCCCCCTGGCACTTGGGGTTATGACATCAATAATACTCTTGACCATAAGGAATTGATTTCACCACCATACAGAATCCACAAGAAAGCCCTATACTTAACAAGAGATATTGAACAAGTGCTGTGGGACTTCATTGATAAGTATGATAAAACTGGCAATTGGAAAGCAACAAGGTTGCTCGGCCGATATTTCCGGACTGGGCCAAATAGGAAGATTCGTACGGCGCCGGAAATCATTCAGATATATGTATATCCAAATGCGTATGTAGTTCCTTATGCTCGTGATATTTGTGGCGCATCGCTGGTATTCTCGCTCGACTTTGAATATATAAGAGATACCAATAGCTGGGAACGATGATGAATCAAAGTAGAATTCACGACATGAAAAGATCAGTTCAATTATTATTCCTGATGTGCATTGCTACATCATGCCTGTCCACCATTCAACCATATAGGAATTATTCTGAAAAACAGGTTGGTAACCTCGATGACCCGGTTCTGGTTTTTCCAACCAGTGATAGCCTTTTTGTATGCCCGGATTATGTATTGCTGCATGACATCATATATCCGGAGCATTATTCTGCTCAGTTCAGGAATTTTGATTCTTTCCTTTTGGCCTGCATACGAAAGAAAGTCGATTTGAGTTTACACTTTCTTGAGTATCCGGTCAACAAGAATCTTGAGGACGAGGCTCTTGAGGATTTTGATGCATTTATCAACAGACATTGTACAAAAGGAGAGGATGGGGGATTAATCATCAGTTACGAAAATAGCGGAGATAGGCCCAATGTGATCAGAATACTGTTTGAACACAATTATCATATCATGAGAGACTGCTATTGGGGTTTTTACAGAGCTCATCTTATACAATGATACGACATGAAACATGCACTTCTCATAGCGGCCGCGGCAGTGCTCATCTGCGGCTGCGCCACACACCAGGATCCTGTTCTGAACGAGCTGGATGCCTATAAGGCCGAATTCACCGAATGGCCCGCCCACGTTCCGACAGACATGACAGCCGATGCTCCTCTGGCCGGAAACGGAGACATCGGTCTTACCATGAAGACCGCGGAAGAGGGCATTACATTCTTCATAGGGAAGAATGACTTCTGGCGTGCACTGCAGTCATATCCGGAAGGTGGACTGGCCCTTCCGGGTGCACTGCTGCTCAGCTCCGACGTCATCTCCTCGGGAGCCTATCATGCCGAACAGCTTCCCGGCAGCGCTGAGATCAGGGCGACCTACACGCTGCCGGAGAATGAACTGTCCGTGACGGCATGGGTGGCAGCAACCGACAACAAGGTTGTGATAGAGCTGGCCTCCAGAAAAGAAATGTCGCTGGATCTTGCTTTTCTGCCTACCGAAGACGGCCCTTTGGCATCAGTCATCAGTCAGGGCACGGACGAAGGGTGCAGCTGGATGACCAGAAGTTTCTGTGACAATCCGCGTCTGCAATGGGACTCCCATGTGGCACTGGCCCTGAACCATGCCACCGGGTCATTGACCCTGAAGCCTGGCAAGAAACAGACTCTGGTATTGGCTGTATACACGAACATCGACACTCCGGAGTGGAAGGAGAAGGCGATAAGTGAGGCGCGCAGCTGCTTGGGCAAGGACATGGCCGCCCTGAAGGACGCACATCGCTCGTGGTGGTCAGCCTTCTGGAACCTGTCCCATGTCGATATCGGCGACGAATGGATGGAACGCTACTATTATCAATCCCAGTATCTGCTCGCCTGCAGCAGCCGCGCCGGCAAGTTCGCTCCGGGTTTATGGGGGCCGTTCATCTGCAGCGAAGAGACTGCCTGGGCCGGTGACTATCATCTGAACTACAATTATCAGTCTCCGTACTGGGGGTGCTTTTCAAGCAATCACATAACCCTGACAGAGAACTATGACCAGCCCCTCCTTGACTATATGGAGAAGGGCAGGGACTATGCCCGGGAACTGCTGGGCTGCCGGGGGCTCTATTATCCCGTCGGCATCGGCCCGCTCGGGCTTTCATCTGCGGCCTGGCCGGATACTGACGAGAAGATGGATGATCAGTACGGGTACACGGACCATCTGCTGGATGGCGGTAACATGTTCTGGGGGCAGAAGTCCAATGCGTCCTTCGGCGCCGTCAACATGATGATGCGTTTCTATGCCACCTGGGATGAGGAATATGCCCGGAAGATCTATCCATACATCCTGGGCTGTGCCGAATTCTGGGAGGACTATCTTGTATTGCGCAACGGAAAGTATGAATCAGTGAACGACTGCTTCTATGAGGAGTGGCCGGAACGAGGCAGCGACAATGACGTGAACCCCACCTGCTCCCTCGGCCTCATCCGCATGGTGATGCGCGGTGCGCTGGAGATCAGCTCGATGCTGGATGTCGACGGTGACAGGAGGAGCAGATGGCAGGACATCCTGGATAACCTGAGTGACTTCCCGACAGGCTATGCTCAAGATGGCAGGCTGAGCCTGAAGAACTCTGACCGCAAGGGTGCCGATTCGAGAAGTGAGGATTTCAAGCCCTCAGGTCTCAACCGCATCCACATGCACGGAGTGCTCATTCCTCCCATGGTTTCCGGCCCGCTCACCGATGCCAGGTACAGCGGAATAATGCTGGATGACATGAACCACTGGACCACAAGGGAGGGGAGCGACTGGGGCGGATCGATGAGCAATGGCGTCGAGACGGTCTATGCAGGTGCCGCGCGGCTTGGCTTCAGTCCCGAGAAGATCCTTCAGTATCTGAGAGAACGCATCGAGATGGGCAGCTATCCCAACTGCTACATAGTGGCGGCGGGCGGCGGCATCGAGACTTTGGCCGCAGTGCCGTTCACCATCAATGAAATGCTGATGCAGAGCTTCGAAGGAACATTGCGTCTGTTCCCGTGCTGGGTACGTTCGCAGGACGCATCGTTCAGGCACTTGCGTGCCAACGGCGCGTTCCTGGTGTCCGCTTCCATAAAAGAAGGGACGATCGGGGACGTGGAACTGCTGAGCGAACAGGGACGGCCCTGCAGGATGGAGAACCCTTGGCCCGGCCAGACTGTCCTTGTCCGTCATTCTGACGGCAGCACGGAAGAACTGCAAGGAGACTTCGTGGAGTTCCCTACGCAGAAGAACGAGAAACTATGGATAGAACTGCTTTCTACAAGGATCTGAAGACCCAGCGTGCGCTGCCAGTGAAATGATCTGTTATAATCTGGTTGTGACAAGGCTGCCGTTGTAGTGGACAGTGATGTCGGTACTTTCATTGTCGAGTCCGCAGGCAGAGCCACCAGCCGTCGATGCCGTAGGGGCCAGAAGTTCTTCTCCACGAAGCTCAAGTACAGGTCGCGGGCGGCCTTGCTGTAGGCATCGTAGACTATCAGCGACGAGTCAGGATGCGCGATTCTAGTATCAGTCCATGGCGTCCAGTAGGACGAAGCCGGCCCAGTACCGTGGGTTCTGGAACTTGCGGGTCTTTACCGTCCTGACTTCAGATGGTCCGGCGAGGTTTTCAGAATTGTTGTTCAGCCTGTCGATCAGCAGTCCGCCTTCGCCGTTGTCCCGGTCGTCCACCTCCACCTCGCATTCGTATTCCCTGACTGCCTTCTGTGCCTCGTGGAGGGAACGCTGAAGATCCATGCCCTTTGACAGGTAATTGTCATAGAACTCCCTCATCAGCATGGATGTCGCTTCATCATCCACCTTCCAGAGGCTCATCATAAGTGCGTTCACTCCGGCTTTCTTGAAGCCGCGCTGAAGGCCGAACACGCCCTCGCCGCTCACTTCTCCAAGACCTGTCTGGCAGGCAGACAGAACCACGAGGTCCGTTCCCCTGAGGTCCATTC
Source organism: Bacteroidales bacterium (assembly GCA_024401745.1). GTDB lineage: Bacteria > Bacteroidota > Bacteroidia > Bacteroidales > UBA932 > Cryptobacteroides. Next base: position 4,059 of record JAKSKK010000016.1, read on the forward strand.
CGGCAATCTCCCTTGCAGTAAGGATGCCGTCATTCACACCGTCCACCTTCCTATATCCCTGCTTAAGTGCATTGTTGGCACCGGAGAACAGCAGCCCGGAACGGGACAGGGACTTGTCTTCCTTTATTCTGTTCTCGTTGCCGGACTCCATGAGCTCCAGCCTTCCGATCATGCGGCCGATCTTTTCAGCATCATCGCCCGTCCAGTAAAAGCCGTGGGTTGCCACATGTATGATCTTCTTCCGCTGGCCGGACAGGGCCTTGAAGGAAGTTTCGGTGCCGTCTTCGCCGGTGGTTAGGGTCTCCTCATAGCCCGCCTTGTCCATCGTGTCCGCGATGCCGCCAGCTTCTGCAAGCGTGGCAGGTAGATCGGCTGCACCGAGCCCGTCCTTCAATCCCCTGAGGTCGAGGGAATCGACGCAGAAGAAGATGTCGTCATCCGCCGAGCGGGACGAATACTTCCTGCTGTCGGCGACCAGCGTCTCCATAGGTGTGCCGTATTGCAGGCCTCCGTATATCGATGCGGTCTTGGCATCGCCCTTTCCCTTTATCGTGGCGAGCTGCCGGGTAGATGAAAGACGATATATGTTCTTCTGCTCGGACAGAGGGCCGTTCCCGTTGTCGGCATATTCTATTGCTGTCTGGTACAGGACTCCCGAAGCACCGAAATAGATGTTTCCGCAAGTTCCGATCTCCTTTTCCAGGGGTTTCCAGACCAGGTCGTACAGTTTCGGATTGCCGTATATAGTATTGATGCCCGCCGTCTTTGACAAAGCCTTGAAGTCCTTGAGATCGAACAGCTCAACAAAGTGAGGGGCGTCGTAACCTTTCCTTAACGTCAAGGCGCAGTATTTGGTGACATCCTTTGCCATGGGAACGGTCAGGAACTCAATGGCGATGTCATCGTCGGTGAGCTTGGATTGTACGTCCGTCCATCTGATGCGGAGGTTCCTGGTGTAATCGCCGAACACCTTGCTCCTCCGTATCAACTCCATCTCAAGCGAGTCACAGGCCGCAGAGAGGGAATCGATCTGACGCTCGGCCACGGGCTTCTCGTATTCCTTGCCCAGCTGCTGTTTGTTCAGGCAGAGCCGGTCATACATAGTCAGGACATCCACGTCGCCGCTTTCAAGTATCAGAGCCCGCATCTGGGTCTCGGCGTTCAGGAGCAGACCCTTGCTGAATATCACACCGTCATATGCTGTCTGAAGGAAAGACGGGTATGACTGCAAAATTGCGGTCAGGGCAGGAAGCTGATATTGGAAGTATGGTGAGTACATGTCCCAATACTTGATTCGTGACCTGTGGGTGAGATATCCGAAATCGTTCAGGATATTTGCAGTCAGCAGGGAATAGAATTTATTGAAGATATTGGATGCCGACTCATAATCGTTCAGATTGAGATCACATATTCCTATGCCTCTGAGCGGTGCCACACAATCCGGATGGCGCTCGCCGAGGTAGGCTTTCCGGATTTCCAGGGATTTTTCATACAGTTCCAGGGCATTCCTGTAATCACCCAGACGTGAATGGCAGTAACCGATGTTGTTTATGGTAGTGGCATAGTCCGGGTGGTTCTCGCCACCGAGCGCTTTCAGAATCGCGGAAGACTGCCGGTAATATTCGATGGCCTTCCCGAAATCACCCAGGCGCGAGTGGCAGTAGCCGATGTTGTTTATAGAGATGGCATAATCCGGATGGTTCTCACCGAATGCCGATCTGAGAATGTCAGAAGACTGCTGGAAAGCCTCCAGCGCCTTGCCGAAGTCGCCCAGTTCGGAATAGCAGCCGCCTATATTGTTCAGGGAAGCGGCATAATCAGGATGGTCCCCTCCGAGGGCCAATCTGCGGATCTCGGCGGCCTGCCGGTGATATTCCAGCGCCTTGCCAAAGTCGCCCAGTTCGGAATAGCAGCCGCCTATATTGTTCAAGGAGGTGGCATAATCAGGATGTCCCTCACCAAGGGCAGACCTGCGGATTTCGGCGGCCTGCCGGTGGTATTCCAAAGCTTTGTTATAATCACCAAGGATCGAATGGCAATAACCTATGTCATTCAGGGTCGTGGCGTATTCCGGGCTATCCTCTCCAAGGAGGAAGCTCTGCGCTTCAGCGATGCTCTCGAAGTTTCCCAGTGCCTTTTCAACAGATGAAAGCGGGTTGTCCTGCATAGTATCCGCAGATTGCTGTGCGGACACGCGAGCCGCAAACAACAGGGACACAAATAGCAATACACAATTCCGCAACATATGGTCAGGCCGTTCTTTTTTTAGAAAACACGGACAAATATACGATAAATGTGTGTAATTAATCATCTTTCGTAATATCTTTGCAGTTCAAATCAGCAAAAAAGGAAGACCATGTATATTAAAAAGATAAATTTCGTAATCTACCTGATACTTGCAGCCGTCGTGGGCTTCGGATTATGCTTCCTGCTAAGGGGCCTTGTGGCCGAGGACGGCTTCCTGAGCGGTGATGTCTCCAAAGCGGACAAGTCCCGTATGGAGAGCCTGAGTCCCGCTATGAGCGTCTTTCATGACAAGGTCGTGAAAGACACCACCGAATTCAACAAGGCCGTGGAATCCCTTACCATGCTCACTTCGCTTATGGGGGAATTCGACGAACTTGTTTCCATCACTGCCGCTGCATCCGAAGGAAAAGACGAACTGGCGTCTTCAGTAGGGCAGATGCTGAAGATAAAGCAGATTGCCTGCAACGCAATGGACAATGGGGCCATGGCCCTGGAATCCCTCAATGCGATAGCTGAAGGAAAGAAGTCTTCAATCAACTATGAGCTGGCTTCACAGAATCTCTCCCTTGCATTCCTTATGGTAGACCGTCAGGTCGGCGTCGGCAAGCAGTATGTCAACGACGTGGACTTGTTCTTGCGTGGAAAGGATGTAGATGAATACCATGATCTGGCATATGCCCGGGATCTGTGGGTCGGATATTGTGCCAGGGAGGCCGCAATGAATAATGATGGAAAGGAGATTGACTATTGGAGCAGCAAGGGGAATATTCTCCCGGCATCCATTACGAATGGCAGGCCCCTGCAATACCTGTGCATGGCGTCGGAACTGTCTTCATCGATGGATGTCAACCAGATCATGCAGAATGTGCTGCCTGGGGTCAGTCTTGTGAACTGATCCGTTACTTCTTGATAGCGTCGGTCAGGACGTCGGCGGGAGCCTTCAGTGTGGTAATCACCCAGGATTTCCCGATTTCGTCCCATTTCTGTGAAGTCACCATCTTCCAGCCGCCCTTCCAGATAGTCTCTTTAGGCTGCATTCTCTTGCGCAGCTTATAATCCTTCTTCCAGTTTTCCCGATACTCCTTACTGATCCCGCATTTCTCGACAATCACCATGGACAGTTTGTATTCTCCTGTTCCCCAGGTGTGCCTCATCCTGTTATCATTGTCCCTGATGCTCATATAGGAACGGGGTACTATGAAACTTTCTCCGAGAATATCGTACTTGGGTTCCTCTTCCTCCACTCGGATATACCTGAACATGCCATCGCTAGCCAGATCGTCCTTTGAAATGGGGATGTTCAGTGAGAAAGATCCTAGGACCTGATCCTTGTTCATCTGGGGAAGCTGGTCCATCCATGACGAAGAAAGAGTGAAGGCGATATTCAAAGTAAAGCTGCCTCTCTGCTCGAACGAGAACGGAATGTCGAGGTTCGTGTTGGGAAGATTGCACTTGAAAGGATTGATGACAAGCGTGTCAAGCACAAGCTCGAACTTGGAGTGATTGACAATGCGGTAGATTTTGTCCTTGTTGATGTGGCATGACATGAAGAAGGAAGTATCCTTGTCATGCATTTTCAGACATCCTATGCCGTTGAACCTCATGCCCTTCGGGTCCATAGGGCCATCGAAGGAGATGCTGTCGTAAAAATCATTCAGCTCTGCAATCGTATTGATCTGGGCCGTATATTCATTCTCCTTCTTTATGGTTTCTTCCCAGTTCTCCCTGTGCTCGGCATTCTTTGTGACCAACTGGCCGATCAAATTGACGCTGAAGTCCATGGCCGAAGATATATAGCCCGTGCCTATCCCCAATAAGGCGTTGGCCCCGGCGGCAAACATATCCGCCCCGAGACCCCTGCTCTGGTTCTCGTCAACTACCGATTGAATTTCATCGGCGAGTTCGTCACTTGTGTAGATAGTTGTCTGATATGATTCAACCTGACCGAAAGCGGCGGTTGAAGCCAATATGAAAAACAAGGAAAAAAACTTTTTCATATTCTTTAATTTCCCGCAAAGATACAGTATTTTTGCGTAATATGAATTATCTGCTTTCACTTCTGCCCATTGCCTTGTATCTGTTGATATTGAGGGCTCTTGACAGCTTCTCGCTGGCGAAGTGGAAGATACTGCTCTCCTGCATTGCTTTTGGTCTGCTGTGCTGCTTCGGGACGTTCATGCTCAGCCGGGCAACGGACATACCTCCGTATGTAGTCCCCGTCCTTGAGGAAATCCTCAAGGGGCAGGCAGTGATCTTCCTGCTTTCAGGGAAAAAGATATTTTTCCTGCATGAAGCCCTTATTTATGGTGCTGCAACCGGCGCCGGTTTCTCTCTGACGGAGAATTTGATCTACCTGTATTTCAATCCGCAGATGCTGGTTGGAACAGCACTGGTAAGGGGCTTCGGCTGCGCAATCCTGCATATGGGATGCACGGCTCTGGCAGGCACGTTCCTGCTTGTTCTGGACAAAGCCATGCACATGTTGCCGGCAAGTGCTGCAGTATCGTTCGTCCCTTCCTTAATCATTCATCTGGCTTATAATCATGCCCAGGAAAGCAGGCTTGCGGATCCTCTGCTCCTGATGTGCATCGCGGTGGCGCTGTTCCTTGCGCTTTTCACAATATTGTTTTCATATGGTGAAAGGAGGATATACAAATGGATGGACCACAGCCTTTCGATCGACGTGCAGACACTTTCGGCAATACGTAAAGGTGTTTTTACATCAACCAAGACGGGTCAGTATCTTATTGCAGTACGAGATCAGTTCAAGCCGGAATGCTTCTTCGACATGGTCTGCTATGTGGAGCTGTACCTCGACCTCAAAATCGAGAAGCAGAGTTATATGCTCCTCTGCCAGGCAGGAATAGACGGCGCGGCCATGGGAAAGACGCTTGAGGAGCATCTTGCAAAGAAGGCCGAGCTGAAATCACTTAAAAAGTCCATAGGAAAAACAGGAATGCTGGTTCTGGCACCCCTGGTGGCATAAATGATCGGCCCTTGGGGCACTGTCAGTTCGTGACAAGTGCTCCATCTATATATTGGACGTTCTCAGACAGGCGTGGAAAAACGACGATGAACGCTTACGATAAGATATATTTATGTTCCAGTTGTGTCCGTTCTTCACGCAGCAGCCCCAAAACGGTCTGTATCGAAAATAGCAAGATGTGGTTTTGTGTCACAAACGTCCACAAACAGGTATCTTTAAGCTAATCGCAAATCAGCAACCAAAGCGTGTTTCTGTCGCATGTGGGGACGTTTACATATTTGTGTAGGCATTTCTGCTCCAGTTTGCGAGAGAATAGTTTGTTACTTTGCTCGTGTATAGTCGTGAGACATCTACGCAGATACTTCTACTGCCATTTCGTGCCGGCAGTCCATATTGCCCAAAATCGGGCGGGAATTGCATGCGGGGCAAAGTCCTCGTAATTGTAGGAAGTCTTCACAAATGAGGGCCATAGTGCCCTGTGCCGGGCCACCACATCCTTCATCTCATCCCAGCTCCAGTAGCCGCATTTCGACTGTATGAAACCGTAGGTCCACAGGGCGTTCATGGGCGCACAGCCCGACAGTTCGTGCAGCCCCGATGACTCCGTCGGCGTTGCCGCCGTAGACGAAGTAGTAGTCTTTCCTGCATCCGCTCTCTGAGGATATGGTCATTCCGTCGGGGCCGTCCTCGAACATGCCCCTGCCGGTGTTGTCCCAGTAGATGCCCCAGCCTTTGGATGAGTGCAGCACCGGGATGCTGATATCCATGTTCTTATTGAAGATCTCGACCGTCTCGCCACGCCAGTTGAGCTTGCCGTAGCGGTGCTGCCCGAGGCCGTAGATGGCCTCGTCGTCGTCCAGCCGGAAGGTCTGCGACACGCCCTCGCCGGCCGTAGGCTTCTCTGAGAGCAGCACGGAGCCGTCCGGCCTGTAGAAGCTTACGCAACCATCTGCCAGACAGACGCTTACAATGAGTGAATCGGTCGAAAGGGTCACCTGCCCGCCGGACTTCGAGACGCTCCGGCGCACCTTCTGCGGCTGCAATATGACGCAGAGGGAACTGTCCTTTCCTTGCTGGATTCCGGCAAGCGGCTTCTCGACTCTCACGATGCCGGGGGTGTAGCAGCTGAGCCTGACCGGACCGGCCTCGGTCTCCACATTCACGGGCCCGCTGCAGGAGCACACAAGTGCTGACAGCAAGGCAAATAGGGCAATGGCTTGTTTCATGGTGCAAAGATACAATAAAAGGGGCTGCAAACCGCAGCCCCTTTGTCTTATTCGTTCCAGAGTTCCTTTATCGTCTCCGTCAGGTTCATGCCGTCGGGAACGTTTTCTGTAGGTGCGATCGAGCGTGCCTGGCCTCTCGTTCCGGGCATCTGCAGGTGGCACCACGGGTCATTCTCCTTGATCCAGTGGAATGCGTATTTCAGCCATTCCTGCCTCTGCTGCTCGGGCAGTTTGTACAGCCAGGTGATCTCGTCGTATCCCCATATGTATATCTGCTCCCAGAAGGGAAGGTCGGGGTTGCTGCGGTCGGACGGTTCGCCGGGATGGCTGCTCGTGCCCCAGTTGTCGAATTCCACTAGGTAGGGGTGGGGATAGGTGCCGTACATGGCGTCGGTGAAGCCGCGCCTGAGCTGAGCCGTGAGGTATCCGTTCTCAGGGGTCTCTTCTATGCGCATCGGGAATGCGTTGTAATCGAGCACGCTGCGGCCGTCGGGGGTGAACATTCCCTCCTCTCCGGCGTGAGCGTCATACATCACATAGTGACGGCGGGCCTTGGGGTCGTAGTATGCGTGCATCTTGGAAAGGAACTCGTCGTAGGCCTTCCAATCCTTGTCCTGGTCGCCCACGAGCATGGTCTGGCCGAGGTGTACGCCCTCGCAGCCCATCTCCACGAAGTTGCCGATCAGGAACGAGTACCACAGCTGGGTCTCGGTCTGGCGTATGTCGGGGACGCTGTTGCCGTCGCCCCAGTGACCAACGAATGAGCCGTCGGGGTAGAGCATCGCCTCGAGGTCGAAGTTCCTCTGCTCGGCGGGAAGTCCTAGGGATTCGAATGCCCAGGCGGGAATGCCGACCTTCTCGATCTCGTAAGTCATGAATTCGAAGCAGCAGCCCTGCAGGACAACGTCGGGAGCGGCTTCGTGAACCTTAGCGGCATAGTCCTTTGCCTTCTTGAGCCATTCAGGGTCGTTGAACCTGCTCTCTCCGCCCCAGATGCATACTGCGCGGCCTACGAACTTGGTGCCGGTCTCGACGATGAAGTCGATGTCGGCGTCCTTGTCGGGATATTCGTCAGTCAGGAGTCCCATCATGGTGATGGCGCGGTCGAGATAGTTGTTCAGGACCTCGTCAGAGGGCTTTCCGTCAAAGAAATACTTGTCGTCTGTAGTCTTGCTACATGCGCAGAACATAGTCAGCGCCAGAAGGATGATCGCTTTTTTCATGGCGGCAAAGATAGGGAATAGTATTTATACTCATGGAAAGAAAAGGTGTGATTTTCGTATTATGAAGAGTTTAATGCGCATATTGCGAAACACATTCTTGCATAAAGAGTCTTTATTTTTCTAACTTTGCAGTCTATTACTACGTAATAACCAAAATCAATCCAATAATGAAATTCAAATCAATCCTTGCAGCCGTACTCGGCATCGCACTGGTGGCTTCATCATGCTGCCAGGACAAGACTCCCCGTGCAAAGCACGTCATCTACATCGGACTTGACGCATTCAGCGCCGTAGGTCTCCAGAGGGCAGAGACTCCCAACTTCAACTGGATGATCGAGAACGGTGCCGTCTCACTTCACACCCGCGTGGCACGCGAGACCTCATCAAGCCAGAACTGGATGTGCATGGTTTCAGGCGCCCCCATCGAGATGACCGGCGTCACAGACAACAGCTGGGAGTACGAGACCCGCATGATCGAGCCCGCTGCCTACAACAACAAGATGATGTTCCCCACCATCTTCGACGACATCAAGGCTCAGCGTCCCGACGCAAAGGTCTACGGCTTCTACGAGTGGGCAGGCCAGATCAGAATGTACGACATGGACTCCTTCGACTACTCAGAGAAGTGCGATGACGGCGAGTCAACCCTCCGCAAGGCATTCGCAAAGTACATCGAGGACCAGCCCGAGTTCATCTTCATCTCAGTTGACGCAACCGACCACGCAGGCCACTCATTCGGTCACGAGAACCAGGGATACTACGACTGCATCAGCATGTGCGACCAGCTCATCGGCGAGTTCGTCAAGGAGCTCGAGGCAAAGGGCATGATGAAGGACGCAGTCATCATGATCTCAGGCGACCACGGCGGAATACGCCACGGCCATGGTGGAGACAACATGAGCGAGCTTGAGGTTCCCGTCATCATGTACGGCAAGGGCGTCACCAAGGGCAAGGTCATGGAGCACGCCAACATGATCTATGACATCGCAGCCACCATCGGCGGCCTTCTCGGCATCGAGATGCCCGCTGAGTGCCGCGGCAAGTTCATGTCACAGGCTTTCGAGCCCGCTACCGACAAGAGATACACCCCCATCCCTCTCGTACATCCTTTCCGTGGTGTAGCACAGGAGGTTTCCATCACCGTGGACGCTGAGGACGCAGAGGTTTACTACACCCTTAACGGCGGTACCCCCACTGTAGAATCTACCAAATACGAGGGACCTTTCGCAATCGACGGCAACACTGTCGTAAAGGCAGTCACCTACAAGAACGGACAGTACTCTGACGTCGTGGAGAACCTTCTCTATGCCCAGGCACCTGAGGGATATGCTCCCATCGCATACAAGCTCTACAGGAACTATCGTGGCGAGACCCTTCCCGACTTCTCAAAGCTCGGCCGCGCCGCAGCAGAGGGATACTGCTCCAACTTCACTCTCGACGAGCTTCCTTTCGATCCTTCAGAGGATGATTTCGCCGTTCTCTTCACATCCAAGCTTATCGTGAAGGAGGCTGGCAAGTTCCGCTTCCTCCTCGGATCTGACGACGGCTCGAAGCTCATCATCGACCAGAAGGTCATCGTCGACAACGACGGTTCACACACCTATGGCGAGAAGTTCGGCGTTGCCGAGCTCGAGGCAGGCACCCACATCATCCAGGTCGAGTACTTCGAGGACTGTGAAGGCCAGCAGCTCAATCTTACCTGGGGCGCTGAGGGCCAGGGATGCTTCCCCTTCAGCCTTTCTGACCTTGAGAAGTAATTGACAGTCATGAGAAGAATCGCCACAGTAATCGCGGCTCTCGCACTTTCCGTGCTTGCTTTTGCCGCTCCTAAGCAGTACAGCGTCGCTTCCCCTGACGGAAGCATCGTAGTAGCCATCGACCCTGCAGCCATCAGCTACAGCGTAAGCGTAGACGGTGACCAGGTGCTTGCACCCTCACACCTTTCGCTCACTCTCAATGACGGCACCGCATACAACGGACAGGTCAAGTTCCGCAAGGCCGTCAAGACCAGCGTGAACCAGACCATCGACGCCCCCATCTACCGCAAGGCAAAGGTCCAGGACAACTTCAACCAGATCGAGCTCCAGTACGCAACGTTCAAGGTTCTCTTCAGGGCCTACGACGACGGCGTTGCATACCGCTTCGTGAGCCTCAGCAAGAAGCCTTTCGAGGTAAAGGCCGAGCAGGTCGAGTTCGCATTCCCCGCTGACTGGAACGCATTCATCCCTTACGTGAACCAGAACGACGAGGGTGAGTTCGACGATCAGCTCCACAACTCCTTTGAGAACCAGTACAAGTATCAGGACATCGCAGCGTGGGACACCAGGCACCTCGCTTTCCTTCCCCTCCTCATCGATGCTCCCAAGGGCGTGAAGCTCTGCATCAGCGAGGCTGACCTTCTTGCCTATCCCGGAATGTTCCTCTACAACGGCGACTGCAACAACGCGCTCGAGGGCTACTTCCCCAAGTACCCCACCAGCAAGGACATAGGTGACGGCGACGGCCGCTCATTCTATGTTCGCTCAACCGCTGACTATATCGCAAAGTGCGAGGCCGGCTGCTCATTCCCCTGGAGACTCATCGGTATCTCCCGTCAGGACAAGGAACTGGCCGACAACGACATGGTCTACCGCCTTGCCACACCCGCCGACCCTGCCATCGACTACAGCTGGGTTAAGCCCGGAAAGGTCGCTTGGGACTGGTGGAACAACTGGAACATCTACGGCGTTGACTTCGAGTCAGGCGTGAACAACGACACCTACAAGTACTACATCGACTTCGCTTCAGCCAACGGCATCCCTTACATCATCATGGATGAAGGATGGTCAGTCGGTTTCGATGACCTCTTCCACGTGGTTCCCGAGATCAACCTCGAGGAGCTTGTGGCCTACGGAAAGGAGAAGAACGTCGACATCATCCTCTGGGCAGGCTACGGCCCGTTCTCAAAGGATATCGAGGGCGCATGCAGGAAGTACTCTGAAATGGGCATCAAGGGCTTCAAGGTCGACTTCATGGACTCATGCGACCAGCCCGTCGTCGAGTTCCATCGCCAGGCTGCCGAGATCGCGGCCAAGTACCATCTGATGGTGGACTTCCACGGAACATACAAGCCTACAGGCCTTCACAGGACTTATCCCAACGTCATCAACTACGAGGGCATCTACGGTCAGGAGAACATGAAGTGGAACGACCATTGCGACCAGGTCACCTATGACGTGACCCTCCCTTACATCCGCTTCTTCGCAGGTCCCGCAGACTACACCCAGGGCGCCATGCACAACGCCAACAAGGACAACTTCCGTGCTGTATGGGACGAGGCCATGAGCCAGGGTACACGCTGCCACCAGCTTGCAATGTACGTCGTGTTCTCATCACCTCTCAACATGCTCTGCGACGCTCCCACCAACTACCTCAATGAGGCTGAGTGCACTCAGTTCATCGCCGAGGTTCCTGAAATCTGGGACGAGACGATCTCACTTGACGGCAAGGTGGCCGAGTATTCAGTGATTGCACGCCGCAGCGGCGACACCTGGTACGTAGGCGCTCTCGGCAACTGGGACGAGCGTGACCTCGACATCAAGTGCGACTTCCTCCCTGAGGGCGACTACACAGTCACCATCTTCCAGGACGGTGTGAACGCAAACAAGGTCGCAAAGGACTATAAGAAGTACACCAAGGACCTCTGCAAGTGCAGGAAGCTCCACGCTCACCTTGCATCCGGCGGCGGTTATGTTGCAATCATAAGCAAGAAATAATGAAAAGAACACTTACCATCATCGCCCTGTTCCTTGCAATGACTGCGGGAATGTCGGCGCAGCAGAAGGCATACGAGCCTGCACCTGAGAACCTTGCCGCAAGGCAGAAGTTCACCGAGGACCGCTTCGGCATCTTCATCCACTGGGGAATCTATTCCATGCTCTCCGACGGAGAGTGGGTAATGAACACCTGGGGCCTCCCTTACGATGAGTACAGCCGCCTTGCAGCTGGATTCTACCCTTCGAAGTTCAATGCTGAGGAGTGGGTCAAGGTCTTCAAGGCCGCAGGTGCGAAGTACATCACCATAACCTCCCGTCACCATGACGGATTCTCGATGTTCGGCACCAAGGCAAGCCCCTACAACATCGTGGATGCCACTCCTTTCGGCCGTGACGTCCTCAAGGAGCTCTCCGAGGCCTGCGCCAAGGAGGGAATCACCCTGAATTTCTACTATTCACATCTCGACTGGGGCCGCAACGACTACTATCCCCGCGGAAATACCGGTCAGAAGTCAGAGCGCCCCGATGGCGACGAGAACAGCTGGGATCACTACCAGGCCTTCATGCGTGCACAGCTCACCGAGCTGCTGACCAACTACGGCCCCATCGGCTGCATCTGGTTCGACGGTATGTGGGACAGGTATCTGCCTGACCATAAGGCTCATGGCGAGCTCTGGCGCCTGCGCGAGCAGTACGACCTCATCCACTCCCTGCAGCCCGCCTGCCTGGTCGGCAACAATCATCACCGTCCCGTGTTCGAGGGTGAGGACATCCAGATATTCGAGAAGGATGTTCCCGGCCAGAACACCACCGGTTTCTCAGCTGAGTCCGTAGTTTCTGACAGGCTCCCTCTTGAGACCTGCCAGACCCTGCGCAACTCCTGGGGCTATCAGGTCAATGACGAGGCCGTGAAGACCCCCGAGTATCTTGTCAAGTACCTTGTACGTACCGCAGGAAAGGATGCCAACCTTCTTCTGAACATCGGCCCCCGTCCTGACGGAACCCTGCCTGAGAGCTCTGTAGAGAGCCTTCTTGCAATGGGCAAGTGGCTTGAGAAATACGGCAGCACCATCTACGGAACCCGCGGTGGCTGTGTTCCCGAGCAGAGCTGGGGCGCCACTACCCAGAAGGGCAAGGAACTGTACGTGCACGTCCTCGACCATGCTGATGCCATCCTGGTTCCTGTCAAGGGAAATAAGCTTGTGTCAGCCGTTGCGTTCGACGGTGGTGCCAAGGTGCCTTTCTCTCAGGTTCCTGAGGGCATCGTCCTGACCCTTCCTGCAAAGCCGGAGGGCTGTTATGACCAGATTATCACGCTGACGTTCAAGAACGAGCTATAGCAGCGAGGAAGCCACTTTCTCGTAATACTTTTTAGACACGGGGATTTCTCTTTCGGATGCTGAATCAAGCTCCGCAAAGTAGAAACCCCCGCGGTCTTTTCTGATGACCGTCACGTGGGACGGATTGACTATGAAAGACCTGTGCGCACGCACGAAGCCTGCCTGCTCGCACATGGATTCTATGTTCTTCATCGAATTCCTGACCTCGTAGCTCTTGACGGCGCCATTCTCCACATAATGGATTATGATGTAGTTCTCGTGAGCCTCTATGCACAGGATCGACGATGCGGCGGTGATGAACTTCAGGAGGTGCCTGTTGTCATAGAATTTCAGCCGTTTCCCCTCATCAGTGAAGTCCCTGTTCAATGCATCGCTCAGCCAGTAGGAGAGCGCTATGATTATGTAGGGGAATGCCATGGTCTCCAGCATGCACTTGAGACTGACGCCGAGGAACTGGAACCAGTCGGACTCCCCGGGGCTCATGAGGGATATGTACAGGGCTATGAATGCCGACATCGCAACTATCTCGGCCAGGCACCACGCCACATAGCCTGCAATGTTGAGGCTTATCCTTGTCCGGAACAGATAGAGGATGAGGATGCGTGTGATGCAGAGCAGCACGATGATGATTGCGGTGCATATACTGAGATGGAACGAAAACACGTTGAAGCTATAGGCGTTCTCGGCAGTATGCAGCAGCGTGTCCAGCGCCTGAGGGCTGTACAGGAGCGCAAAGAGCATGAAGAAGGCGGGAAGACACAGGATGTGCACCAGCTGGGCCGGGAACTTATAGAGGGATTTCGTTATCATTGGTCACGAATTTTGTTGTGACAAAAATAGTCTTTTTCTTCTTTCGTCACAAATTTTCTAGGATTTAGTCATAAATTCCTCGTTTTAATCACAAAAATCGCTGTTCCATGACATTTTCTTTCCCGAGCCTTGCCATGGCTGTACCTTTGCATCCGTTGAAACGAAAACATCGCTGCCATGAACATATCATTCAATCCGACCTTCGCCCTCGATCTTGAATTCAATGGATCTTCCGCCGATTCCGAGCGCGCTCTCCGTCCGGTGCTGAACCGCTTCCGCAGGACGCGCACCATCAGGAGCAGCAGGCTGCGTCACGCAATGCGTACCAATATCCGCATCTCCATGCCTTTTCCTGAGCTGATGGCAGTGGCATCGTCAATGGGCCGCACCACGACAGACCTACTTGCGGCTCTCGTGCTCAAGGCCCAGGCCGAGGCTTTGAATGATGACCTTTTCATGAAACACAGCTGTGCGGGAGTGGCAGTATCCGTCAGCCCCTGCAATCTCGGAAAGTTCCAGTCGGTTTCAGTCGCCCCCGGCGAGTATTCTCTTGAAGACACCCTTGCGTGCCTGGCTGACCGCGATAACATGCGTCGCAAGCTCGTGCCCGGTACACGAGGTTGCATGACTTTCTGCAATCTCGGCGAAATCTATCTCCCCTCTGATCTGGAGTTAGAAGTGAAGTCGGTCGATTTCCGCATCTGCTCTCAGGCCGGGATGTCCCGCGCCATCACTGCATTCAACTTCAAGGGCAGGACAATAATAAATTGCTCCCGCAAGACACGGGAGCATAGATTCGAGCAGTATTTCTTCGATGAACTCAAGGCTCTGGGCCTGGATGCCTCGCTGGAGACATCGCCGGCCTCTGCCATGAGCTTTTCCTACAGTGCGCTGTAGTTGGCGCCGTAGTTCAGCATCTGACCGAGGAAGCTCTCGGGATACTTGAGGACATAATCCACGACAGCACCATCCTTGACCACCGGCACGATGTCGGGGTTGAGGAAACCGCCGTAGGGCTTGAGGTCGAGTGCGGCATAGCGCTCGAGCACTTCCTTGTGTATCTCGGGGTCGATGTTCACTGCGTAGTTCTCGACGAGAGCCTTGCCGGCCTCGTAGTCACCCTCGCTCTTGATGCGCTGGATCTCTGCAAGCAGCTCTGCAAACAGTTCACGGAGAGCCTCATAGTTGGTGATGGTGAAGTAGGTCTTGCCGTCCTTCTGCACCTTCTCGATCACGTTGATGTAGCTGCAGCCGTTCTCGTCGCACCAGTGGAAGTCCTGGCCGTTCTCGTAGCACCACTCGGCAATGAGCTTGCGGTTCTGCATGTGGGCCTCGGTGTTCTGGCGGCCCAGCTCGATGCGGTTGAACTGCACCATGAGACCGTTGCGGATGTAGCTGTCGAATTCGGCTTTGTAGGCCTCCTGGTCAGGCATTATGCCAAGCTCGACCATCTTGGGGTCGGCGCTGAAGTACAGGCCGAAGAGGTCGGCCCTGGCCTCCTCGAGAGTTGAGCTGAACTCGCCCATGGCTGTGCTTGAAACACCGGGCAAGAGCTGGCCTGAGCCGTGTCCGAGGCACTCGTGGAGGTCGGTATGTATCTCGCTGGCGTATGAACCGTATTGCTTTGAACGGGCAATCTCCTCCTCGCTGTAGGCGAACTCCTTGAGCACGCTCTTGGGCTGCTCCTCGGCGCTGTAGTCGTATGCGTGGGAGATGTTTGCGATGGTCACGCTCTTTGAGCCGTGGTCGCGCCTGATCCAGTCAGCGTTGGGCAGGTTGATGCCGATGGGAGTAGCAGGGTATGCGTCTCCGCTGAGGCAGACTGCATCGATGACCTTGGCGGTCACGCCCTTGACCTCGCTCTTCTTGAAGCGCTCGTCGATGGGAGCGTTGTCCTCGAACCACTGTGCGTTCTTGCTGAGGATCTCGGTGCGTGCTGATGCCTTCTCGTCCTTGATGTTCACGTGGCCTTCCCATGCGCCCTTGCGTCCGAGAGGGTCGTTGTAGTCCTCGATGAAGCCGTTCACGAAGTCTATCTTGCTGACGGTGTCCTTGACCCACTCGATGTTGAACTCGTCCCAGGTGCGGAGGTCGCCGGTGGTGTAGTAGTCGATGAGCAGGGCGAGCTGGCGCTTCTGCGACTCGTTGTCGGCGAATTCAGATGCGGCCGCAAGCTCCTCGCATATCTTCTCGATGGCCTTGCCGCAGAGTCCGTCCTTCTTCCAGGGCTTCTCCACGACCTTGCCGTCCTCCTTCACAAGCTTGGTGTTCAGACCGTATGCGATGGGGGTGGGGTCGTCCTTGACCTCGATAGAGGCATAGTAGGCCTCCACTTCCTCGCGGGTCACACCCTCGTAGTAGTTCACGCCTGACTGAGCCACGATGTCGCCGGTCGTTGCAGTGCAGCGGCGCTGCGGGTACAGGTCGGGATCGAATGCGTAGGGGATGAGCACTTCTGCCTCGGCGCTGCGGCCTACGGCATCAAGCAGGCTCCTGAAGTAGTCCTGGGTGCAGGTGGGGAATATCTTGTCTTCGGCGTAGTGGTGATGGATGCCGTTGGCGAAGAACACTCTCTTGGCATAAAGCTCGAAGGCCTGCCACTCGTCGCACTTGCGGTCGCCCTTGTAGTTGTTCAGGATGTCCTCGATGGCGTGGCGGAGCTCCATGTTGTGGCAGCAGTTCTGCTCCCAGAGTATGTCGCGGCCCCACTTTGCAGCCTCGGAAAGATGGTATGCGTAGGCTTTCTGGTTGAGGGTCAGCTCGTCCCATCCGGGGATGGTGTAGCGGATGATCTTCACGTCTGCGAACTGGTCGACGGTGTACTTGAAGTCGGCCTGCTTCTGGGCGCAACCGGCTGATACGGCTGCAACTGCGGCAATCAATGTCATTTTGATCAGGTTGTTCATATAGTGTTGATTTTGTTTTTCATTATTGAGGGGCCAAATATACGAATTATTAGGCACTTTGATTATATTTGTGCATTATGAGAAGAATTCTGACTACCATTTTGCTTGCTGCGACAGTATGCCTGCCTGCAGCAGCACAGACCCTCAAGCCCGTGAAGGACAAGGCAACCAAGCTCTTCGGCTATCAGGACGAGAGCAAGAGCTGGGTGATTGCTCCGCAGTTCAACAATGCCAAGAAGTTCCACGGACCAGTCGCCGAGGTCATGATCAAGGAAGACAAGACCAAGTACTGGGGCGTCATCAACACGGAGGGCGGCATAGTCCTGCCCATAGAGTGCATAGACGTGGCAATAAACGAGAAGCAGTCTCTCATAATGGCCAACAGATACTTCGAGCTGACCGATCCCGGCCGTTACACGAACACCGACCTCTATGCTTGGGGCGTGTACGACAATGAGGGTAATGAGATCTGGGCTCCCCAGTTCGACAGTCAGCCTTCCTTCAACCGTAACGGCGAAGCCATAGTCAAGGACAAGGCTACCCGCAAGGTGGGCATCATCTCAAGTGACGGCAACATAGTCGAGGACCTGGTGAACTACGGCATCTCCTCTTCCGGCTCGGGCTATGAGATTCTTGGCCCCAACCTCGAGGTCATACATTACGGCACGTCCACCAACAGCAAGGGCGTTTCGCTCTACCTTGGCACAGTGCCCTGCACCATACCCTACGAAACCGGTGGCGACGACATCAAGGCCTTCGCTTACGGGCATCGCAGGATAGGCGAGAGGCTCACCGCCAACACCATCTACTGCATGGATGCCGAACCCAGCGGCCGCTATTCAGTCGCCCTCAACAATGTGCGCACAGTCGACGGTCAGATCATCGACTGGGGCCGCTACAACGACCGCTTCATACGCCTCGAGCTCGAATACGCCGACGAGGGTTCCGAGTTCGCCGTGCCTGATTCCAGGACGGGCGCTCTGTACACCGTGGCCGCCAACATATACGAGCCCGACGGAACCTTCATCGAGAGCCTCAGCCCCGAAGGCCTGCTGTATGCCGACCTTGAGCAGGGTGTAGCCTACAAGACCTTCCAGGGTCAGTACTGGTTCATCGCAGGCGATCCCAACTGGCCCTTCGACCTCCGCCGTACCACGCTGAATGTCAGCAGGATGATAGATACGAACAGTGTCGAGGACATGCTTGGTCTCACGGCCGCCGAGAGGAACGAACTCTGCAATTACTGGCAGTCCGGACGCCGCCATCAGGCAGTCGAGCTTGCCGACATCGGCGCCCTCCGCTCATACAACATGCCCGAGGAGATAAGCAACACCGAGACCGCCAAGTATCAGGACCGTCTCATCAACAACTACTCCTTCCTGTTCCGCAACTATCACATGGGCGAGCTGTATCAGATATCCAGCTACACTCCCGGCAAGAACGAGTGCACCGTGCGCCTCTCTGACCAGCAGCCCCGCGCAAAGATGAAGCTCGAGTATCCTACAGGGTTCACATACGAGCTCAACGAGCCCGTCTTCTGGGGTGTGAGGGGAGACCGCTTCATCAAGATCGTGCCCATCCCCAGGCGCTACTTCGTGGCTCCGGCATTCTCAGACGGTGTGGTCGACGACCGCCCTGACTGCAAGTACGTGACCACCTTCGAGTTCCGTCTCTATGAAGAGGACGGCACATACGTGCAGACTGTCGGCACCGCGCGCGAAATCTGGTTCGGCGATGAGGACATCGTCGGATTCAAGGGTATCGAATGGTGCTTCTCGAACAGAGTGCCCAGAAACGGATACATCCGCTTCATCACAAGGCACGAGCCCTTCAAGGGGGACATCAAGGATTTGGACTGGATACAATTCTAAGCTTCCTGCCCACGGCCACGATGCTGTGGGTGGGGGACTGGAAAGTCTTGCCGCTCAGTGTCACCGTACCCATGGGGCCGGTCTTGTAGCGCTGCAGCAGTTCCACAAGCTTCTCAAAAGTCTGCTGGCTGAAGCCACAGCCTTCCAGCAGGCGCCACAGGACATACTGCCAGTGCTTCAGAGCAAGGAGTGCAGGCACTGAAATGGAGCCTTCGGCGGCATTGTAGATGCCTTTGCCGAGGGCTTCCTGGTAATAGTCCTCGGCTATGTCGTCGACCTGGGCGAAACGCCGCATGTCGGCGCCCAGGGTCTGGATGAAGCTGGGATTGATCTCCCTGAACAGGGGGAAGACGCAGTTGCGTATCTTGTTGCGCTTGTACTCGCTCTCGGCGTTGGTCCTGTCCTCGTGCCACTGGAGCCCGTGCCCCGTCATCCACTTCTCGATCGCCTCCCTGCTTGTGCCAAGCAGGGGCCGCAGCAGCTTGACGCTGCTGTTTTCTTTTGACGGGGGCTCTGCCCCCGTAACGCCCCCCGGCAGCCTAGCGGCTGCTGACCTCCGAGGGGACGGCAGCAGTTGCCCGGGCAAAACCGTGTCCACCCCCGGACGCGTTAGGGGGAGGGGCCCGCTGACGAAGTCAGTGGGAGGGATGGAGCGAAGCGGAAGTTTTGCCGGGCAAGCTGCTGGCGGACACGGTAAGACGGATTCACGTGCCATTCCGCGGAGTCCTTTTGAACCAGTTCCGCGGAGCAAGTTCAGCATCAGCGTCTCTGCGTTATCGTTGGCGTTGTGGGCCGTGGCCAGCGCATCGAAACCTCTTTCCCGGCAGATGCGGGCGAACCACCCATAGCGCAGGTCGCGAGCTGCCATCTCGATGGAGATGCCCTCGCGCGCGGCGTATTCCGCCGTGTCGAAGCTGGTCGTGATGAATTCCACACCGTGCTCCGCGCACCATTCGCGCACGAAAGCCTCGTCTGAGTCAGACTCGGCTCCGCGGAGCCTGAAATTACAGTGTGCAACAGCAAACGAGGCCCCGGGGAATAACTCCGGAGCCCTGTTCGCGAGATACATCGAGTCGATCCCGCCGCTTACTGCAAGCAGGATGCGCACTTACTTCTTGTTTTTGATGGTGTAGGTGAAGTTCACTGCGAAGAACTCCTTGAACTGCACCTTGCTGACAACACCGTCGATCTTGACGATAGGATCGTAGATGAGCCAGGTGTTGAGGTCAACCTTGAAGAACTTGGTTGCCTGCCAGGTGAACTTGTTGTCCCAGTTAACACGGTTGTGCACGAAAGGATTGTCAAGATAGTCGGTGAAGAGAACGAGCTGGGTGTCGTATGTGAACTTGTCGTTCAGCATGGCCTTGGCGTTGATCTTCACCTGGGCACCGAACTGGAACAGGGCGGGCTTGTAGGCGCCTTCCTGGTCGATACGCTTCATACCATAGTTGGGACGAAGGTTCTCGTTTGCCACGAAGATGATGCCTCCTGATACAGGGGCCACGTTGACGTTGAACCATGCTGTGGGCTTCCACTCGATACCGAGTGCGATATTGGTGTAGGCAGGAGAGAAGAAGCCTGACCTGAGCGTTCCAGTCCAGGGAGACTTGGGATTCTCGGGATCCTCCTGCACGTATGTGTCGTAGCTGTCGGTGAACTGGCTGCGGAAGTCGAATGATGCAGTATAGTTCCACTTGCTGGTGGCACTGGTCCTGTATGCGAGCTTGCTCTCAAGATAGATACGGTCGGTGCTCTTCTGAAGGAGATTGCTCTTGTCGGCTGACCAGAGGAAACCGTAGTTCAGCTGAAGGCGGTTAGTCCACGCCTTCAGGTCCTTCGCATAGTTCGCCTGCAGGTCGAGACCAGCGTTTAGGGTGAGGGTGTTGTAACCACCGGCGGCCCAGCTCCAGAGTCCTGTCTGGTTGAAGCCGAGGTCACATACTGCCGACGTGGTCCAGTAGCTGGGCTTCACGGGAGCTGCGGCCTGTTCGGGTGCTGCTTCTGAAAGTGCCTTGGCAGCCTCTGCTGCTATGCTCTGGGCGTCCTGGGCGTATGCTGCGCAGGCAGCGCCGATCAATGCTATCGTAAGAGCTAATTTCTTCATGTTCAATCAGTTGTTTAGTAAGAGATTGCGAATACCACCCTCTGCTTGCTGGGCTTGCCTGAGTAGATGCACTTGCCCTCTTCCTCGCAGACGCAGCTGTCGATAGGGATGCAGCGTATGGTGGCCTTGGTTGCGTCCTTGATTGCCTGCTCGGTCTCGGCTGTGCCGTCCCAGTGGCAGAGAAGGAACTTTCCTGTCTGGATCTTGGCCTTGAACTCCTCCCAGTCGTCGCACTTCTCGATGTTGGAGTCGCGGAACTTGAGAGCCTTGTCGTAGATGTTCTGCTGGATGTCGCCGAGCAGGACGTCGATGTGCTGAGCGATGCCCTCGATGGGCATGGTCTCCTTGGTGAGCTCGTCGCGGCGTGCAACCTCGACGGTGCCTGCAGCGAGGTCGCGTGCGCCCATGGCAAGGCGTACGGGAACGCCCTTGAGCTCCCACTCTGCGAACTTGAAACCGGGGCGGAGGGTGTCGCGGGTGTCGATCTTCACGCTGTGGCCGAGAGCCTCGAGCTGGCTCTTGATCTCGTTCATCTTCTCAAGGACTGCGTCAAGCTCTTCCTGAGTGCGGTAGATGGGAACCATCACTACCTGGATGGGCGCGAGCTTCGGAGGAAGCACGAGTCCGTTGTCGTCGCCGTGAGCCATGATGAGGGCACCCATCAGACGGGTCGAAACGCCCCATGATGTTGCCCATACGTACTCCTGCTTGCCTTCCTTGTTGGTGAACTGCACGTCGAATGACTTTGCGAAGTTCTGGCCGAGGAAGTGCGAGGTACCTGCCTGCAGAGCCTTTCCGTCCTGCATCATCGCCTCGATGGTAAGGGTGTCGAGTGCACCGGCGAAGCGCTCGTTGGGGCTCTTGTGGCCGACGATCACGGGCAGTGCCATGTACTCGCGTGCGAACTTTGCGTACACCTGGACCATTGTCATGGCCTCAGCCTGAGCCTCCTCAGAGGTGGCGTGTGCCGTGTGGCCTTCCTGCCACAGGAACTCTGCGGTCCTGAGGAACAGGCGGGTACGCATCTCCCAGCGCACTACGTTTGCCCACTGGTTGCAGAGGATGGGGAGGTCGCGCCAAGAGGTGATCCAGTTCTTGTATGTGCTCCAGATGATGGTCTCGGATGTGGGGCGTACGATGAGCTCTTCCTCGAGCTTTGCCTCAGGGTCGACCACCACGCCGTTTCCGTTGGGGTCGTTCATCAGGCGGTGATGTGTGACCACTGCACACTCCTTCGCGAAACCTGCAACGTGCTCTGCCTCCCTGCTGAAGAAGCTCTTGGGGATGAAGAGCGGGAAATATGCGTTCTGGTGTCCTGTCTGTTTGAACATCTTGTCGAGAGTCTCGTGCATGGACTCCCAGATTGCGTAACCGTAGGGCTTGATGACCATACAGCCGCGGACAGCTGACTGCTCAGCCAGATCTGCCTTGAGCGCCAGATCGTTATACCACTGTGAATAGTTTTCTGAGCGCTTTGTAACCTCTTTTGCCATATTGTACTTGAAATTCTGCGGATTTTTCCGAAATTTGCATCTATTACTATAAGAAGGCTTACATCCGTAGGATGAGCTTTGGTATAATAATTGTGATTGCAAAGATATAAACTTTTTTAATAGGAGATTCAATATGAAACGGAGCATCGCATATTTACTGCCTTTACTTTTCGTATTGGGGTCATGCGGAACCACATCTGACTTTTCGTCTCAGAGGTTCCAGGACGGCATATATCGGTCATCGCAGCCTGAACCGGCTGTGGTGCTCTCAATGGACCAGATAGACGAGATGGCTCGTCAGAACATAGAACGTGAACGTGTTGCAAAGCAGCTCGACACCCTTGTGCTTGTCTACGATCCCGACGACGTGATGTACCTCAACCGCTGGAACTGTGGCTTCGGCTACAATACCTGGTGGATGGGTGGCTATTACAGCCCTTACTGGTCATTCCGTTGGGGATGGGACTGGTACAGCCCCTGGTATCCCGGCGGATGGAGCTGGAGCTGGGGCTGGTACGACCCGTTCTGGGGTCCCGGCTGGTATGATCCTTTCTGGGGACCTGGCTGGTACGACCCGTTCTGGGGTCCCAGCTGGTACTATCCTTACTGGTATGGCGGATGGGGTCCCTGGCACCATGGCTGGTATGATCCCTGGTACGGTCTTGTATATCCCGGTGGCGGCGGAATATGGCGTGATACATATTACGGTCCTCGCGGCACCACGAATTCAATGACTTCCCGTGGCGGATACGTCGGCACGAACGGTGGAGTCCGCACGGCTCCCGGTTCCAACACCCGCGGTGGTGTGAGCAAGTCACGCATCCCTGCAAACACCAATTACGGTTCAGCAGGCAGCTCATCCACAAGGTCAGGCAGCACCGGCAGCCGCGGCAGCAGCACCGGCACCAATGTGCGCACCAACAGCGCTACGACCGGCACCGGCTCACGCAGCAGCTACGGTACCTCAAGCCAGAGCCGCAGTTCATACGGCACATCCAGTGGATCACGCAGCAGCTATGGTTCAAGCAGCACATCCGGCAGCCGCAGCTCATACGGCACATCCAGTGGATCACGCAGCAGCTACGGCTCAAGCAGCTCTTCACGCAGCAGCTCATCAGGCAGCCGCAGCACATACGGCTCATCGAGCAGCACCCGCAGCAGTTCATCAGGAAGCCGTAGCAGCAGCTACAGCTCAGGCAGCAGCCGCGGAAGCTACAGTTCAGGCAGTTCTTCAAGCAGCTCACGCAGCAGCTACAGCTCAGGCAGCTCATCAAGCAGCAGCCGCGGAAGCTACAGCGGAGGCGGTGGATACAGTGGCGGTGGAGGATACAGCGGCGGCCATAGTGGCGGCGGTGGCGGCGGAAGCCACGGCGGCGGCAGAAGGTAAACGTTCAACTTGAAAACAAAGAAGATTATGAAAAGAATATTTGTTGCATTGGCAATTCTTGGCGTTGCTGCTTCGGCATCGGCCCAGAACATGTATGACGCAATGATGTTCAGCGAGAACAACTATTACGGCACAGCGCGCTCAATGGCCCTCGGCAACGCGATGACAGCCGTCGGCGGCGATCTCGGCTCCATCGGACTCAACCCTGCCGGCTCTGCAGTCGCAGGATACAGCCAGATAACCATGACCCCCGGCCTGTCGTTCTCAAACATGACATCGACATACGCTCAGTTCGGCACCGACGTGCAGGGCTCGTCTGAAACCACCGGCAAGACCCGCTTCGGCCTTCCCAACATCGGTTACGTCGAGAACTTCGAGACCGGTAACTCTTGGGGTGTCAAGTCATTCACCTTCGGCCTCGTGAGCAACCGCACCGCAAACTACAACCAGAGGTTCGTAGGATACGGCAACAACCAGTACACCTCCCGCTTCGGCGAGATAGCAGTGGCCGGTACAGGATATACTCCATACGACCTCGGCCTCGGCAACAACGACGCATATTACGACAGCACTGCCCCCTGGGACGTGATTGCAGCATATCGTGCAAACCTCATCAGCGGCTACGACAGCACCAACAACTACTATGCAGGCAGCACTGAGTTCGTTCCCAAGGACGGCATGCCATACGTTCCCGGCGAGCTCAAGCAGGTTGTCGATGTCCTCTCTAGCGGCAGCAAGCAGGACATCATCGTGAACTTCGGCCTGAACATGGACGACAAGCTCTTCCTCGGACTCAACGTGGGCATCCCTACGGCTTCATACAGGTACAACGAGTTCTATTCCGAGACTCCTGCGAATCCTGATCTCTTCCCCATCACCTTCACTACCGACGGCGGCGAGGTCGAGACCAACTTCAAGGGCGGTACCATGGAGTATGAGAGGACCAACGACATCGACGGTATCTACGCCAAGTTCGGTGTGATCTACCTGCCCACCAAGAACCTCAGGCTCGGTGCAGCTATCCAGACTCCCACAGCCTACACCATCAGGGAGATGTGGCAGTGGAGCGCCGCTTCCACCTACGGAAACAGCAGCTTCAACTCATCAGACCTCTCTCCTCTCGGCGACTACACCTACTGCCTGCGCTCTCCCTACATCGCAAACTTCGGTGTGGCATACACCTTCGGCGGACGCGGATTCATCAGCGCAGACTATGAGCTCACCGACTACAGCGTGATGCGCTTCAGCGAGCTCCACGAGGACTTTGGCGATGACTACTTCTACTACACCAACGAGTGCAACAGGCTCTTTGCAGGCGTATCTCATTCGCTTCGTCTCGGCCTCGAGTACAGGCTCACTCCTGAATTCGCAGTGCGCGCAGGCTACAGCCTCCTCACCAGCCCCGAGAAGCATTACACCAACGCCAGCGGCCAGGAGATCAATGCCAGCATGTTCGTCGACAACTTCGATGACCTTCGTGGCGAGCTCAGGAACGCAAGCTACTATCAGGACCGTACCGATGCAGTATCGTTCGGTATAGGATACTCTTCTCCCGGATCATTCTTCATGGACCTCGCTGCGAGAAGGACCAACTATCCTGATTCCAACTTCGCTCCCTACTACGATTACGAGAACTTCGATGCACAGGGCGTGCAGAAGAACTATGCTTCTCCCCGCCTTCTCAATACCAGGAACATCTGGGATGTTGTAATGACCTTAGGCTTCAGGTTTTAATTGATGGAATTGACGGCAAAAGAACTGGCGGAAGTTCTCCACGGTACAGTCGAAGGCGATCCCGGTGCAAAGGTTTCCGGTTTTGCGAAGATAGAGCACGGCAAGCCCGGCACACTGAGCTTCTACGCCAATCCCAAATACGAACAATATGTCTATACCAGCAAGGCGGATGTCTTGCTGGTTAATTCTGATTTTGAGCCCAAGGGTCCCGTCGCTCCTACAATGGTGCGCGTGCCCAATGCATACGATGCTCTGGCCGAACTGCTCAAGTACGTCCACGACAAGAAAAAGAAGTACCGCCGCCACCGCGGCCTCTGCCGCATCGCTCCCGGCGCAAAGCTGGGCAAGAAGGTGTGGGTAGGCGACTTCGTCACTATCGGACGCAAGTGCAGGATAGGCAGCTATACCAAGATACACGACAACGTCACCATAGGTGAGGGTACCGTGATAGGCAGCAACTGCATCATCTATCCCGGCGTGCATATTTTCCCCGGAATGGTGATAGGCGACCGCGTAATCCTGCATGCCGGCTGCATCATCGGAGACGATGGCTTCGGCAATGCTCCTCAGCCTGACGGCACATGGAAGAAGATCGAGCACGTGGGCAACGTCATCATAGGCAATGACGTAGAGATAGGTTCCAACACCACAGTCGACAGAGCGCCCATGGAGTCCACCATCATCGAGGACGGCGTACGCATCGACAACCTCTGCCAGATAGCCCATAACGTTGTGGTAGGCAAGAACACTGCCATAGCCGCACAGACCGGAATCGCCGGTTCGTCCAAGGTGGGCGAGTCATGCATCCTTGCCGGCCAGGTGGGCATAGTCGGGCACATCACCATTGCCGACCATACCACTGTGGCGGCGAAGTCGGGCGTCATCGGAAACATACGCAAGGGCGGTGAGACATGGTTCGGAATTCCCGCCATCCTGCACCGGAACTATCTGCGTTCGTACGCCAAGTTCAAGCAGTCGGGTCAGGAATAAATTATTATTCTTATCTTTGCAGGCTATGAAACAGAAGACACTGGGTCGAGGATATAAATTCTGGGGCAAAGGCCTGCATACAGGATGCTATTCACACATGCGTCTGAAACCGGCTCCGGCTGACACCGGAATCGTTTTCGTGCGCACTGACCTCGGTGTCGAGATCCCCGCTCTGGCTGAGAATGTTTCATCCACCGCACGCAGCACGACCCTCTCGGTCGGCAAGGTGTCGGTCGGCACCGTGGAGCATGTGCTCTCGGCCCTGACCGGCCTCGGCGTCGACAATGCCTATATCGAGATAGACAACAAGGAAGTACCCATACTCGACGGCAGTGCCCGCCCGTACATCGAGGCAATCTCCATCGACAAGCTCGTGGAGCAGGATGCCGAGCGCAGATACCTCGAACTCAGCAGGGAAGTATATGTCGAGAACCGCAAGACCGGTTCATACATCAGGGTGACGCCTTCCGACTCGCCTTCGGTAGACCTTACCATCGACTTCAACTCCCATGTGCTGGGTGTCCAGACGGTTCACTGGGACCCGTCCATCGACTATTCTCAGGAAATCGGTCCCTGCCGCACCTTCTGCTTCCTGCACGAAGTGCTGCTTCTGCACACGCTCGGCCTGGTCAAGGGCGGAGACGTGGAGAATGCGATTGTGGTAGTGGAGAAGCCTGTGTCGGAAAGGAAGAAGAGGAAGCTTGCAAAGACTTTCGGCCAGCCCAAGATCGAGATCACCCCTGAGGGCTATCTCAGCAACCTCGAGCTGCGTTTCCCTGACGAGTGCGGCCGTCACAAGCTCCTTGACATCATTGGAGACCTCCGCCTCGTAGGCGGCTTCATGAACGCTCACGTGGAGGCATACAAACCCGGGCACGCCCTGAATACCAGCGTGTCCGCTGAAATCAGAAAAATACTGAAATAGATATGGCAAAGATTCATCCCCTTGCAACCGTTCATCCCGGAGCCAAGCTCGCTGATTCAGTCGAAGTTGGCCCCTACGCATATATCGACGACAACGTCGAAATTGGCGAGAACACCAAGATCCTCCCTCATGCGACCATCTTCCCTTACGTGAAGATAGGCTGTGACTGCAGCGTCTTTCCCGGTGCGGTCGTGGGTGCAATCCCTCAGGACCTGAAGTTCGACGGCGAGATCACCTACGTCGAGATAGGTGACCGCGTGAACATACGCGAGTGTGCGACCATCAACCGTGGTACCAAGGCCAGCGGCAAGGGAGTGACCAGGATCGGCAGCGACACCCTCATAATGTCATACGTGCACGTAGCGCATGACTGTAACGTGGGCAACCACTGTATCCTCGTCAGCTATGTCGGAATCGCAGGCGAGACCGACGTGGAGGACTGGGCCATCATCGGCGGCGGCACCAAGGTGCATCAGTTCTCGAAGATAGGTACCCATGCCATGGTTGGCGGCGGCACCGGCGTCAACAAGGACATCCCGCCTTACTCTATCTGCGGCCGCAACCCCATCTGCTTCGCAGGCGTGAACCTGGTCGGCCTCCGCAGGCGCGGCTTCGATTCCGACGTTATCCGCAACATCAAGGACATTTACGACGTGCTCTACTATCAGGGATACAATGTTTCCGACGCGATCGCAAAGATCGAGGGCGGCTTTCCTCAGAGCGTCGAGCGCGATACCATCATAGAGTTCGTCCGCAATTCAAAGCGCGGTATAGTACGTGCCGGTGACGCTCACGAGAAGGGCGGCATAGAGTAGCAGATGCTGCTCACTACGGCATACTTCCCCCCTATAGAGTACTTCTCCATCCTGGCGAAGTACTCTGTCGTTTATCTGGAGGCTCACGAGAAGTACCAGAAGCAGAGCTGGCGCAACCGCTGCCGCATCCTTACGGCCAACGGGCCGATGGACCTGAACTTCCCCATAGTGCATGACGGTGCCACGCTGATAAAGGACATAAAGGTGGACTGGAGCACGCCGTGGCTGCACAAGACGGAGTACGCCATCGACTCGGCGTATTACAGCTCGCCATTCTTCGAGTACTATCGCGACGAGCTCTTCGCCATTCTGGACTCGCATCCTGAGACGCTCTGGGAGCTGAATCTCGGCATCATCGGCTTCTTCTGCCGCAAGATCGGCATCTGCCCGCAGATCCTTGAAACGGAGTCGTTCTTGGCGCCGGCTGCTGCGACTGCCGAGCCCCTGCAACATGGTCCGAGGGTGGACACGGTTTCCCAGGGGTCACTCCCTCTGTTCGCTCGGAGGTCAGCAGCCGAAAGGCTGCCGGGGGGCGTTATGGGGGCAGAGCCCTCATCAAATGCCAGATGTGTCGAGGACCAGAGGTACTCGATACATCCCAAGATGGCAAGCGACTATGTCGCGAAGCCATATTGGCAAGTTTTCAAAGAACGGTTCGGCTTCGTCGGCAACCTGAGCATAATGGACCTGCTTTTCAACGAAGGTCCCGAGAGCCTTTGCTACCTTCGGTAGGAAATTTTGTGTATATTTGTAGGAATCGCATACTTATATACACAACATGAGCAAAATAATCGTAGTCGGCAGTTCCAACATCGACATGACCGCAATGGTCGAGACCCTTCCCAGACCCGGTGAGACCATTGGAGGAGCAAGATTCATTCAGGCAAACGGCGGCAAGGGCGCCAACCAGGCGGTGGCAGCGGCCCGCCTCGGAGGCGATGTGATGTTCGCCACCTGCGTCGGCAACGACCTGAACGGCAAGGCCCTGAAGGACATTTTCGCCGCCGACGGAATCAATACCAAGAACCATAAGATGACCGATGAGGCGCCCACCGGGACCGCACTCATCATGGTAGACAAATATGCCGAGAACTGCATAGCCGTAGCTCCCGGCGCGAACGGCTGCCTGACCCCCGAGGACATGGACGCCATGGAGGCTGACTTCGCCGAGGCGGAGATACTTCTCGTACAGCTCGAGGTGCCGATGCCCACGGTATGCAGGGCGGTCGAACTGGCAGCGAAGCATGGCCTGAAGGTGGTCCTCAATCCGGCCCCCGTCGCTCCCATCCCCGAGCACATATTCCCTATGCTGTACCTCATCACTCCCAACGAGACCGAGGCGCAGAAGCTTACCGGCGTCAGGGTGAACACCGCTGACGATGCTGTGGCTGCAGCCCAGGTGTTCTTCGACAAGGGAGTGCAGAACGTCATAATCACGATGGGCGCTTCTGGCTCCATCATCTGCACCCAGGGCGGCGAGACCATATACGTTCCCACCCGCAAGGTGGATGCTGTCGACACGACTGCTGCCGGCGACGTGTACAACGGCGGTGTGGTCACAGCCCTCTCTGAAGGCAAGTCCCTCGAGGAGGCCGCAGGCTTCGCATCCGTCGCATCGTCGATATCAGTAACCCGCCTCGGCGCGCAGAATTCCGTGCCCACAAGAGAAGAAGTAATGGAAGCCCTTTGTGGCAAATGCTAGGAAGATGAGACTGAAACAGCTGATAATCACAAGCTTGTCGATCTGCATGCTCGCCGCCGGATGCCATGCGCCTTCCTCTGAGGTCAAGGTGATGACGAAGACCGAGCTGCAGGACAAGATCATGGGTGGATGGGCCGGTCAGGCTATAGGCTGCACATACGGAGGCCCCACTGAATTCAGATACACCGGTACGATGATCAGTGACAGCATTGCCATCGAGTGGCCGGAACATTATCTGAAGTCATACTTCGACAACAGCCCTGGCCTGTACGACGACATCTATATGGACCTTACTTTCGTCGACGTTTTCGACAAGAAGGGGCTGGATGCTCCCATAGAGGACTTCGCCACCGCGTTCGCGAACGCAGGATATCCCCTGTGGCATGCCAATCAGCAGGCAAGGTACAACATCCTGCAGGGCATGCTCCCTCCGGAATGCGGATACTGGGAGAACAACCCCCATGCGGATGACATCGATTTCCAGATCGAGGCCGACTATGCCGGACTCATGGCTCCCTGCATGCCCAATGCGGCAGTCTTCTATTCAGATGCCATAGGCCATATCATGAACTATGGCGACGGCTGGTACGGAGGCGTATATGTGGCTGCCATGTACTCGTTGGCTTTCATGTATGACGACATCAGCGTCGTTGTAAAGGAGGCGCTGAAGACCATCCCGGCGGAAAGCAAGTTCTTCAGGTGCATGTCTGACGTGATCAGATGGCATGAGACCTACCCTGACGACTGGAAGACTACCTGGGCTCTGGTTCAGGAGAACTGGTCGTCCGACATCGGATGTCCTGACGGCGTATTCAAGCCATTCGACATTGACGCGCTCATAAACAGCGCCTACATAATCATCGGCCTCCTTTATGGCGAAGGCGATTTCGGGAAGACCATGGAAATCGCGACCAGATGCGGGCAGGATTCAGACTGCAACCCTGCATCTGCCGGCGGAATCCTTGGAACGATGCTCGGATACAGCAACATCCCCGAATACTGGATGCCCAACCTCCGCGAGGTCGAGGACAGGAACTTCGCATACACCGACATTTCGCTCAGCAAGGTATACCGTATGTCTTACGACCAGGCGCTCCAGGTCATCTGCAAGAACGGTGGAAGTGTTGATGGAGACGAGATATCGATTCTCTGTCAGGCGCCCGAGACCGTCCGTTTCGAGGAGTCCTTCGCAGGCCACTGGCCTGTCGGGACCGTCGAAGTGGGCAAGGCCGTTGACGAAGTCGGTGAACTGTCATTCGAAGGCAGAGGCGTGGTCGTCTCCTACAGGATCGACAGAGAGAGCTTCGGGCAGGTTTCGGACGGCACCGGCGGCCCGGCATTGGAGGTCGAGGTCTATCTTGACGGCGAACTGTCCCAGACAGTCGTGCTGCCTGATGAATTCCACTCCCGCAAGCAGGAGCTGTATTACAGATACAATCTGGCCGACGGGCCTCATACCCTGTCATTCAAGTCATTGAATACCAGCAAAGAAAAGTGCATCATCACATCATATCTTGTATATTCTGATAAACCCGAATAAATCCGCATCAAGTCATGTATATCGTTGGAAGTTACGCATTGGCAGTCATTTTCTGCTTTGTCACGATGCTCTGCTGGGGCTCATGGGGAAACACCCAGAAGCTTGCAGCCAAGAGCTGGCGCTATGAACTCTTCTACTGGGACTATGTGATCGGCATGGTCATCTTCTCTCTCATCGTCGCATTCACCGCCGGCAGCATAGGCGCCGAGGGCCGTCCGTTCATCCAGGACCTCGCGCAGGCAGGCTGGGGAAGCATAGGATGGGTACTGCTCGGTGCAGTGGTGTTCAACATCTCCAACATCCTGCTCTCGGCATCCACGTCGATTGCCGGAATGTCCGTCGCATTCCCTCTGGGCGTTGGCCTTGCACTGGTGGTAGGTGTGCTGAACAACATCTTCTTCCACCCCACGGCAGGCGTGAAGACGGGCCTTCTGTGGCTTGGCGTCGCCCTCATCGTGATCGCGATCGTATGCAACGGCGTGGCATCAGGCAAGGTGTCGAACGAGCAGCGTGACCCTGCACAGAACCGCAAGGGCATCATCCTGGCAGTTCTCGCCGGCCTTGTCATGTCGTTCTTCTCAGCCCTCGTGTACAATGGAGTGGACATCAACAACTTCAAGAGCCCCGCAGCCGGGATGCTCACCCCGTACACCGGAATGGTGATCTTTGCTGTGGGCGTGTTCCTCAGCAACATCATAATCAACACCATAGTGATGAAGAAGCCCTTCGTGGGTGAGCCCGTCAGCTACAGCGAGTACTTCAAGGGCAACGGCAAGACCCACCTCGTGGGCATGCTGGGCGGCGCCATCTGGTGCCTCGGCACCGTGCTGAACTACATCTGCGCAGGTACTGCAGGCGCGGCTGTCAGCTATGCACTCGGCCAGGGCGCTCCCATGGTGGCAGCCATCTGGGGCGTGTTCATCTGGAAGGAGTTCAAGGGCGCAAAGAAGGGCGTCTATGGCCTTCTCGCTGCAATGTTCTGCCTCTTCGTGGCAGGCCTCGCGCTCATCATAATTTCAGGCGGCAACTGATGAAAAGGCTGCTGACCGTCATATTGCTGCTCCTGCTGTGCGTGAACCTTGGAGCATTCGACTGGCCGTTCCAGAGCAATTCTGAACTGCGGGGCGAGATGCTGGAGTTTGCCGGTGGCATGGCGGCACGTCAGAAGGGCACGGCCGAAGGCAGGCTCATCTCCAGGTTCGTCAGAAAGGAAGCGCGCAAGGCTGCCAAGGACAGCCTCGCGTGGATTTCCGACACCTACGAGCTCACCATGAAGCTCAAGGAAATGTGCCCGCCTCATGTTGACGACGGGTCCCGTGCAGCTGCCCTGCGCAGGGACATCATGCTCCTCGAGGATTACCCCATCCACGTCGACAACCGGTCCGCGAATGCCTCCCACGAACTGAAGAAGGCATTTGACGCCTTCTCTGACAGATACAGGTCCGAGGCACGCGCCAAGGCCCTGGAGTGTCTTGAAGGTCCGGGCCCTGCCGAGGGCGAGCTTCAGGTCATCAAGATATACAACATGGGCTATCTGCTGCGCACGGCGCAGAGGATGATAGTTGTTGACGTGTTCTGGGACGGTACTGAGGAAGAGGCTGCCAGGATAGCTTCTAAGGCCGATGCCTTCTTCCTGTCGCATCCGCACCGGGACCACTGGAACCCGGTGATGGTCGATGCGCTGGCCGCAGCCGGAGCCACGCTGGTCCTTCCTGCCGTCATCTGCCCGATGCACGGCAACAAGCTGGTCGCCGATTCCGAATGGCGCGAGCCCAGGGATGTCAGGGGAATTAAGGTACTGCTGCTGCGCGGCAACCAGGGCCCTCAGCCCAATAACGCCTACCTCATAGAGTTCGACGGCTGGCGTGTCCTCATTCCCGGGGAGAACGATGAGTCAGCGCTCTATGAGCCCTTCTCGGCATACCAGGCCCCTGACCTGATTCTTCATCCTACCTGGAACGGCCTTGGCAACCTGCTGGACATAGTGCGGGCCATGCCCGGCTATGATGCATCGAAGGTCAGCTACATTCCCGGGCACGACAATGAGATATGCTTCCACGGCGTGGACCATCGCGAGTCCTACCGCGAGATGTTCAGCCGCAAGGACCGCCTTGGCGACCCCGATGCCGTGTATCCTAAGGTGATACTTGAGGACATAGGCGAATGTGTAACACTAGACAGAAAATAAGTTTATAATATATGCATCTTCTTACTATTCTTTTCAGCCTTCTCGTGGCAGCTGCCACGCCTTGGAAGGACGCTAACGTAAATGAGATCAGCCGCCTGCCCATGCATGCGGACTATGACGTGAACTCGCCCCAGATGACAGTGAACGGTGACTGGAAGTTCCAGTGGTTCGAGTCAATGGGCCAGCAGCAGAAGGATTTCTGGCGCACCGACATCGACGACAGCGCATGGGACACCATGCCCGTGCCCGGCATGTGGGAGCTCAATGGCTACGGCGACCCTCAGTATGTCAACATAGGCTACTGCTGGCGCGGCCACGAGGCGAACACTCCCGGCAAGGCTCCCGACTACCGCAATCATGTGGGCCAGTACAGGCGCAGCTTCGCCATCCCTGCCGAATGGAAGGGCCGCGACATCATCCTCACCCTTGGTTCCGTGACCTCCAACGTGCAGCTCTGGGTGAACGGCAAGTTCGCAGGATACAGCGAGGACAGCAAGCTCCAGGCCGACTTCGACATCACCAAGCTGGTGAAGCCCGGCCAGGAGAACCTCATCGCCCTCGAGGTGCACCGCTGGTGCGACGGTACCTACATGGAGGACCAGGATTTCTGGCGCTTCAGCGGCATTGCCCGCGAGAGCTACATCACCGCCCGCCCCAAGGTGCGCGTGCAGGACATCACCGTAAAGGCCGACATGGACGGTAAGCTCAGCATCGACGCTCAGCTTACCAAGGGTGCGAAGGCAGTCGAGTACACCATCACTGACCAGGACGGCAAGGTGCTGACATTCAGTACGAAGGACGGCAAGGTCGACACTACCGTCGAGAATCCCAAGCTCTGGAGTGCCGAGAAGCCCTGCCTGTATCACCTCACCGCAGCCTGCTCCGACGGCAAGGCAGTGACCGAGACCGTGAGCCTCGACTTCGGCTTCAGGACCAGCGTCATCAGCGGAGGCCAGCTTCTGGTGAACGGCAAGCCCATCCTCATCAAGGGTACAGACCGTCACGAGCTCAATGCCTACCGCGGCTATGTGGTTGACGAGGCCGACATGATAAAGGACATCCTTGTGATGAAGCAGCTGAACATCAATGCAGTGCGCACGTCACACTACCCGAACGACCCCCGCTGGCTCAGACTCTGCAGCAAGTACGGAATCTACCTTGTGGACGAGGCCAACAACGAGAGCCACGGCATGGGCTACGGTCCCGAGACCCTGGCGAAGAACCCCATGTACGAGCTGACCACTATGCAGCGCGTACAGCGCATGGTGGCACGTGACAAGAACCAGGCCTGCGTCATCATCTGGAGCCTCGGTAACGAGGCCGGCAACGGTCCCAACTTCGTCAAGGCATACGACTGGATCAAGTCGACCGGCGACCAGCGCCCCGTCCAGTACGAGCGTGCGCTTGACGACTATTTCAATGGAGTATGCAGGAATACCGACATATTCTGCCCCATGTACGACAGTCCCGAGAGCTGCGAGCGCTATCTCAATTCAAATCCCGAGATGCCCCTCATCCAGTGCGAGTACGCACATGCCATGGGTAACTCCATGGGCAACTTCAAGGAGTACTGGGACCTCATCCGCAAGTACCCTCAGTATCAGGGAGGATTCATCTGGGATTTCGTTGACCAGGCTATTGTATGGCCTTCGAAGGCTGCCGGAACCGATCATATCTTCGCGTTCGGCGGCGACTTCAACGACTACGACGCTTCCGACAACTCGTTCAACTGCAACGGCGTGATTGCTGCCGACCGCAGCCTCCATCCGCATGCTTACGAGGTGCGCTACCAGTACCAGAACATCTGGACCAAGCCCGTGGAGTGCGGCAAGGTCGAGGTGTTCAACGAGAACTTCTTCCGCTGCCTGAAGAACTTCCGCCTCTGCTGGGAGGTGGTAGTAGGCGAGAAGACCGTGCTCTCAGGTGCATTCAACGAGCTGAACGCGAAGGCCCAGAAGAGCCAGGTTGTCGACCTCGGCTTCACTGAGAAGGACCTCGATGCCTGCAAGGGCAAGCCCGTCTATCTCAACATACGCTACGAGCTCAAGAAGGCTGAGGGCCTTCTGCAGGCCGGCGATCAGGTCGCTTACCAGCAGATCTGCATCCAGGAGGGCAAGCGCTCTCTTCCCAAGGCACCCAAGTGCCAGTACACATGGAGCGTGAAGTTCGACGAGGCTACCGGTGCGCTTGCGTCATACAAGCTCAACGGCCGCGAGCTCGTCAAGGAGCCCCTCATGCCCTGCTTCGGCCGCGCAATGACCGAGAATGACCTCGGTGCCGGCTTCGAGAAGAAGTTCAAGGCCTGCCTGTATCCCGAGTTCAGGCTCGCCTCATTCACTACCGAGGGCAACGTCACCACTGCAAGATACGATGCCGGCTGCTTCAAGGTCGACATGGTCTACACTGTTGCCGCGGACGGCGTGATCTCAGTAAGCGAGCACGTTTATGACGTGAATGCAGAGGTGGCTCCCTTCTTCTGCCGTGTAGGCGTGGAGATGGCCATGCCCGGCCAGTACTCGACCCTTGACTTCTGGGGCGCAGGCCCTTGGGAGACCTACTGCGACCGTGAGTCTGCAGCCATCCGTGGCCAGTACATCCAGAGAGTCGAGGACCAGTACCATTACGGATACGTGCGCCCTCAGGAGAGCGGCACGCACGTCGACCTCCAGTGGCTCAAGGTCATCGACGAGTCCGGCGAGGGTCTCGTGTTCGGTAGCCCCAAGGCATTCAGCGGCAGCGCATTGCCTTTCAGCCGCAGGCAGATCGACATGGCAGTCACAGGCGGCAGCCGCTGGGACCAGGATGGCGACCAGCGCCACTCTCTCGAGCTCAAGGGCCTTGCATGCGAGGGCGAGAGGAGCCTCGGTGGAACCTACCTGAACGTCGACCTGATGCAGATCGGCGTGGGTGGAATCTGCTCATGGGGCACATGGCCTCTCAAGGAGTACATGCTTCCCGCCGGTGAATACACATTCGACTTTGTGATCGCTCCCGTAGCAAAATAGGCATGAAGTACATTCAGAACTGCTGCACGCGTGCCACCTGGAACATGGCTTTCGACGAGCACTGCCTGCAGCAGTTTTCCTTTCCCATATTCTATCTGTGGAGAAATGCTCCCTCGGTCATAATCGGGCTCAACCAGAACCCGTACGCCGAGGTGAATCTCCCTTATCTTGAGCAGCACGACATACTGCTCGCCCGCCGCGTGACGGGGGGCGGGGCGGTGTACCATGACCTGCAGAACCTCAATTACAGCATCATACGCCCTGTGACGGGGGATTCCGACTCCTCCGACGTGGTGCAGATGGTGGCAGACGCGCTCAGGCGCCTTGGTGTGCCGGCCGAACTGAGCGGCCGCAACGACATTCTTGTCGAAGGCCGCAAGGTGTCTGGCTATGCCCGCCGTGTGTGGTGCGACCGCGAGATGATACACGGCACCCTGATGTTTGACGTCGACATCGACACCCTCACCCAGGCGCTCAATGTTCCCGGCTCCAAGCTGGCGGCCAAGGGCGTGGAGTCGGTGCGCAGCAGGGTAGCCAACCTGAAGGACTATCTGCCTCAGTGCAAGGACGTCACCGACCTTCAGCGGCTCCTGCTGGCAGAACTGGCCGGCTCCGATGAGGAGGTGCCCCTGCCTGCCGGCTTCGTTGATGAGGTGACGCGCAGCGAGGCGCGCAAGTTCGGCACCTGGGACTGGAACTTCGGCCATAGCGCCGAGGCTCAGTTCAGCCGCAGCGCCCGGCTTGGCTGCGGCGAGGTCACGGCCCTTCTGACCCTTGACCGCGGCTGCATCAGGTCGCTTGAATTCGCAGGTGACTTCCTTGGCGGCCTGCCGGCGGGGCAGCTGGCTTCCCGGCTCATCGGACAGCGCTACGAGCGAAAGACAATAGCCGAGGCTCTCGCCCCGGCTGATGTATCAAAGTATTTCGACGGTGCCCGCGAGGCGGACATCGTGAACCTGCTTATAGGGTAAACAGGACTTCCTTGACTATTTCACTGACTGTGGGGTGGGGGAATATGACTTCCTTCAGCTGCTCCACGGTCATTTCCTTTTCAATGGCGATGCATGCGCTGTGGATCATCTCCGAGCAGGGATTGCCAAGCATGTGCACGCCAAGCACCTTGCCTGCCGCATCGACGATAATCCTGCATACGCCCTCGCCGCCTTCGTTCTCGGCGACGAACCTGCCTGAATAGGCCATGGGAAGCTCGAGTATCTTCACGTCAAGGCCCTGTTTTTCAGCCTCTTCCTGTGTAAGTCCCACGCCTGCAACTTCCGGGTTGGTGTAGACGACGCCGGGCACTGCCTTGTAGCTCATCTCAACGGGCTTGCCGAGCATGTCTGCCACTGCCACCTCGCCCTCGCGTGATGCGGTGTGCGCGAGCATCGAGAATCCTGTCACGTCGCCAGCGGCCCAGACTCCGGGCACGTTCGTGCGCATGTGGGAATCCACCTTTATGCCTCTGCCGAACTCCACGCCTATGCTCTCGAGTCCGAGGCCGGCCACGTTGGCGCGGCGGCCTACGCTCACGAGTATCCTGTCGGCTGCTGCGCGGCACTCCTGACCCTCAGGGTCGGTGTACACGACTGTGCTGCCCTCGATTGCGGTGACCTTGCAGCCGAGGTGGAACTCCACGCCCTTCTTCGTATAGATGCGCTGGAGCATGGCCGAGATGGCGCCGTCCATCGGGCCGAGAATCTTGGGGAGCATCTCGATCACGGTGACCTTGCTGCCGAGCGAGTTGTACAGCGATGCGAACTCCATTCCGATGACTCCGCCGCCTATGACCACCAGTTCCTTCGGGGGCTCCTGCAGCGCGAGTATCTCGCGGTTGGTGACTATGGCTTCGCCTGCCTCCCTGAGGCCGGGAATGGGCGGAACCACTGCCTCCGATCCGCTGCATATCAATATCTTGGCAGCGCTGTAGCTCTGCTCGGCGGTGTTCAGCACGAAGCTGCCGTCCTCTGCCTTGCCGGCTATCGTGACTTCCTGCTTCACCACCTCCACGTCCGCGTTCTTCATCTTGAGCTTCACGCCCCCGACGAGCTTGCGCACGGTCTTCTCCTTGCGCTTCAGTATCTTCGCGTAGTCGAATGCCGCCTCGGGCACGGTGATGCCGTACTTGTCGGCATGCAGTGCGTATTCATACACCTTGGCGCTGTAGAGGAGGGTCTTCGTGGGGATGCAGCCCTCGTTGAGGCATACTCCGCCCAGTTCCCTGCGTTCGAAGAGCACCACGTTCATTCCGGCCGCGCCGGCCCTTTCAGCTGCGACGTATCCTCCGGGACCGCCGCCTATGATTGCGAGATCGTACATGTTTTTCTTCAAATGTTTCTCAAAGATAGCCAATATTTTGCATTTCTTATAGAAATGACGTATCTTTGCGGACGTGAATGAGATGGGAGGCCCGAGCGGGGCTTCTCTTTTTGTTTTACGATACTGATTATGAAACAGGACGAATTTATCAAGGTAGTTGAGAAAGCAGCCGCAGAGCGCGCCTGCAAGGTGTTCGACATCATGTACAATGATGACGACAACATATTTGACGTGACGATCGAGAAGCTCGACGCATCCGCAGTCGACCTCGCCGACTGCGAGTTCGTGCACAGGGCAGTGCTTGCCGCCTTCGACCGCGACGTCGAGGATTACGCCCTCACTGTAGGCTCCCGCGGAATAGACGCCGCCGAGGCCGACGAAATGTTGAAAACAATAAATGAAGAATAGATAAACCACAATGGAAAAAGAAAAAGCAATCACTCTCATTGATGCCTTCAAGGACTTCAAGGAAGAGAAAAACATTGACCGCCCCGTGATGATGGGTGTGCTCAAGGATGTGTTCCTCACACAGATCGCAAAGACCTACGGTTCCGCCGACAACTTCGACGTCATCGTGAATGTCGACAAGGGTACCTGTGAGATATATCAGAACTTCGAGATCGTAGAGGAAGTCGAGGATCCCAACTCCGAGATGACCCTCGAGGACGTGAAGGCTGACAGCGGTGATGACGACTACGAGATCGGCGACACCTATTCAAAGGTTCTCCCTCTTGCAGCATTCGGACGCCGCGGCATCCTCAACATCCGCCAGAACCTCCAGGGCCGCATCATGGACATCGAGAAGGCCAACGTCTTCAAGAAGTACAGCGAGAAGGTCGGTGAGCTCTTCTCCGGCGAGGTCTATCAGACCTGGAGCAAGGAAGTCCTCATCCTCGACGAGGACGGCAACGAGCTCCATATCCCCAAGAACGAGCAGATCCCCGGCGAGCGCTTCAAGAAGAGCGACAGCGTCCGCGCCATCATCAAGAGCGTGGAGATGAAGAACAACACCACTCCCTATATCACCCTCAGCCGCACCAGCGACGAGTTCCTCGAGCGCCTCTTCGAGCAGGAGGTTCCTGAGATCGCAGACGGCCTCATCACCGTCAAGAAGGTGGTCCGCGTTCCCGGCGAGCGCGCCAAGGTTGCAGTGGAGAGCTATGACGACCGCATCGATCCCATCGGTGCATGTATCGGCGTCAAGGGCAGCCGCATCCTCGGCATCGTCCGCGAGCTCCGCAACGAGAACATCGACGTCATCCAGTGGACACAGAACCCCATCCTCCTCATACAGCGCGCACTTGCACCCGCACACATCTCTTCCATCGACATGGGTCAGAGCGACGAGGACAAGGTAAAGGTATTCATGCAGCCCGACGAGGTCCGCAAGGGTATCGGCCGCGGTGGTGTGAACATCCAGCTTGCAGGCAAGCTCGTCAACCGCGAGCTCGAGGTCTGGCGCGAGATCCCCAAGGACGAGATCGACAACGAGGAGGACGTTCTTCTCGACGACTTCTCAAACGAGATCGACCAGTGGATCATCGACAAGCTCAAGGGCATCGGCTGCGACACCGCGAAGAGCGTGCTCGCAATTTCAGAGTCTGACGTCGCTAAGCGCGCAGACCTTGAGGATGAGACTGTAGCAGAGGTATTTGCAATCCTCCGCGCAGAATTTGAAGACTAATCAAAGGAAAAACGAATGGCAGAAATCAGAATAAACAAACTTATCAAGCAGTTCAACATCGGTCTTTCAGACCTTGTTGACTTCCTGCGCAAGCAAGGCGCGGACATAGATGAAAACCCTAATGCAAAGGTTTCAGACGAGTATCTTCCTGCACTGAACAAGCAGTTCGGCAAGGACCTCGAGGCCAAGCAGGCCGCCGAGAAGGTGGACATCCACCTCAGCGAGATCCTCGACAAGGCCGGCCGTACAAAGCCCGCCAAGGCCGAGGAGGAGGAAGAACCCGAGCAGGAGATCACAATCAAGAGCAATACCTTCATCACAAAGAAGGAGGCCCCGGCACCTGCAGTGGTAGCGGAGCCTGAGCCCGTGGTTGTTCCCGAACCGGAACCCGAGCCCGAACCGGAACCTGTTCCTGTTCCCGAACCGGAGCCGGAACCCGTAGCAGAGCCCGAGCCTGTGTCAGAGCCCGAGCCCCAGGCCGTTGTTGAGGAGTCGCCTTCTGCCAGCGACGAAGAACCTCAGATGGCCGAGGAGGCACCCGCAGAGCCTGAATCAGAGCCTGAGCCCGCAGTTGAGGAGCCCAAGATCGAGGAACCTGTCCCCGCTCCCGCAGAGCCCGAGAAGAAGGAAGAGCCTGCCAACCAGCTCAAGGTGGTCGGCAAGATCGACCTCTCTCAGTTCGACCGCAAGCCCAAGAAGCGTGAGCGCATTGACAAGTCAAGCCAGAAGGTTGACGTAGCCAAGGCCGGTGCCAACATCGACCGCAACGCAGCCAAGAAGGACCGTCAGAAGGCTCAGCAGCAGGCACAGCAGCAGGCTGGCCAGGGCAAGCGCAAGCGCGGCGACCGCGACCGCTTCAAGCCAGCCATGACCGAGGCCGAGCAGGAAGAGATGCAGAAGGAGATCCAGAAGCAGGTCAAGGAGACGTATGCAAAGATGAACGAGGGCAAGAAGAACAACTTCGGCGCCAAGTACCGCAAGGAGAAGCGCGAGGCTGCCGCCCAGCGTACACAGGAGGAGATGG
>JAKSKK010000017.1 GCA_024401745.1 Bacteroidales bacterium
CCTTGCTCCCTGGATCGACAGTCCAGCGGGTAACGCCGTCAGAATATACGTCAATGCCGTTCCCGCTCGCTTTGAAGCAGGGAATCTGCACCGTGATGGTTCCGTTGCAATGCACTTTCTGCATCACGAAGCTGTAATTCACCCTGACCCTTGAGACATCGAGCTTCTCCCGGATGCTGTCAAGGTCCTGCGCCCCCGCCGCGAGGCAGAGGAACGCGAACACGCAGATAATTGCAGACTTTTTCATCTTCCGTAAGTTTCAAGGACAGCTTCCAGGCTGTCGAGGTCTCCGATGAGCACCTGGCGGGGCTTGCTGCCCTCCTGAGGTCCGACTATGCCCGCAGCCTCAAGCTGATCCATTACACGTCCTGCTTTTGCAT
Source organism: Bacteroidales bacterium (assembly GCA_024401745.1). Classification (GTDB taxonomy): domain Bacteria; phylum Bacteroidota; class Bacteroidia; order Bacteroidales; family UBA932; genus Cryptobacteroides. Next base: position 381 of record JAKSKK010000017.1, read on the forward strand.
AACCCATGCCTAACTTTCTCTGAAGGTCGGAAGTCGAGCCGCGCTGGGTGGTGACAACCATCCTTGCAGCCTCTGCAAAGCGCTCGTCGAGGCTCTTGACATCAAGGCTGCCACCTGAGCTCTCGCCGCCTTCAGCGGCAGGATCGGCGGGTGAAGGAAGGTAATATGGCGTGTTGTAGCTCTTGCCCCATCCCTTCTGGTCGCCGATGAATTCGGTGATGGAATCGATCTCCTCGGAGCTGATGTAGCCGCACTGGATGCGCTCGGTATCGATTCCGGCGCTGAAGAGCATGTCGCCCTTTCCTATGAGCTTCTCGGCACCGGGAGCGTCAAGGATGGTCATTGAGTCTATCCTGGAGGCAACTCGGAATGCTATGCGCATAGGGAAGTTGCTCTTGATGATACCGGAGATGACGTCGACTGAAGGTCGCTGGGTTGCAAGTATGACATGCAGACCTGCTGCACGTCCCTTCTGTGCCAGACGTATGATGGAGTTGGTTATGCTGCGGCTTGCGGCGCGTGCGTCAGGCGATGCGCCGGTAGTCATCGTGAGGTCGGCATACTCATCGACAACGACAACGAGATAAGGCAGGAACCTGTGGCCGTTGTTGGGGTTCAGCTTGCGCTCCTTGTACCTTGCGTTGTAGTTCTTGATGTTGTTCGCACCGGCCTTGGCCAGGAGCTCGTAGCGCTCGTCCATCTCTATGCAGAGAGAGCGGAGTATCTTCTCGGCATCCTTCGGCTTCTTCACGATTGCATTCTCAGCCTCCTCATCCTCGTCGGCTGCGTCAGGCAGGACTGCGAGATAGTGATGCAGCAGCTGTGCATACGCGCTGAATTCCACCATCTTGGGGTCAATGAACACGAACCTGAGCTCAGAAGGATGGCGGCTGTACAGCAGGGAGTTGATTATGACGTTGAGTCCCACGGACTTACCCTGCTTGGTGGCACCGGCCACGAGGAGGTGGGGTGCGTCAGACAGGTCGAAGACCTTCACCTTCTGCTGGATGGTGTATCCTATGGCCACGGGAAGCTCATACTTGCTCTCGCGGAAGGCGTCGTCGTTCAGCAGGGCCTTGAGGGGCACGATGCTCGAGCGGTCGTTGGCCACCTCGATGCCGACTGAGTCGGACAGGGTTATGACTCGCACACCCTTGGCATTGAGGCTCACGGCTATGTCCTCCTGGAGGCGCTTGATCTGGGCGATCTGCACGCCGGGAGCGGGATAGACCTTGTAGAGGGTGACGGTGGGGCCCATGACGGCCTTCACGTCGACCACCTGTATCTTGTAGTTGGCAAGGGTCGCACGTATCTTGTTGTTGTTGCGGGCGAGCTCCTCGTTCGAAACCTCGACCCTCGATGATGAATAGGCCTCGAGGAGGTCGATCGAAGGGAACTTGTACTTGGGAAGTCCGTCGGGCGGGTCAAGCCTGTTGTCGATGGGCTTGAGCTCCTTGGTGACGTCCTGATCCAGGGTGTCGTCTGTGATGACCTCGAAGCTGCCGTCAGCCACGGTTTCCTGAGGTGCAGGGACCGCCGGCTTTGCAGGTTCGGGCTTGGGCCTGGCCACCACGGGCTCAGGCTTTGCCACGGGCTCTTCCTTTACGGGAGCCGCAGGCTTGAACACAGGTGCCGGCTTGACGACCGGCTCGGGCTTCTTTGCTATGTCGGCAACCACGTCGGAAAGGTCGCCGTCAGATGAGCCGAGTCCTGAGAACCAGCGTGTAAAGCGCTTTGACGAGAAGAACAGCCATGCGGCAAGGAGAATGAGAACCAGGAGCCCGGTGACCACCGCACCAAGCAGGTTGTTGCTCCAGGAGATGATTCCGGCACCCAGCCTGCCTCCGAGGCCTCCGCCGAAGATATAGTCGAGACCGATGATCTTTCCTATGAATGCAAGCAGCAGGGAAGCCACGAATGCGCCAGTGAGTGCGATCAGGGTGGTCTTTGCAAGAGAATACGGCCACTTGTCGGCGATGAGCCTTGCGCTGACTGCGGCAAGGATCAACGGAAGCGCGAGGCTTCCAAGGCCGAAGAGACTGCACACCAGGAAATGACCGGTGCGGCAGCCCAGCCTGCCTGCGGCGTTTGCCGCCGGGTCAAGGCCTGCGGCATCGCCAAGGATGCTCATGTCCTGACGCCAGTGGAAAAGGTATGACACTATCGCAATGAGGATGAAGAGTGTAAGCGCGGCAAAGCAGAGCCCGGCTATGCGGACCGCTGCGCGCCTCTCGTTCTCATCCCATGAATCCCAGATCTTTCTCATTTCTTCTTGTTTCCTCCCTTACCTCTGTTGTTCTTGTGGCCGCGGTTTCTCTGTCCGCCGCCCTGGCCTACGTTGATGCCCATCCCGGGGCGAGAAAACGTCGCCTCTGATGATATCTTGCTGAGGCTTATTCCCTCAGGAACCTTCAGCCTGTATTCCGACAGCTTCTCGATGTCGGAGAATATCGTCTCGTCAGCCACATTGTCCTTGTTCCAGATAAGGTACTGCTGACGCATGTAGATTGCAAGGGAGCGTATCATCTCGGTCTTGACCTCACCGTCAGGCTGCTCGCAGAGAAGGTCGATTATCTTCTCTATGTTGCGGCCGTAGTGCGTAGCCCTGATCTTCGTGCCCTTCATGGGAATCTGCACGGGCTTGGTCTCGAACTCCTCAGCCACGGGGCAGGGATAAGGAGAGTCGATGTCCAGGTCGTAGCCTGCGATCATATACAGGTGGTCCCAGAGCTTCTGTTCGAAATTCTCCTGGCCATGCACCTGCGGGTTGAGCAGTTCCATGGTCTTCACCACAGCACGGGCCTGCTCACTGCGCTTCTCCTTGTCCTCGATGGCCTTCAGCTGCTCAACCATCTTGAGCACGTTGCGGCCATATTCGGGCATAAGCAGCTTTTCTCTCTGAGTGTTGTAATCCAGACCCTGGATGATATCTGTCCCTTCCATATTCTTTACTTTTAGTTTAACAGGCAAATATAACGAATTCAACTGAATTATCATTATCTTTGTACGTTCAAGAAACCATCAGAATGACAAAGTCCTACAAAGTAGCAGAGCATATTTTCAACCTCACCCTCCCCGAAGGCAGCGTCCTCTGGGAGCATCTCGGCCAGTACGAGCCCTTCCTTCAGGAAGAGGTCTGCACGGCTCCCCTCTTCAGCCTGGAAGTGGGCGCCCAGCTGCCTGAGGGCGAACTTACTCCCGTCCTTCTTCCGGAGGCTGAAGACGGCGAGACAGTCATAAAGCTCTATCATATCGGCGAGGACTGGTGGTTCGAAGCAAGCCCCGACCATCGCATCCCCACGGTCGCCAAGACCTGGGCCAGCAAGGATTTCAGGCAGGGAAGGCTCGAAATAGTGAGCAGGAAGATAAGCAGCGCGGTATTCGGCATCAACAACGCCCTGATGCTCCTCTACGCCTTCAACACCGCCACCCTGGGCACCCTTGAGATGCACGCCTCCATGGTCAGCAACAGCGGAAAAGCCTTCCTTTTCATAGCGAAGAGCGGAACAGGCAAGAGCACACACAGCCAACAGTGGCTGAACTACATACCGGGCACCGAGCTTATGAACGATGACAACCCCATAATCAGGGTATGGCCCGACGGCAGAGTGATTGCCTACGGCTCCCCCTGGAGCGGGAAGACCCCCTGCTACCGCAACGTGGAGGCTCCCGTCGGAGCCATCGTGCGCATACGCCGCTGCCCCGAGAACAAGATAACCAGGTTCGGGATACTCGAGGCATACGCTTCGGTATATTCCTCATGCTCAGGGTTCAAGGCCCAGCGCGAAATGGCCGACGGACTGCACGCCAGCCTCGAGGCCATCGCCACCGGAGTACCCTGCTACGTCCTGGACTGCCGGCCTGACCAGGAAGCCGCTGAAGTCTGCAGCAAGGAGGTCCTGAAATGAAGATGACCCTGCCGAACAGCATACTTCTGGCAGAAGTGAACCGCATGCTGCAGGAAGGGCATCCCGTGGTCATAATGACCAAGGGGAACAGCATGCTGCCCTTCATACGCGGAGACAAGGACAACGTGGAGCTCGTGAGGAACGGCAACCCTGCGGTAGACGACCTCGCCCTGTGCGAGATAGCCCCCGGGCACTACGTGCTGCACCGCATAATCGGCATAGTGGACGGTGATGTCACCCTCAAGGGCGACGGCAACCTTCAGGGCACCGAACACTGCAGGCTGGAGAACGTGTGCGGAACGGTCACCAACATCATCCGCCCCAACGGGAAGAGAATTGCGGTGAACACGGCGAAGTTTCTTCGCAGGAGTCACCTCTGGGCCAAGGTGCCCTATATTGTAAAACGATATGGTTTAGCTATTTACAGACGTATCGCATGAAAGATTTCAAGACCTGCCACAGGGGCCTCATGAAGGCCACCAGACCCATGCTCGGGAAGATAGGCGTAAGCTGCATCCTGGGTGTGCTGACCGTTGCGGCCTCAATGGCATTCGTATGGTCGAGCAAGAGGGTCACCGACATCGCCACCGGAGCAATCCAGCAGGAGCTGATGCCAAAGGTATGGGTGCTTCTCGGAGTGATGCTCTTCCAGGTGCTGATATCTACTGCAAGCAGGTACTGGGAAGGATACACCGTCGTCCAGTCTCAGAACAGCAGAAGGCAGGAGATATTCGGCAAAGTCATGCGCAGCGTCTGGTCCGGCAAGGAGAAGTTCCACAGCGGCGACACCGTAAACCGTCTCGAGGAGGACGTCAGGGTCAGCACAGACTTCATCTGCGTGAGCATTCCGGGCATATTCGTGACCGTATTCCAACTGCTCGCAGCATCGGCATACCTCTTCTTCCTCTCCCCCAGGCTTGCCTGGATTCTGCTTCTCATAATGCCCGTAGCGGTCCTGAGCAGCAAGCTGTTCTTCCGCAAGCTCCGCCAGCTGACAGGAGAAATCCGCAACTGCGACGGACAGATCCAGGGCCACATGCAGGAGAACCTGCAGCACAGGGTTCTGGTCAAGACCCTCGGATGCACCGAAGCAGTGCTCGAGAAGCTCGGCGGAATGCAGAGCACCGTCAAGGACCTTACTGTCACCAGACTCAACTACAATGCCCTTTCGAGGGGATTCATGAGGCTCGGATTCTCCGCCGGTTACGCTCTTGTATTCCTCTGGGGCGTGTTCGGACTCCAGAAAGGCACTGTGACCTACGGTATGATGGTGGCGTTCCTGCAGCTTGTCGGTCAGGTTCAGAGACCTGTGGCAGCCATCGCTCTTCAGATTCCTGCATACATCAGGGCCCTCAGCTCAGAGGAGCGCATCATGGACCTCACCGGCCTCGAGCAGGAGGACGAAAGCCCTCAAATATCGCTTCAGGGAGCCCCCGGAGTGCTTCTCGAGGACGTCAGCTTCAGCTATGAAGGCAGCAGCGAAATGGTGATCTCAGGCCTGAGCTTCGATTTCAAGCCGGGTTCCACCACAGTCATACTCGGTCCTACCGGTGCCGGAAAGTCCACTCTCATTCGCATGATACTCGCGCTTCTGAAGCCCACGCAAGGACAGATCAAGCTGTATTCCGGCAGCGAGAGCATCGTTTCCGACACTCACACCCGCACCAACTTCATGTATGTGCCGCAGGGCAACAGCCTCATGAGCGGCACGATCAGGAACAATCTGCTCATGGCAGACCCCAACGCCAGCGAGGAGCAGATGAAGGAGGCCCTGCACCTGGCAGCGGCAGACTTCGTGACTGAACTTCCCGACGGTCTCGACACGTCCTGCGCGGAAGTCGGAAACGGCCTGTCAGAGGGTCAGGCACAGAGAATAGCCATAGCCCGCGCACTGCTGCGTCCCGGCGGAGTGCTGATTCTCGACGAGGCTACCTCGGCTCTGGACGCCGATACCGAAGAGCAGCTGCTCTCCCGCCTCGCCCAGCGCTTCCACGGAGCCAAGACCATAATATGCATAACGCACAGGCCCGCAGCCACAAGTTATGCGGATGCGGTCCTGCGTATCGACAAAGCCTCTGATATCTAGGGGATTATAATCTGGTAGTTCTTTCCGGCAGGGTTGTCAAGCTTGATATCCCTGAGCCACAGGTTCGCGGCCTTGAGCTTGGCGTAGGTGGTTCCGTACTCTTCAGCGAAATCCACGAGCGACTCGATCGAAGTCCCGACGGTGACTACATCCTTCGGTTCCCTGTAGGGATATTTTTCAGAATCGGAAATCCTGAAGCCGAAGTCTGCGGGCGACTCGAACATCATCTTCACGGCAAGCAGGCGATACATGTATCGGGCTGTCTCCTCCGGCGTCCACAGGTCCAGGCCGCAGCTCTGGTGCTGCTGCTCTATGCGCTTGGCTATGCCGCCCTGGCCGGCGTTGTAGCTGGCGGCCACGGTCATCCAGTCGCCGAACTTGGCGTATGCCTTCTTCAGGAACTTGCATGCCGCAATGGTCTCCTTCTCGATGTTGTAGCGTTCATCGACACCTTCCCTGATCTCAAGGCCGTATTCCTTCGCAGTGGCCTTGGTGAACTGCCAGAGGCCGGCGGCTCCGGCTGTCGAAAGTGCCTTGGGGTCGAGGTTGCTCTCGATCACCATGAGATACTTGAGGTCGTCGGGAATGCCATACTGCCTGAGGATAGGCTCCACTATGGGGAAATATTTGGGCGCGCGCTTGAGCATGAGCGAGGATGTGGAATGCATGTACGTGAAGGTCATGAGCTCACGGTCCATGCGCTCGTAGCGGTCAGGATCGGTAAGATCGACCTTCTGCCCAGCGAAGACTGCCTTCGTCGGGACTGCAGGTGCCTTGGGATGGAACTCAGGCTCCTCATACACATTCTGCGCCGATGCGCATACACAGGCTGCAAGCAGCGCTGCCAGAACTATTGCAATTTTCTTCATAAAAGACTGCTATTCTTCTCCAAGAAACATAGGGTCCCATGCGGGGAGCTTGATGGGGGTCTGCTGGAGCATCTGCATCACGTCAGCAGGCACGAAGCGCTTCTCGACCACAAGGCGGAACATGTATTCATTGAACCATTCGTCGGTCATGATTATGTTGCCCTTGTAGCCTGACTTCTCGCCCCAGCTGTTCTCGACCATCCACTTCACGGGCTCGCCGTCCTTGAGGTCGACGGCGATGAGAGTCATGGCGTGCGAAGATCCGCTGGCATGAGTCATGACGCGCTGCCTCTTGTCCATGGTGAAGTCAACGCCCAGCAATGAGTCGTAATCGAAGTTGGCAAGGTCAGCCACGCCCTTGTCCCTGTTCAGGAACTTGCTAACGTCGCATGAGAAGTACATTGCTGTATTGGCCTTGATGGAAGCGATCGCCATCTCCTTGATGCGCTCTATGGGAAGGTTGACATACAGCCAGTTGTCGCCGTCATAGACATGGCGGTCGTACTCGATCTCATATACCTTTCCGTACTCGCGCGAAGGGTCGTTCATGAGCATCACATAGTTGTGCTCGAGGTCATAGCCGAGGAGCTCCTGATAGAATTCTACAGGAGTGTATGTCTTGCCTTTCCATTCGAATTCAGTCGGGGGCACGCCAAGGCAGATGGCAAGCACGTGATAGACCTCGGCAAGCATCTGGGTCTTAACCTTCTGCAGGAACTCAGGAAGAGCCTTTGCCTTCACACCTACGGGAGTCTCGCGAAGCTTGAGGCCGTCCTGACGAAGCAGGTTCTTCAGATGGGTCGACATCTGTGAAGTGCTGTTGGCCACGAAGGTCTCGGGCATCGCAGAAGCGGGAACGACTCCGTACTTTGTCACAAGATTGGCCACGCCGGTGAAGGTGCCGCCGTCGCTGATGGGATGCGAGAAGAGCCAGTCGACCTCACGGTCGTCGATAGGCTTGTCGCGAGTGTCGATAACGGCCTGGAGGAAGAGGTTCGCCTTCTCGAGCTGGTCCCAGAAGAAGCAGTAGTTCTGCGAGAACTGGAAATCGCCCAGGTCGTACTTGTCGATTGCTGCGGCGCGGAGCACGTTCAGGCCCGTGAAAAGCCAGCAGCGTCCGCTGGACTTCTGGTCGGTGATACCCTTGGTCTTCACGCGGTCCGAGAACTCGGTATCTATCATGGCAGCGTTCTCGGCATTGGCCGAGAGCACGTTGATGGCAGTGGTGTTGATGGCATTGCGTATGGCCTTGTCGGCAGCCGTGCCCTCGTATCCTTTCTGGATCTCGGTGAGCATCTCGGGAGTGATTCCTCCATTGGTCTGGGCAGCCATACTTACTGATGCAAGTACGGCGAAGAGCATTGCTATCTTCTTCATATCTAGTTATTTGTTGGTTATTATCCTTTCAATGCGCCTGGGCACCGAGGTCAGGATCTCGTATGGTATGGTTCCCAGTATCCCGGCCAGTTCGCATATATCGGGGTCAACCCCGAAAATGGTTACCGTGTCACCGACCTCGCAGGGGATGCCTGTGACGTCGATCATGCACATATCCATGCAGATATTGCCTATGGTAGGAGCACGGTGTCCTGCCACGCTGAAGCTTGCGTTACCGCGGCCAAGGTGCCTGTCGAGACCGTCGGCATAGCCGCAGGGAATGGTGGCGATGGTTGTGCCGGCAGGTGCGACCTTGCCCCAGCGACCGTAGCCGATGGTTCCGTCCTCCGGCTTCAGCTGCTTGATCTGCAGTATCTTCACCTTGAGACTGGCCACGGGAGCCAGCTTCACTCCCGGCAGGGCGCTGATTCCATAGATGCCGATTCCCAGGCGGACCATGTCGAACTGGTACTGGGGGAAGCGCTCAATTCCTGCAGAGTTGAGTATGTGCCACATGGGCCTGTAGCCCACGCTCTGGGTTATGGTGGTGGCGTTGCGCTCGAACATGCTGATCTGGCCGAGTGTGAACTCGTCCTCCTCAGGGTCCTCAGAGACTGCAAGATGGGAGTAGATCGACTTGACCTTCACCTCGTCGTGACTGGCAAGGAACTCGGTGAGGGCAGCAAGCTCGGAGGTCATGAAGCCGAGGCGATGCATGCCGGTGTCGAGCTTTATGTGCACGGGGTAGTTCTTGATGCCGCGGGAGGCAAGTTCTTCGCAGAATGCACTGAGAGTCTCAAGGTTGGGCATTCCCGGCTCGAGCTTGTACTGTATGATCTCAGGGAAGAAGTCGGTTCCGGCGGTGAGAACGAGAATAGGAAGGGAGATACCGTTCCTGCGAAGCTCGACGCCCTCGACGGGGAGCGCCACGGCAAGATAGTCGGCGCCCTGTGCCTGAAGCATGGACGCAAACTCCACCGCGCCGTGACCGTATGCATTGGCCTTCACGAGCACAAGCAGCTTGGTGGTCTGGCGCAGACGGGCCCTGAAGTATCTGTAATTGCTTCTCAGAGCCTTCAGGTCAAGTTCCAGCCTGGAAAAATCGTTCTCCTTCATCATAGCTTACAAATATAGCAATTTTCCTCTTACTATGTACTGCGAATTTTGCCGCCACGGGGCTACTGCCACGCTACGGGATTCTGCGACGGCCACGGAGGGCCTCGTCTCGAACCCGAATCCGCTTAGGCAGTACCCCGCGGCGAAAAAAAGATGATCAGAAGTAAAAACGAAAAAGCCGGCTATTCAGCCGGCTTTTCAAGTCCGAAGATATCAGACTAGAATCTGTCCTCTGAAGAAACGGTAAGTTTCTTGCGGCCATGTGCACGACGTGCAGCGAGCACGCGGCGGCCGTTGGGAGTACTCATACGCTCGCGGAAACCATGCTTGTTGACGCGCTTGCGGTTGGAGGGTTGGAATGTCCTTTTCATATCTTTGTTTTTTAATTATTCGATTTGGGAGGGCAAAGGTAATCTTTTCCGATTTCAATTACAAATTTTTCTGCAAAATATTCATCATCAAGCCACTCGCGTATGGGCCACGTGCCTATGATCGACGGCTTGAGCCTGAACTTCCTGAGGAGTTCGGATATCTCCTCGTTCACATCTCCCCCCTTGAGATACAGGATTCCTTCCCTGTACTTGCCCTTGACCCAGGGATAGAAGTTGTCAAGTGAGGTGACGGCCCTAGATACCACCCAGTCGAACTGCTCCGGCAGACTCTCGGCACGAGCGTTCACACAAGTCACGTTCTTAAGTCCAAGACCATCCGCAACTGCCTGTGCCACACGCACTTTCTTCCCTATCGAGTCGCAAAGCACGAACTGCGCCTCAGGGTAGACCATCGCCAGAGGAATGCCGGGGAAGCCACCGCCGGTGCCAAGGTCCAGAATCTTTGCACCGGGCCTGAAACCGCCGGATTTTCTCTCGGCATATTCCGCGATAGCCAGAGAATGCAGCACATGATGCTCATAGATATTGTCTACATCCTTACGCGAAATCACGTTTATCTTTTCGTTCCACTCACGCCAGAGCGCCACAGCAGCCTCGAACTGCTTCCTGTCAAATTCAAGCATTGTTCAATTTCTTTGTCTTTTCAACGTCAATCGCACGGGCCAGCACGCTGATCGGATTCAGGGTCTCGAGTCCCGTGCCCTGTTCTATCTGCCACTTGCAGGTCTCGCAGTCAGTCACCACGGCATCCGGTGCCACGGTGCTGATGCTTCCGAAAAGTTTGCTTCCTATCTTCTGCGACAGATTGTAGTTCTCTTTCTTGAAGCCGAAGGTTCCGGCCATTCCACAGCATTCCTGATCAAGGACGACGAGATCGAGGCCGGGAATCATCCTGAGAAGCCCGATGGAATAGACTGCCCAGCCAAGCTTGCTCATATGGCAGGCCGTATGATATGCCATGCGGGCCTTGAAGCCGTCCTTGAAGGCCAGCTTCACCGTTCCCTGGTCGACCGCTGAATACAGCCACTTGACGGCCATCTCGATGCGCTCGGAATTGCCGTGCATGTCGAGCCCGAGAACCTGACTGTACTCGTCCCTGATTGTGAAGGTGCAGGTGGAGGATGTCGTGAGGATGGGGCCCTCGGATGCGTCGAACGCGGCGATGTTCGCCCTGGCCTGCTTCCTGGCCTGCTTTCCGAAGCCGTTGGAAATCAAGGCCACGCCGCAGCATCTCTCCCCTTCCAGCAGCTTCACTCCGTATCCGCATGCGTTCATCACCGCAACCAGGTCCTTCGCGAGCTGGGGGCAGTTGTAGTTCGCATAGCAGCCATGGAAATAGTTAAGCTGCCTGTCATACGCGGCCTGCTCTTCCCTGTGGGCTTCATACCATTGCACGAAGGTCTCGGAGGCATATTCGGGTATGGCCCTGCGCTGGTCTATTCCTACTGCGTTCAGGATGTTGCGTACCGGCTTGGAGTTTACCAGACCGTTGATTCCCGGGGCAGCCTTGCATGCCAGGGTGCCGGCAAGGTCGGTGCTGGCAAGCGCCATGTCGCGCAGAGGGTGGTTCTGCCTTGCATACTTAAGGCGCGCAATCTGAATGATGTCGCCCACTTTCACGCCGCTGGGGCATGCGACCTCGCAGCGCTTGCAGTTCAGACAGTACTTGAGCGTGAGGTCGAAGAAGCGCGGATCCTTGATGCGGTAGCGCTCACCATCAGGTCCGGCCTGCTTGGGACCGGGATATGACGGATTGGCAGCCATCATGGGGCATACCGAATTGCAGATCGTGCACTTCAGGCACTGCTCGAAGTTGTTCTCGCTTATATTATGTTCCTGCATACCGCTAATGCTGATTGTTCAATGTCCTTGCGGTCACATAGTATCTCCCCTGCCGCATAAAGGTTCTCGGCCGCCACGCCATGTATCATCGCGTGCCCGCAGCCGTCAGTCTCCACACCGAATTCCTCAAAGGGCTGAGGGCCGAAGAAATCAGTGTTCACCCATGCCGAACGGTCTTTGTCGTAACGCACGTCACAGCCGAAGATGGGCTCATATATCTCGTCCATGGTCGATGCCAGGCCCTTGCTGAAGAAGCGCCCCGTGGCAAGGATGAAATCCTTCGCCTCGATGGGCTCGGAACCAAGATTCCTTGTCCAGACGCGCAGCAGCCTGCTGCCTTTCCATTCTCCTCGCTTCACGAAATCGCCACGCAGGAACACTCCTCCCGCAGCAATGAACGCGGCGCGCGGCGTCTCATGGAGGCTCATGCCGCCGGCCACGACCACACAGCGCCTGCCTGCCCTCTGCAGCTCAAGCGCCGCAGTCAGTCCGGCCAGTCCACCGCCGATTATTACTACATCACATCTCATTTCCTGTACAACTTGCGCATGTATTCCGCCTCACGCAGCGACTCTCCCCAGCAGACCGGGGCTATTCCCTTCCAACGTTCCTGCACATACTGGGCCACCAGCCTGTCGGCATCCTCGGGCCTGCCGAGTTCCTCGGCCAGCGCAGTCGCCACCTTGCCCATGCAGAACGAGCCCTGGCAGGTTCCCATTCCCACGCGGGTGCGCCGCCTGAGCTCCACGAGGTTGTGGACGTCGAGGTTCTTGACGGCGTATGCTATCTCAGCACGGGTCACATGCTCGCAGCCGCACAGGACCTCCGACTTGCTGTCGAAGTCCATCTGCGACGAGCGGGTGCCGTGCCTCATGGCGGCCGCCTTGCGCGAAAGGTTTCCCTCGGCCGGGAAGAAATCCTTCTCGGAACCGGGCAGAGGCTTGTCTGCAGTACGGCACCTGCGGCGTATCTTGAGCTTCTGGCACACCATGTCCGAGACCTGCTCGGCCATGAGCCTGTATGTCGTGAGCTTGCCGCCGGTGGCAGTGATGAAGCCATGCAGGCCGTCGCTGAGCTCATGGTCTATTATGGTGATGCCGCGGCTTACGCTTCGGCCGGTAGGATCATTGGACGCCGAATAGAGGGGACGCACTCCGGCGTAGGCCCTCAGCACCCTTGTCTGTGCCAGTATCGGTGCCAGGGCGCAGCCCTCCTGCAGCAGTTCATCCACCTCAGCCGAGGTCACCCTGATGTTGTCGCACTCCTCGATGCTCACCTTGGAAGAGGTCGTGCCAAGCACACTCACCACGTCACCGGGCACAAGTATGTCGGCACTGGCGGGCTTGCGGCAACGGTTCAATGTCATCTTTGCCACTCTGTGGCCGAATATCAGAAGAGAACCCTTCGACGGCAGCAAGGTCAGCGGGACATCTGCCATTCCAGCAATCTTCTGCCCCCAGACGCCCGCCGCGTTCACGGTGACGGCAGCGCGCACGGTCACCATCTCGCCGCTGTCCAGCTGCCTCAGACGCGCACCCACGATGGATCCGTTCTCCCGCAGCAGCTGCACCACCTCGTGATATGTGAGGATGGTGGCACCGTGCAGACGTGCGTCGACGGCATTCGCCGTAGCCAGACGGAATGGATCGATGGATGCATCGGGCACCTTTATGGCACCGACGGCCGACTTGTTCAGGGCCGGTTCCAGGCGGATCGCTTCAGCGGGATCGATCTCCTTCGCGTCTATGCCCGCTCTATGGCAGGCCTTCATAAGGGTGCCCGCATACCCTACATCGTCGCCCGGAAGGGTTACGAAAAGTCCGCCCGTGGGCTCCACGCAGTTGGCCGCTATGCGGCGCAGTATCCTGTTCTCCTTTATGCATTCGGCAGCCGAATCCGGGTCCGCCACCGCATAGCGTGCACCGCTGTGCAGCAGCCCGTGGTTGCGGCCCGTAGCTCCGTTAGTGAGGTCCTGGCGTTCCACAAGAATCGTCCTGAGCCCGCGCATGGCGCAGTCCCTGGCAATTCCGACGCCGGTGATGCCGCCGCCTATGATAAGGACGTCGTATTCTTTCATTCGGATTTCATTTTCTCTATCATGGCCTTCGCCCTGCGGATGCGCGTGCGCACCGTGTTAAGTTCCAGGCCGGTCTCCTCTGCAATCTCCTTGTACTGAAGGCCGTCGATAAGGCGCTTGCGAGCAATCTCCCTGTAGAGGTCGGGCAGGCCTTCGATGTACCCCTGGGTCTCCTCCTGGTCCTCGTTCTTGATTATACTGTCGAGAGGCGTATCGATATCATCCCTTATCTCGCTGATGTTCAGCTGCCTGCTGTCATCGTCAATCCACACGTATCCCCTCTGGGCGCGGGCCTCCTGCTCGATGGTGTCGAGCGCCGTGTTGTGCGCTATCACCTTGAGCCATGTCGAGAACTGGCTCTTCGACGGGTCGTAGCTGCCTATCTGCCTGAACGCCTTCTCAAAGCTGCGGGAGCAGATGTCGTCGATGTAGAAGTCGTCAAGATGCTTCATTATGCCCTTCAGATAGACCTTGAGGGCATCGATATGTGTGTCCCACAGTTTTGTGAAGGCGGCGCCGTCGCCTATCATCGCACGGCGGACAAGTTCATCAATGGGCTTCAAGCCAGGTGCTGCCATAATTGCATTCTACTGTTAAAGGTACATTCAATTTCATAACTCCCTCCATCTCACGCACCAGGATGTCGCGCACGCGACTGACCTCATCCACAGGCACTTCCAGAAGGAGTTCGTCGTGTATCTGCAGGACCATACGGGCCTTGAGGCCTTCCTGCCTGAGGCTGCGGTCGACGCCTATCATCGCAAGCTTGATGATGTCGGCGCTGGTGCCCTGTATGGGGGCGTTCACGGCATTCCTCTCGGCGAGAGCTCGCACGTTGCCGTTATGGCTGTTCACGTCAGGCACGTAGCGCCTGCGGCCGAACAGGGTCTCGACGTAGCCTTTCTCGCGTGCGGAAGCAAGGGTCGTGTCGATGAACGAGCGTATGCTGGGGAAAGATGCGAAATAGTCGTCGATTATCTTCTTCGCCTCGGAGCGGGAGCACTTCAGGCGCTGGCTGAGGCCGAATGAGGAGATTCCGTACATTATGCCGAAGTTCGCGGTCTTGGCGACTCTGCGCTGGTCGGCAGTGACCTCCTCCACGGGGATGCCGTAGATCTTGGCCGCAGTGGCCGAATGCACATCGACTCCGGAGTTGAACGCGGCGCACAGGTGCTCGTCGCCACACAGGTGGGCCATGATGCGAAGCTCGATCTGGGAGTAGTCGGCGCTCATTATCACGCAGCCCTGCTCGGGCACGAATGCCTTGCGTATCTCCCTGCCCTGCTCCGTGCGTATGGGGATGTTCTGCAGGTTGGGGTTCGAGCTGCTGAGCCTTCCCGTACTCGTAAGTGCCTGATTGAAGGTAGTATGCACGCGGCCATCAGCCGGGCTGACATAGGTCGGGAAAGGTTCGATATAGGTGCTGAGGAGCTTGCGCGTGCCTCGGTAGTTGAGTATCTCGTCGATTATGGGGCTGCGGTCGGAGAGCTCGGAGAGGGTCTGTTCATCGGCCGGCCAGTTGCCTGACTTAGGCTTCTTCGCCTTCGGGTCAAGCTGCATTCTTTCGAAGATAAGCTCGCCTATCTGCTTGGGAGAGCTCACGTTGAGGCTGGGCATGCCGGCAATTTCACGGACCTTGGCCTCGGAACTTATCATCTCCTTGCGCAGGCCGTCGGCAAAGTCCTTGAGCGATGGAATGTCGACCTTCACTCCGGCCAGCTCCATGCGGGAGAGCACACCCACCAGGGGCTCCTCTATCCTGTCGTAGAGCTCGCGGAGATTGTCGGTGGAATCGAGCTCCTTGTTCAGTACGGCGGCCAGACGGAACAGGACAACAGTCTCCAGATTGTGGTCAGGGCCTTCGGCTGCCTCGGCATCGTCGAAGAGCGAGCCGGTGCTCAGTTCTTCTCCGGCAGGCTCGAGGTCAAGCCCCAGATATGCCTTTGCCAGCACGTCGAGCTTGTGGCTGCGCTCAGGGTTGAGCAGATAATGCATCAGCTCCACATCCTCGAGACGGCCGGCCACATTGATGTTCCATCCGCGGCTCAGGCTGTTCATCTGCGACTTGAGCCCGGTGCCTATCTTCACCACGGCCGGGTTCTCCAGCAGGGCGCGGAACTTTTCGGGATCGCCGGAGGCAACCTCGTCACCCACTGCCACATACAGCCTGGAACCTTGCAGATTGACTGCCGCTGCAGGGCCTGCTACGGTATCCACGATTCTGTATGAGCCTGAAAAGCCGGTGGCAGCCGGGGCCGCTGCGCATGGCTCAGGAACGGTAGCGGTTCCGTAAAGCTCGGCTATCTTTGCGACCAGACGCTTCAGCGAAGGCATCTCGTGTTCATTCAGGAAAGCCTCGACTGCACGGTTGCGGGAAACGTTGGTCCTGAGCTCATCGGCCGTGACGTCCAGGGGAATGTCGGTCTTGATGGTGACCAGTTCCTTGCTGAGGGAGATATGGTCTGCGGCAGCCTCGAACTTCGACTTCTGGCTGGCCGTCAGCTCTCCCAGATGCTGGTATATGCCTTCCATGCTGTCGTACTTCATGAGCAGCTTGGAAGCGCTCACAGGGCCTATTCCGGCCACGCCCGGCACATTGTCGGCAGAATCGCCGCAGAGGGCAAGTATGTCGACGACCTGCGAGGTGCTCCTGATGCCCCACTTCCCGCATATCTCCTGTTCGCCCAGCACCTCGTTGTCACCGCCGGCCTTTCCGGGCCTGTACTGCCATATATGCGGAGCCACCAGCTGGCCATAATCCTTGTCGGGGGTGACCATGTAGACGTCGAGTCCTTCAGCGGCGAAGCGCTTTGCAGCAGATCCTATCACGTCGTCGGCCTCGAAGCCCTTTATCATGAGCACGGGAATGTCGAGAGCCTTCACGAACTCGGTGAGAGGTTCGAGCGCGTCGATGACCAGCTGCGGAGTTTCACCGCGGTTGGCCTTGTATGCGGGATACATCTCGTTCCTGAAGGTTCCTCCGGGAGGGTCGAAGCTGACTGCGATGTGGGTCGGCTTCTCCCTGTCGATGAGTTCCAGAAGATATTTGGCAAAGCCAAAGAGTATGGACGTGTCCTCCCCTTTGCTGTTAACCATAGGCCGGCCCAGGAATGCATAGTACATCTTGAAGACCAGCGCATGACCGTCTATAAGAAAAAGTTTCATATCATACGCAAAGATGAAACTTTTTGTGAAACTTTCCAAAACGTAGTGGATAATTATTGTCAATTATTTATATTTGTAGATATGCCCTAACAATTCGCATCATGCAGGAATTCACACTAAGATCTTCAGTCGACGCACTTGAGCTTGCGGTCGCCGTCCTGGAACCGGCAGGCACGGCCAAAGGAATATTCCAGATTTCGCACGGTATGTGCGAGCACAAGGAACGCTACTACCCGTTCATGGAGTGGCTTGCCGCACAGGGGTACGTGTGCGTGATCAACGACCATCGCGGCCACGGTGCTTCGGTAAAGTGCCAGGATGACCTGGGCTTCATGTACGACGGGGGCTGGCGTGCCCTGGTCGAGGACCTGAAGACCGTCGGTGACTGGGCCCGCAGGCAGTATCCCGGGCTTCCCTTCACCCTCTTCGGCCACAGCATGGGTTCCCTCGCCGTAAGGTCCTACGCCAAGAGGTACGACGGCACCATCGACAGACTGATAGTATGTGGCAGCCCGTCCGACAATCCGGCCAAGGGCGCCGGCAAGGCTCTGGCAGCCGCAATAGGCTTCTTCCGCGGGACCCACTACCGCCCCATGCTCATCCAGAAGATGAGCTTCGGCGCGTTCAACAAGCCTTTCGAGGGCGAGACCAGCGCCACGGGCAGGCACTATCACAGTGCATGGGTATGCTCCAACAAGGAGATACTCGACGCCTACCACAAGGACCCTCTCTGCCAGTTCGTCTTCACCGCCAACGGCTTCAGGAACCTCATGGGCATGATGGAGGACTGCTACTCCTCAAAGGGCTGGGCAATGCAGAACAGCGGCATGCCGGTACATTTCATATCCGGAGCCGAGGACCCCTGCCGCACTTCCGACAAGGACTTCTGGAAGGCAGTCGACGCCATGAAGGCCGTGGGATACGGCCACACTGACGGCAAGCTGTACCCCGGAATGCGCCACGAGATCCTCAACGAGACCGACAGGCAGACCGTGTGGAACGACATACTTTCAATGCTGGACTGATATGGAAGACGACCTGAGATTCATGCAGGAGGCCCTGCGCGAGGCCCGCATCTCACTTGAAGAGGGCGAGATACCCATCGGAGCCGTAGTGGTGTGCAGAGGGCGCATCATTGCCAAGGGGCACAACATGACCGAGCGCCTTCACGACCCGACGGCCCATGCCGAGATGATAGCGCTCACCGCCGCGACCGAGGCTATGGGAGGCAAGTACCTGACCGACTGCACACTGTACGTCACGGTCGAGCCCTGCCCCATGTGCGCGGCGGCTCTCAACTGGGCTCAGATAAGCCGCATAGTATATGCAGCGCCCGACCCCAGACGCGGATACTCGCTGTTCCAGCCGTCTCTTCTTCATCCAAAGACACAGGTATCGAACGGTGTCCTCGCAGATGAATGCGCGGAGCTTATGACAGAATTCTTTAAATCAAAACGCTGACAAATAAACGCTGACCTTTTATGGCTGACGAAAAAATCATCTTCTCGATGCACGGAGTGGGCAAGACCCTCCCGCACAACAACAAAGTAATACTCAAGGACATCTACCTGAGCTTCTTCTACGGTGCCAAGATCGGCATCATAGGTCTGAACGGTTCCGGTAAGTCCACCCTGCTCAAGATCATAGCAGGCGTGGAGAAATCATACAAGGGCGAAGTGGTCTGGGCCCCGGGCTACTCTGTAGGCTATCTGGAGCAGGAGCCCCAGATGGACCCTGAAAAGACAGTGCTCGAAGTGGTTCAGGAAGGCGTGCAGCCGGTGATGGACCTTCTCACCGAGTTCAACGAGATAGGCCTGAAGTTCTGCGAGCCCATGACTGACGACGAGATGAACGCCCTCATCGAGCGTCAGGGAGAGCTGACGGAACTCATCGAGCAGTGCAACGGATGGGAGATAGACTCCAAGCTGGAAAGGGCCATGGACGCCCTCCAGTGCCCGCCCTCCGACGCCATAGTCGCAAATCTCTCCGGAGGTGAGCGCCGCCGCGTGGCACTCTGCCGCCTGCTGCTCCAGCAGCCCGACGTGCTCCTCCTCGACGAGCCTACCAACCACCTCGACACCGAGAGCATACAGTGGCTCGAGGCACATCTGCAGCAGTACAAGGGCACGGTCATCGCCGTCACCCATGACCGTTATTTCCTGGACAACGTGGCCGGCTGGATACTCGAGCTCGACCGCGGCGAGGGCATTCCCTGGAAAGGCAACTACTCTTCATGGCTTGACCAGAAGACGAAGCGTCTTGCCATGGAGGAGAAGCAGGAGAGCAAGCGCCGCAAGACCCTGGAGCACGAGCTGGAATGGGTGCGCATGGCTCCCAAGGCACGCCAGGCCAAGCAGAAGGCACGTATCGGCGCATACGAGAAGCTCGCCAGCGCCGACGTCAAGGAAAAGGAGCAGAACCTCGAGATATACATCCCCAACGGACCGCACCTCGGCAACAAGGTCATCGAGTTCCACGACGTCAGCAAGGCATACGGCGACAAGCTGCTCTTCGAGCACATGGACTTCGTGCTTCCTCCCGCAGGCATAGTCGGTGTGATCGGCCCCAACGGAGCCGGCAAGACCACCCTGTTCCGCCTTATCATGGGCATGGAGCAACCCGACAGCGGCGAGATCGTGATAGGCGACACCGTGAAACTCTCATACGTCGACCAGCAGCACAAGAGCATAGACCCCGACCTTACAGTATTCGAGACCATAGCCGGCAATTCTGAATGGGTGCGACTCGGCAACCGCGACATCAACGCCCGCTCATGGGTGAGCCGCTTCAACTTCAGCGGCGCCGACCAGGAGAAGCTCTGCGGAGTGCTCTCCGGTGGTGAGAGGAACCGCCTGCACCTTGCGCTCACGCTCAAGGACGAAGGCAACGTTCTGCTGCTTGACGAGCCCACCAACGACGTGGACGTCAACACGATACGTGCGCTCGAGGAAGGCCTGGACGGCTTTGCCGGATGCGCCGTGGTCGTATCCCACGACCGCTGGTTCCTCGACAGGATCGCGACCCATATCCTGGCGTTCGAGGGCGACTCGAAGGTCTACTTCTTCGAGGGAAGCTACTCAGAATACGAGGAAAACCGCAAGGCCCGTCTCGGCAACGAGGAGCCCAAGCGCTTCAAGTACAAGAAACTGATGGAGTAATTTTTACTTAGGGAAAAATTCACTACATTTGCAGCCCGGAACTGAGGTATGGTGTAATGGTAGCACTACAGATTTTGGTTCTGTCTGCCCAAGTTCGAATCTTGGTACCTCAACCAGACAGCAGGCCCTGGCACAGCGTTGTGCCGGGGCTGTTTTTTATCAGAATTTTTGCCTAACTTTGGGAAATATACTGATAATCACACCTATATGGAACCTGTTGTCAACACTACGGCCTTTCTCTGCGGCTACTTCTCCATTGACGGGAAGACAGCCGGACGCATAGACCAGATAATGGACGGATCCGCCTGGGAGAAGCTGGAATACACCAAGGAAAGCACCGACCTGCTCCGCGATTTCTACTATCCCGAATTCGTGGATTTCTGCACACGGACGCGCAGCTCCTTCAAGCTGGGAATCAATAAAGAAATCACTGCCGGCAGCAAGTTCGAGGTAGGTGAGGTCCAGATGGGCTTCTATCCCTTCGGCATCGTGATCTTCCACGTAGGCCTCACGTTCAGGGAAAGCACGCCGGAACTGGTCCGCAAGACCCTCGGCAAGCTCAGGAACTGCTGCTTTTATGAGAATGCAGGGCTCGACGAGTTCATCGACGCGGTGATCGAGCCGGTCAAGAAGGTCTACAGTGCCCTCGGCGGCACAGCCGACACATCCGGCGTATCATGCCCCTATCTCGTGGAGAGCGGCAACAAGTTCAAGCTCTTCCAGATAGTCGAAGGAGAGGCTGTGCCCAAGGATGAAAAAGAGATGGACAGGTTCCTGTACAGCTGCGGAACGCTTGCGGAATATGACGAGAACGCCCTGTACTCGACGAGCAGGGACTACTATGAGAAATCACTGGCGGAGAGCCGCCTGTCGGTATTCAACAACTGGAAGGCTCTGATGCTGCTGGATTCAGTCACATTTGCCGCGCTGGAAGTGTCGGACTTCTCGAAGAAGATATGGACCAGCGACTACTTCGGCATGATATATCTATACGAGCTTTACCGCAAGATGTACATGTACGAGCTGAACATGCGCTTCCGCAGCGAAAAGGAGAAGGCCTCGAAGCTGTTCGAAGAACTTCAGCTCTTCGAGCGCAAGTATACATTCAGCTCCATCAGCTACAACTTCCTTCCCAATGAAGTCGACAAGGCAATCGAGAACAATCTGAACACAAGACAGGTGGAGGCCGACATCTACCATGTGATAGACCAGGAGACCACCGCGCAGGCCGCAGAGCACGAGAGCAGGACCAACCTGTTCCTGACCTTCCTCACCCTGATGGCATCCCTGTCAGCCGTATGGGACATCAGCAGCATGCTGGATGCCATCGTGAACTACGAGCAGACCTTCAACCTCGCCGCCACGGGATACCGCCTTGTGGTCACTCTGCTTATCGTGGTGATACTTCTTGTCGCACTCTTCTCACGTCGTAAGAAACACTGACCATGGCACTCCCCTACTCCCTGGCACACCCCCTGGAGCAGTTCCAGACGCACAGACAGGCCGGCAGCTGGTCAAAGGCAGCCAACTACATGCTCGACTTCCTCGAAGTCAGCAGCCAGTACGTATCCATCGTGCTGCTCGGAAAAATCCGGGATCACGTCCTGGCAGGAGCGTCTCCCGACGAAGCCTGCGTCAAGGTAGTGAGCAAGATAGACGCCAAGCGGCCTCTCTCGTTCGGCGACTGGTGCAACGACATACTCCCTGTCGTGATGCAGTCGGCCTCGGCCGCGCTGCCTGACGACCCTGTTGTAATGAGCATATCGGCAGTCATCAACAGGAAGCGCAACATCTTCCTCGGAGGCAAGGGAGAGCAGAGCATGGTACAGGTCAGGAACGAGTACAAGGGCCATAGCACCACGCTGTCGGAAGCCATCTACAAGGATGTCGTGGAATCTCTGCTACCCCGCCTTGACACCTGGGCCGAAGCGCTGCAGGCTCTGGAGGATTATGACGGCGAAGCCAGCCTCTACCCTCTCATACACACCGACGAGCAGGGGCACGTATACGTGTTCCAGTCGCTCAAGGAGGAGAGCGTTTCATTCATATCGGCTGACGAAGACGCCCTGACATACATAGGAGAACGGTACAACAAGGACTTCGATGCCTGGATGCAGGTGCTGGTGCCGTCCTTCGACATTTCCAAGGACCTCAACTGGGATGAGTACGTGGCTCTCATGCACGGTCTGTGCGACCGCTACATGAAGCGCATCTACGCCCAGAAGAAATACAACCGCGAACTCTTCGTGGAGCGCGACGCCCTCTCGGCAGGATTCAGCGCATTCGTCAATTCCGGCAAGAGCATCTTCCCTCTCCTCGGAGAGGCCGGTCAGGGCAAGACCAACCAGCTCTGCCACTGGACCGAGACCCTGCAGGAAGCCGGGGAGGCCGTGATGATCTTCTCGGGCTCCGACTTTGCCGAGATGACGCTCAGCGACCAGCTCAGGGAAAGCTTCGGCATCTCCCGCAGGAAACAGATCACCAGACTCACCGAGCCTCTGCAGAAACTTGCCGCCGAGCAGGACAGGAAGGTCTACGTCTTCTTCGACGCTGTGAACGAGTGCATAGCCTATCCCGGCAAAACAGACGACACTGACGGCCCCCTGATGCTGTTCAGGGAGATATGCGAGGTGTTCGGGAAGCCCGGATACTCCAACTTCAGGGTCCTCTTCACCTGCCGCAACTATACCTGGCATCAGAGGCTCGCCCCAGAGCTCAGCCGCATGGACAGTTCAATGTTCTTCAACCGTGGCACCGAAGACGAGATGTCGGTGCGCGGCTTCTCCGATTCCGAGGTCGAGAAGGCCTACGGCATCTACGGGGAACTGTACCAGATGGCAACAGGATTCGGCGAGCTCGAGCGAAGCTGCGTGCTGAGGCTCAAGGATCCCCTGCTGCTGAAGATCGCCTGCACCAACTACCTCGGCAAGGAACTTCCGACCGACAATGCCCAGTACTGCTCAATAGCCATGTGGCGCAGGATGATGCAGGACATCGCATCGTCATACGCCGGACGTCGCCAGAAGGAGACCATAGCCGAGATGAGCCGCATACTGCTGGAGCGCTACGAATCCGGCACCCCGGCAGACTCGCTGCTAATGAGTGAGCTGCGCAGGGCTTATTCCTGCCCTGATGACCCGCAGCACGGCATAGCGTCGCTGATATTCAAGAAAGACGGCACCACCATCGCGTTCGGAGAGCTGCTGAACAAGCCTGAAAGGCCCATACTCCGCCTCATCGATGGAGAGAAGATCCAGTTCATCTACGAGCGCTTCCTCGAATACCAGATGGCGAGGGCGTACTACGAAAGAGAGGCTGCCGCACTGCCGGAAGGCGCGAACATCGCGGCCGAGACCATAGTCGGAACCATCCGGAAGGCGGCCATGAACGAAGTGTTCATGGAGACCATGAGCTGCGTGCTCACAATGGACTACGCCAATACCGGCAACCCTGAGACCCTCATACGGCTGATACAGGAGTTCGGCGACGACTTCACCGTCCTGACCCTGGTGACCGACGTGATGAACACGCTCGTGGCCGAGAACTATGAAGAGAAGCTGTTCTCGCTGGAGCGCACCCTCATGACCAGCATGGATCCCGCCACAGCGGCCCTTGTGAAGGAATACAATGAAGTCTGCAGGAAGATAGGCGCCAACAAGGCCGATTCCGAAGTCATTGCAAGGCACAAGGTGCTTTCGGCAAGCCTCACGCCCTTCATAAGGATGAGAGAACTGGCATCATCCACCCTGATAAACGGCGTATTCCTGACTGACTACTGCAACGAGGACCTTTATCGGGAGGACCCCTACAGGCTTTTCGAGCTCCTCATAGACGAATCCATCTCCGAAGTCAGGGACAACACATGCATGCTCGTCTACTACCTCTTCAACAAGACGCATACGAGCAGCTATTCTCCCCTGAAAGAGAATGTCACGGAGCGCATCGTACGCAGGATGCTGTCGTCGGTCACGAGGAATCCACTGATGAAGACCGTGGCCGTGAAGAAGGTCCGAGACCGCGCCGTGGCCATACTTGAATCGGGTGTCAGGCTCAACGTACTGATGATCATCGACATGCTCCTGGGCGGAAGGAAAGAGGACAGGGAAAGGATATCCGGGCTGCTTGACGAGATAACCGACATATTCAGCTACTTCACCCTGAAGTTCAGGCTGGTGAAGATGCTGATGCCCTTCTTCGACTGGATCATGAGACGCCAGTTCACCTTCCAGTCGGCATACGTCAACAATGTCATTGAATACCAGACCTTCTGGGATGACAGCGTGGTCCCTGTGCAGGGCTCGGCAGACCGCTGGGGCAGAGACGATTTCCGCGCACTGGCTCCCTTCATCGGATATTACTCCGACTACTTCTCTCCTGACGCCACAGCCAGCCCCGCAGACGCTCCGGACTTCGGGCCCATGGCTGAGCGTGTGCTGCAGGCATATCAGACCGGCGACAGCCTGTCATACTTTGCCCTCGAGAGAATAATGGTCATCATAGCCGTGGCTGACTGGGATGCCGTGCAGCCTCTGATGGAGCAGCTGCGCTACGGCAGTCTCCGGCAGACCGAATACTTCGACTACACCCAGATGTCCATCATCTACACCCTGTACCAGATGGGCATGAAGATGCCACAGATGCCGGACTTCGTGTGGGAGATGCTGGAAGAATGGTGCGTCGACTGGACCAGACGCTGCAGGGGCTATTTCAAGGGACGCAACAGTTTCAAGGCCAACCCGCTGCAGCTTTACAAGAGGAATGTGATGACCTGGTACGCAATGGTCTACGCCCACAGGCACGGCGATGCCGAAGACGAGACCGGGAAGAGCGTCCCTGCATTCAGGGCCCTCATTTCGGAGGCTCTCCTGAACAGGGACAAGGAGCTTCTCGTGCATCTCATCAACAACATCTCCGAACTTGTGTCCGACTCCGGGTACATCAACACCGCACTGGACCTGCTCAAGCAGGTGCTGTCAGGAATAGACAGCCAGGCCGTGCTCGACAGCTTCGAGGCGAATGCCAGCAGCAGATACCCCGACACTTCCGAGAGCATCGTGGCCCTGGTCGGCAAGGTCCTCGGTACGGCAAAGAACTACTTCCCCCGCGAAGTCAACCGCTTCATGAAGAAGGACGCGCAGGCTCTCACTTTCCCGGGCCTCGCAGGATACAGGGACGAGATACTCGGATTCAACCCTGGCGGTGAGAAGCTTTCCGACCTGTTCACTCACAAGTTCGGCAACTTCGTGATATGGTCGCTCATCAACGAGAAGGCGGTGAACGAAGTTGCTGGAGAAGTGCTGGATGCGGCAGCCGCTGCACCGGACAGCATCAAATGGTTCGACAGGACCATACGCATAGTATTCAGACGCATGTTCAAGATCAAGATATGAAGAAACTGATATTGGCACTGGCAGTTCTTTCAAGTGTCAGCTGCAGTTCACAGAATGGAGGGAACACAGACATGAAGATAGTAGCACATAGAGGAGGAGCCCTGATCGGGAATGAGAACACCCTGTCAGCCTTCAGCAAAGGACTGGAGGCAGGGGCTGACATGATAGAGCTGGACGTCCACCTGACATCTGACGGAGCAGTCGTGGTCTGCCATGACGACAGCATAGACCGCACCACCGACGGCAAAGGCAGGATAGAAGACATGACACTGGATCAGTTCAAGAGCGCAAAGGCACTTGACAGAGAGTCCGGCCAGCCTACCGAGGAGCCGCTCCCCACTCTGGAAGAAGCACTCGACCTTATTCATGGCAAGGCAGGGATCCTGCTGGAAATCAAGAAGTTTCACAAGGGCCAGTACGAAGGTATCGAGCAGAAGGTCCTTGATCTTGTCAATGCCAAGGGCATGCATGACGACGTGACCCTGCAGTCCTTTGACGACAGCATCCTAAGAAAGATTCATGAACTTGATCCGGGCATGAGAATCGAGAAGCTGATAATATGCCGCCCGCTCCCCGGGCTCTGCATCGACAACGGCCTCAGCACATTCTCATTCAGGAAATACGACTTCTGCGCATCCATCAATTCCATGCGCGCACTCACTTCAAGACATTTCGTAAAGAAGTGCCACAAGGCAGGCAAGGAGATCAAGATATGGACCGTCAACTCCCCCGACAAGGTCATACCGGGAGTGGACGCCGTGATCAGCAACCGTCCGGACCTGTTCAGGAAATAGAGTCCGGATTGCAGTCAAGCCACTCGTACTCCCCTCCCCATATCTCAAGGAAACGCAGGAAGTCCTCCCGCGCAATGACCACCGATGCCGTGTTGTCGCATGGGTGGAAGCTGATGCGGGCAGCAGCCATGAGGTCCTGATCAATATAGAACTTGACTCTATGGCCATTCTCGAACAATTCCTTATCGTTCCCTGCGGAATGCTCGTTAGCAGGCAGCGACCGAAGGGAGCCGGGGGACGTTATGAGGGCAGAGCCCCCATCAAAAGCGAAGCGTCGTTCGGGCTGATCATTGATCAGGCCGAATGGCGAAACGCTACCGGGGCGCAGACCTAAGCAGCGGGACATCCTTTCAGGCGATGCGAAGGACAGCTTGCCCTGATGCAGGCGATGCTCGAGGGAATGGATGTCAAGTTCCTTGTGGCACTCGAAGCTTATCAGATAATGCCTGTTGCCCTTGTGGTTGCGCATGAAAAGGTTCTTGCAGTGCACAGCCTTGATGTCCTTCCAGTATTCCAGAGCCTTCTCTATCGTGGAGAGAGGCGGATGGAAGTATATCTCGTATGGCAGGTTGTTGGCCTCCAGGAAATCACGGACACGGCGCATGGGGCATCTCGCTCCTCTTGACAGATCGAAGAGGGCTGCCGGCAGGTGACAGTATCCGTCAGGATTCTTGTCAAGGTAGTCCTGATGGTACTCCTCGGCAGGATAGAAGCACTTGAGAGGCAGGACCTCGACGGCAAGCGGCTCGCTGTACTTGCGTGCCTCACCCTCGAAAATGTAGTCAATGACATCGCGGTCCTCGGGATTCTCGTAATAGATTCCCGTGCGGTAGCGAGTTCCGCTGTCCTCGCCCTGCTGGTTGACGCTCACGGGATCGATGGCCTTGAAATACATCTCTACGAGGAATGCAAGGCTCAGTCTGTCAGGGTCATACTCCACCTCGACAGTCTCGGCATGGCCGGTGGTGTCGGTGTATACCAGTTTGTACGAGGGTGCCTCGACGTCACCGTTGGCAAAGCCCACGCGGGTGGATACCACTCCGTAAATCCTTTTCAGAAAATGCTCGGCGCCCCAGAAGCAGCCGCCTGCAAGGTATATCTTCTTTGTCATGTTCAGATGCTGGAAAGCTCCAGCCAGCGCATTTCTTTCTCGTCAATGAGAGCAATCAGCTCCTGTATGCGTTCCGAGGACTTCTGCAGCTCGGCATACGCCAGTGTCCCTGAGCTCATGGCCTGCTCAAGCTCGCTCTTCTCCTGCTCCAGGACGGGCAGTTCTGCTTCAAGCGCCTCCAGCTCGCGCTGTTCCTTGAAGCTTAGCTTGCGCGGCTTGGGCTGGGCTGCAGGCTTGGGTGCGGCCGGCTTTGCCGCAGGCTTCTGCACCGCCTTCTGCCCGGCCTCGTAATCCTTTATATATGAGCGGTATTCGCTGAATGTACCTGTGAAGTCCTTGACCTTTCCTTCTCCGCAGAACACCAGCAGATGGTCTGCCACCCTGTCCATGAAGTGCCTGTCGTGAGATACTATCAGCAGCGTTCCCTTGAACTCCAGCAGATACTCCTCAAGGATGTTCAGGGTGACTATGTCGAGGTCGTTGGTCGGCTCGTCGAGGATGAGCAGGTTAGGCTCCTGCATGAGAATAGTCAGGAGGTAGAGCCTTCTCTTCTCGCCACCGGACAGCTTGCTGATGCGGGTATTGAGCATGTCGTGCGGGAAGAGGAAACGCCCCAGCAGGCGCGTGTCGTTCACGGTCGCCAGCACGGTTTCGTCCTTCGTGAAGCTGATTCCGCTCTGCCTGTAGTAGCCGATCTTCAGCGACTCACCACGCTCGATTATTCCGGATGTGGGCTCCAGGCCACCCGTGAGCAGTTCGATGAAAGTGGTCTTGCCCACGCCGTTGCGGCCAACGATGCCCACCCTTTCGTAGCGCTGGAACTTATAGTCGAAGTCGCGCAGAAGAAACTTCCCGTCGCGCTCGAACGAAACCTTGCCGCAATCTATTATCTTGCTGCCAAGGCGGGACGCCGCGCCGACTCCATCAAGTGTGATCTGCTTGGTCGTATAGACCTGCGCAGCCCTGTCGGCAAGCTCGTGGAAAGCGTTTATCCTATATTTTGCCTTGCCTGAGCGCGCGCACGGAGTGGCGTGTATCCACTCAAGCTCACGGCGCAGCAGGTTGCGGACCTTGTCGGTCTCGGCATTGTAGTTGGCTATGCGCTCGTCACGCTTCTCAAGGTAGTTCTGATAGTTGCCACGGTAGGTGTACACGGCTCCGTGATCGAGCTCCATCACCGTATTGCACACACGGTCAAGGAAATAGCGGTCGTGCGTAACCATCAGCAGAGTGCAGCGGCTGCGACCGAGATAGCCTTCCAGGAATTCTATCGCCTCGATGTCGAGGTGGTTGGTGGGCTCGTCCATTATCAGGAACTCGGCATCCAGAGCCAGCAGTTCCGTCAGGGCGACGCGCTTGACCTCACCGCCGGAGAGTTCTCCCATCAGGCGGTCGGTACTGCCAAGCCGGAAGCCCGTGGCCAGCTCGCGCATGCGCTGCATGAAATCCTCCCTGTACTCGGGCGACATGCGCTCGGTCTGGGCATGGCTGTGAGAAACGATCTGCTGCTCGATGGTGAGTGCCTCGTCGTAGTCGTAGTCCTGCTCCAGGAATGCTATCCTGATATCCTTCAGGAAGAGTATCTTGCCGCCGGAATCGGACTTGTCCTCCCCTGCTAGGATACGCAGGAGCGAAGTCTTGCCCGTGCCGTTGGGCGCGATGAGCGCAATCTTGTCGCCCTCGTTGATGTTGAAGGCGATGTTCTCGAACAGCACTTTCTGCCCGTATGACTTGGAGATGTTCTCTATCTGAAGGAAACTGGCCATAATACTTCCACAAAAATAGCACTAAAAGTGCAAATAATGTATATTTGTATCTATAACCAAACACAGAAGAAAGATGCAGAAGAATATCAACGTTCCCAAAGTCAGCAGTTTTGATGAACTCGGCAGCTTCGCCGCAATCGCAGTCGACCGCGTTCCCTGGCCCGAGCAGTTCCCCCTGAAACCGGAAGTTACCGCAAGGCTCGCCCACACCGACAAAGCCCTCCTCATCCGTTTCGACGTAAAGGAGAATGGCGTCCGTGCCGTCTGCACCGAAGCCAACGGTCCCGTCTGGGAAGATGACTGCGTCGAATTCTTCGTGAAGGATCCTGACAGCAGGTATTATTTCAATTTCGAGAACAACTGCATAGGCGTAGGCCTTGCGGCAAAAAGACTGTCAAGGGATGAGTTCGAGTTCCTGGGCGACACTGCGGCAGCCAGAATCAGGCGCTGCGCCTCCCTGCCCTGCCAGCCTGTCGACATCGACGGCCCTCAGGCATGGTGCCTCACAATAGAAATTCCCTTCGAGGTCCTCGACTGCCCTGAAAAGCCGGAAACTCTCCTGGCAAACTTCTACAAGTGCGGAGATAAGACAAAACAGGCTCACTTCCTCTGCTGGAATCCCATAGAGACAGTGAAGCCTGATTTCCATCGTCCCGAATTCTTCGGGAAGCTGAACCTCGAGTGGTAGAGATTAGTCGAACTTGTAGCAGAAACCTATCTGGGCGGCCATGTTGCGGCCATCGTCATTCACGCCCTCGGCATACATACCGGGCTTGAATGTCCTGTTCAGTCCCCAGTCGAACTTGACGTCGACACCGAAGTTGTCGGTAATCATGTAATTCAGCTGCATGGCTATGCACACGTTGAACCTGTTGCAGTCCTTCAAGGTATCTGTCGACACGTCACCGACCTTGGTCTTCGAGAAGAGAAGGTACCCGAATTCAGGGCCAAGCATGAGCGACAGGTCATCAGTAAAATGATATCCTGCGAACACGGGGAGCATCATATAGCCAAGGCTGCGGCTGTAGTCAGGCAGGATCTCGCTCCTGTCGGAGTGCCCGCGACCTGCATAGAGAAGCTCAGCCTGTACGAAGACATCGTCATAGACATCGACTGAAGCAAAGGCTCCAGCATAGAAATTATTGTGGGGAACAACAGTCTCGTATCCTGTCACGACAGTTCCCTTGAGCCAGCTGGCAGAGAAGCCTCCCTTCACGCCAAACTGTAAATCCTGTGCATCAGCCATGGTCCAAAGGGACATGAGCAATGCACAGGATGCAAGAATCTTGTAGAATTTCATCCTATATATTATCTGTTTTTAGCAGAAGTGCACTTGACTACGGATACTACTGCAGATGCAGCATCGCATACGCCAAGCCCGAGGTCGCAGGTTCTCATCATATCCTCCTGGAGGTCGTCCCTCATCTGCCTGTAGGTAGACTTCACGCAGTCACGGAAACCTTCGAGGATAGCCTTTGTTTCAACAAATGCACCGTCAAGCTCGATATTGACAAGCTCATTGTCAAGATAGACGAAAGTGGCGATGTATTCGCCAGTTTCAGAATAGTGACGGCATGAGAGAAGACCCTCGGGAGTAATCTCTGACTCTACCATGAGGCTGTATGTGGAAACGCCATCTTCACCTATAAGAGTATAATAGACTGCATCGGCTGACTTGGTCTCGATTGCAGCGCCGGGAGTGATGTTGACGCAGACGTCATCAACATAAATAGCGGAAGGCAGCTCGCTCGAGGAAGGAACTGTCTTGGCCGACTGACGGTCGATTGCACTGCACCCAACCAGCACGAAGAGTACAGAAAGAACTGCGAGAAAATGTTTGGTATACATAAATATTGGTGTGTTTGAATACGTTTAACTTCTGCGAAGATAGAAAAATGATTGAACTTTGAAAAGTTTTCTTTAAAAAATTATAAGAAAAATTTGTTTTTTGACAAGAAAACTTTACATTTGCAGAAAGAAACGAAGAAATGGAGCACAAATTGATTCCGCATAAATATCAAAAGCCCGCGCTTGTCACATTCCTGATAAGCCTCGTTCTGATGTTCGGTTCGGCCTGTCTGAACAACAGTTCCGCAGCATGTGCCGGATTCTTCGAACACACTGCCGTGCAGGTGGTGATCATCGTGCTCATGTACGCTTCGCTACTTGTCACGATCTTCTCATCCGAGAAGATTGAGGATGAAATGATTACGGCCATGAGGCTCCATTCGGCCGCCTTTGCGTTCCTCGTGGGCTTCTTCATCATCGCCGTGCTCAACATCATCCAGGCCGTACTCCCGGGAGATGCATACATCGCCCTCAGGGAATGGAGGACAGCACTATTCTGGAACGGCAATGCCGTGCTGTATTTCATCCTTTTATATTTTATAGTATTCAAGATCAAAGTCTGGAAGTTGGAAAGGAGGATGCGCGATGAAGAATAGCATCAGAGTAGAAAGAGCCAGACTGAGGATGTCGCAGCAGGAGCTTGCTGACAAGCTGAATGTCACCAGGCAGACCATATATGCAATTGAAGCAGGGATGTTCAACCCCTCGACTCTTCTGGCACTGAAGATGTCGGAACTGTTCGGAGTACCGGTAAACGACCTGTTCTCACTTGAGGAGGATGACTACAAGAAGTAGAATAGCTGCGACGATAATCCTCCTGCTTGCAGCACACGGCTTATGCCTCGCCAATGAAGACGGCATGAACGTGATGTCAGCGGAAAACACGATATGCGACCTCGGTCACATTTCAGTGAAAGACGGCCCTCAGACCTGCCGGTTCAGAATAACGAACAATGGTTCTGAAGAAATTGAAATAACTGATGCAGTCACTTCCTGCGGATGCACGACGGTACGGTTACCCGAGAAGCCCGTTGCTCCCGGTGAAACGGTAAGCGTGGAGGTGACATACGACAATAAAGAAGTCACAGAGTTCTTTGACAAGCGAATCGCATTGCGGTTCAAAGGTATAGACACCCCCCTCCTGCTCAGCGTCAGAGGGTCCACAGCCAAGGCTGGACGTAACAGGTTCAGATACGCCTGCGGATCCCTCAGATTCGAGAAGGAAGAATACAAGGTCGGTGATGTGATACAGGGATGCCCTGCAAGCGGAGAGATGAAGGCCATCTATCGTGGGTTCAGGCCCGCGGAGCTTGAAATGAGCAGTCCTGACGAAGGAATACGTGTCGAAGCAGCCCACACCCTGCTGAGACATGGTGATACGCTCAGCATTCACTTCACCGTCATCACGGATGCAGATGATTTCGGAACCAAGGAATACAGAGTCTTTCCCGTCCGGATCACAGAAAGAGGCAGGAAGCCAGGCAGGAAGGGAATAAGCATACGTGCTGTGTCTCATGCCGAAATGTGTTCAGAATCAGACGGAACCTGCAGCCCTGAATTGAAGACGGGCTGGAAGCAGATGAGCCTCGGCGCCATCAGGAAAGGTGAAGTCAGAGCAGTCGAGGTGCCTATAGAGAATACCGGAAAAGCCGATCTCACAATCTACAGGATTGATGGAGAGAACATTTCGACCGATTGCCCCGGTGCCGTCATAAAGCCCGGTGAGTCAAACACTTTCATTCTGAACCTTGAACCGAAACGCAGACGGAAAGGCAAATATGCAGATACGTTTACGGTTTATTCCAACGACAATGTCAAACCGGAATACAACCTTTACGTAACATACAATTTGACAAACAAACATTCCACATCAGACCACACCACCCGGCAAGACTCGATCTAGAGTAGTCTGTTATCACCGATGGTCATATATAGCTTTCATTCCGCCACAGTGAAAACGAGCCGCTAACTTTGCGGCTCTGCCAAAAAACAAGAGGCTGCCCGTGATGGGTAGCCTCTTTTTGTTGTCACGACCAGGATTAATTGCTATATTTGTTTCATTGAAACAACTGAACCACATTCCTATGAAACTTGCAAGAATCATCGTCTGCGCCATGCTGCCGCTTCTGGCAGGAACCGCGACCCTCGCACAAACCCAAGAAGAAAAGCCCACCGTATACATGGTAGGCAATGCACATTTCGACACTCAGTGGCGATGGACAGTCCAGACGTCCATAAACGAGTACGTGCACAACACTCTGGTCCAGAACTTCGCCCTGATGGAGGAGTATCCCGACTACATCTTCAATTTCGAAGGAGCCATCAAGTACCGCTGGGCAAAGGAGTATTATCCCGACCTCTACGAAAAGCTCAAGGAATACGTCAAGCAGGGTCGCTGGCACATATCTGGTGCATCATGGGATGCGAACGACCCCAACATGCCGTCCATCGAGTCGAACATCAGGAACATCATGCTCGGCCAGGAATTCTACCGCAATGAGTTCGGCATCCTGTCGACCGACATCATGCTGCCTGACTGCTTCGGATTCGGCTGGCAGCTGCCTTCAGTGGCCGCACACTGCGGCCTGATAGGCTTCGGCACGCAGAAGCTCCAGTGGCGCACCCATCCCTTCTATGCCAACGGGAAGAAGATTCCGTTCTACTTCGGCGTATGGAAGGGTCTTGACGGCGAAAAGGTGATGGCCACCCTCGACGGCGGCGACTATTCATGGAGCCCCAATGCCCCCATCACCGACATGGGCGATTTCAAGACCAGGCTCGAAGGCAGCCCCATACCCGCTGCGTTCAGATACTTCGGCACCGGCGACCGCGGTGGCTCAGCAACGCCCACCGGCGTCAGGTTCGTCAGCGAGGCCATGCACAACCCCGGCGAAGCCTACAACGTCAAGTTCGCCACATCGGACGAGATGTTCAAGAAATATCTCTGGGACTCACGTCTTCCCGAATACGACGGCGAGCTCCTCATGGACGTCCACGCCACCGGAAACTACACATCCAAAGTTGAGATGAAGATGCTCAACCGCCGCAACGAACGCATGCTCGGAGCGGCCGAGGGCATAAGCAGCATGGCAGACTGGATGGGTGGCATCAGCTACCCCGCATACACCATCGACGAAGGCTGGAAGCGCATACTCTGGCACCAGTTCCACGACGACCTCACCGGCACCAGCATCCCCAAGGTATATCAGTTCTCGTACAACGATGAATACATCACCCTGAGGCAGATGGAAAGCGTCATCAGGACCGGCATGGAGTCAGTCGCTTCAGTGATGAACACCGCAGTCAAGGGCACTCCCGTTGTCGTATACAACCACGTGACGGCCGCCAACGGCAGCGTGGCATACATCGATATCGAACTTCCTGACGGCTGCAGGTCAGTAGATGTGTTCGGGCCTGACGGAAAGAAGGTAAAGTCTCAGATCATCGCCCGCGAAGGCAAGGTCGCAACCGTGGCATTTGCAGGATACGTTCCCTCGATGGGCCTCTCAGTCTATGACTTCAGGCCGTCGAAGAAGGCTGAAGCCAAGAGCTCAGCCCTCAAGGCTTCGGGCAGCACCATCGAGAACAGGATATACAGGCTCACGGTCAATGCCGACGGCGACATCTGCTCGATCATCGACAAGCGCTACGGCAAGGAACTCGTCCGCCAGGGCGAGGCCTTCGGCTATGACTTCTTCCCCGACAACGTTTCTGAGGCATGGCCCGCATGGGAGATACTCAAGGACGTTGTCGACAGCACTCCCGAGAAAGTAAATGAGGACGTGAAGGTTTCCGTAGAGGAATGCGGCGCCCTCAGGGCAGTCCTGAAGGTTGAGAGGAAGCACAACGGCTCCACCTTCACCCAGAGGATCATCCTCACCGACGGAGCCACCGACGAGCGCATCGACATAGTCAACGACGTTGACTGGAACTCCAGGAAATCGCTGCTCAAGGCCAGCTTCCCCGTTGCATTTGACGCCAGGGAGGCCACATACGACCTTGGAATGGGACACGTCCGCAGGGGCGTGAACACCGAGACCGCATACGAAGTGGTGGCTCAGCAGTGGGCCGACATGACGGCTGAGGACGGTTCATACGGCGTGACCATAATGAACGACGGCCGCTACGGCTGGGACAAGCCCGACGAGCACACAGTCCGTCTGACCCTGTTCCACACACCTTCCGCAACCAAGGAGTGCACCGAGCAGCAGACACAGGACTTCGGAAAGCACACGTTCACATACTCGATCGTAGGGCACAAGGGCGCCCTTGACCCTGCAGCTGCCGACATCGATGCCGATGGGCTCAACCAGCCCAAGGTGGCATATACCACAGACAGGCACGAAGGCAAGCTCGGCAAGCAGTTCTCAATGCTCCACAGCACCAACAGGAACCTTCGCGTGAAGGCATTCAAGAAGGCCCAGGACGGCGACGGCTACATCGTACGCGTATATGAACTCTCAGGCAAGGGCGCTGAGGGCAGCATACAGTTCGCCGCCGGCATAAAGAGCGCCGAGGAACTGAACGGCATCGAGGACTACAAGTGCGCTGCCACCACAGACGGCAAGTCACTCGACGTGAAGTCCGGCAAGTTCGCCCTTAGGACCTTCAGGGTACGCTTCGCAGACGCCCCTGCAACAATAGGCAAGGCTTCGTTCCAGAAAGTCGAGCTGCCCTGCAACATTGTGGCCATCACCAGCGACGACTTCACAAGCCAGGGCAACATCGGCAGGAGACGCGAGTCATTCGCAGCTGAAGTCCTGCCGGAAAACATCGAATACTGCGGTATCCCCTTCTCTTTCGGTGAGCCCAACTACCGTGACGCAGTGGCCTGCAACTCTCAGAAGATCGAACTGCCCGAGGGCACCAAGACCCTTCACCTGCTCGCAGCATCGGCAGCGCACGACGCCGCTACGGTTACGTTCAAGGTCGGCGACAAGGAATATGAGAGGACGGTATCGAACTACACCGGATTCTACGGAGTCTATGGCTGGCCCGGCTATTACGAGTCAGTCATGAGGACGGACGACATCGCATACGTGAGCACCCACACCCATAATCCCAACGTCAGAAACAAGGCCTGCGTATATACTTACATGTACCTCGTGAGCATCCCCGTTGATGGCGCGAAGGAGATCGAGCTTCCCGCCGACAGGAGGTTCACCATATTCGCCGCCACGGCAGAGAAATAGTCAAGATACGGCAGTGCCGGAAAAACGAGAGACCCGAAGCCTGAGCTCCGGGTCTCGTGCTTAATAGACCATGGAATAATTCACCGGCTGTTCCACCCAGATCAGCTTGCTGGTGTCGTATCCCCTGTCCGACGCCGATGCCAGAATCGTCTTCAGCATGTCACCTGGAATATCGGGAGTCCTGGAAAGGATCCAGAGGTACTTCGAGCTCTTGGACCCCACGAGTGCATAGCTGTAGTCATCGCCCAGCATCAATACCCTGTAATCGGAGTAGAACGGTCCGAAGAATGATACTCTCATGCGGCCTGCCGTATCGGTCAGTTTCGCCTTGCCGACGGAGGTCTTGCCCCTCCCGTTCTTGATGCCGCTGTTCACAACCGTCAAGGTTCCGTCAGCATTGAGGGAATAGCTGGCTATCGTACAGGTCAGGCCACGCTCGAAACCATGGTCGAAACGGGCTATCTCGTACCACGTTCCAAGGAAACGGTCAGGATTGAAGGCCTTGACTGGAGAATTGTTGATCTTCTGTCCCCTGCAGGAACATGATGCAAGACAAATGACCGATGCCATAAGAATGATCATATAACCTTTCATGACTATCTGCAGCAGAAGCGTTTTCCGCAGTTGTCCTCAATCTCTGTCTTCCAGAGGCCATGTATGTTGCAGTATTCATAGACTGCGACGGGCTTGTCCTTTCTGCAGACATGGAATACTGCTTCCGGGGTATCACCCGGCTTGAGGTACTTGACCTGTCCGCCATGCTCGGTTTCCAGGTAGATGAACGAGATGTGATGCTCAGGAGCCATGGGATGAGGCTGGGAGCCCACCTTGACCTTGATAACTCCGTCCTTTTCGAATTCGACGACCGGGAGATGCTTCTCCTTCATCGTCTCCTCGGTGGACGGGATGAGTTCCTGCATCTTCGCGCCGCAACAGTCAACGCCAACACCACTGTCGACGCATTTGAAGACGACATTTCCGCACATTGTGCAGACATAGAATTTTGTTGCCATAACCATTGTATGTTTTAATTGTTAAACTTATGTCTTTGCCGGCAGCCAAACGCTGCCACTCCGACATTGCAAAGGTGGCAATCAGAAATAAAATCCAATATTGATGTCGTAACTATTTTTCAATATCTGTTATTGACAGCATCAATATGTCTGCACATGTATGTATAATAGATGATCTATTCGACTATCCTGAGGGTGTCGCCAGTATCTTCAAGGGTGAAGAGCTTGGCCCTTTCCAGGCCGCCGCCGTTGGGTGAGTGCAGGACAAGGCGGAGCTTTCCTTCCAGGTCCTTGAATATCATCGCGTGGCCTCCGTCCTGCTTGAAGAGAGGCTCGCTCTGCTGGCGCCAGGGGCCCGCCAGCCTTCCTGTAAGCGACTCGGCGATGCATTCAGCATAGCCGTCGGGGCCGAAGCTCGCCCAGATCATGAGAAGCTTCCCGGTCTTCGTACGGTACATGAAGCATCCGTCGGTGACATAGTTCACATTGTCGGGCTCGGCCACAGGGCATGTGGAGCCGTAGAACATCCTGACGGGGTCAGTCACTGCCTTCGACAGCTTCTTGTCAAGCTTCACGAATTCCACCGTTCCATCGACGGTCTGCACCCACTCATGGCAGAATACCATGTAGGGTTCATTGTCCTCGACGAACAAGGTCCCGTCCAGCGCCATGTAGTCGATGGGCGTCTGAGGGAAGACTGACGTAGGTACGAACGGTCCCATGGGCGACTTTGAGCAGAATATCTGGGTTGCCCGGTAGATGTAGTCGGGCCAGTCCTCCTTGCTCATCTTCCACTTCGTGGGTTCGTTGACGGTTGCGAAAAGGTAGTACTTTCCTTTGTATTTGTGCACTTCGGGCGCCCATATACCTCCCTGAGACCAGTTCCCATCAGGCAATGTCATGACCTGGGTCCTGTCTGTCCAGCTCTTCAGGTCCTTGCTCGTATACACTGCCACGCCGCCTTTGCCGTCTACCGACGAGGATGCATACAGATAGTATGTGCCGTCGTCGACAAGAATGAACGGGTCACGGATATAGATGTCCTGGAGGGTCAGGCTCTGAGCGAACATGCTGATTGGCAGCAGAACGGAAACAAGAATCAGAAGTGTTCTTTTCATAAAAAATCGAATGTAAGTGTTTTTCAAAGTTAATCATAAATGCGCATTTTACGAAATTCGGAAAGGATTCCATATCTTTGTAAGATAATGACAACAGATATGAAAAAAACTGTGATACTTGGCTCTCTGTGCACGATAGCGATAGCTTGCGGGAGCCCGAAATCTGACAACCCGATATGTATACATACTGCCCCCGTGCCCGTCGCGCCCGATGCCACGAATGGTGATGAGCATCTCTATACAATAACCTTCAACGACCTTGACTTCTTCGCTGCCGGAGAAGTCATAAAAAAGTTCTACGATGTAAACGAGGCCAGACCAGCAGGATGCTCATCTGTCAGAAACGGGAAGTACTATGGTAGGAATCTCGATTACTACATCAACAGAAATGCCGATTTTGTCATCACTACTCCTGCTGCCAAAGACAGATATGCTTCGATAGGCATGTCGGCTGACTATCCGCTTTGCCTGAAGGAAAGTGTCGACAATGGCACCCTCACCGAAGAGGACTATGCAGCCATCGCCTATTACATGACCGATGGCATCAACGAGAAGGGCGTGGCCATCAACGGAAACGTCGTGCCTTGCGGAGAGTGCACACGCACTACCGGCACCAACCCGGGAGCGCCTACCGTGGTCACCAACGGAGTCGTACGATA
Organism: Bacteroidales bacterium; assembly: GCA_024401745.1. GTDB lineage: Bacteria > Bacteroidota > Bacteroidia > Bacteroidales > UBA932 > Cryptobacteroides. The sequence goes on from JAKSKK010000017.1 coordinate 39,262, forward strand.
CGTGCTCGACCATGCGGCATCGGTCGACGATGCTATTGATCTCCTCAAGGGTATTAACATAATGGTTCCCAGCATGGAGAAGTTCCCTTTCGAGGAGCATTGGATGATTTCTGATCCCACGAAGACGGTCTGCGTTGAAATCTGGAACAACGAGCTCGTGGTTGTGGACGACAATGTGATGACCAACTTCTATGTCAGCCATCCCGACACTGAAATGGGTATAGGCCACGAGCGCTATGAACTGCTCAAGGCCCACCTTGACGAAGGATCCTCGGTTGACGGCATGCACAGACTCATGAAGCGTGTATGGTACTCCAATGCATATTCGACAAAGACTGATCCCCTGTGGTACTCCGACAACCTCGAAGACGGCTGCGGATTCACATGGAGTGACATCAAGGCTGGCAACGTTGAATCGGCATACGCCATTATTCAGGAGTCCGAGCTTCAATATGGTTCACTAGAATACCAGAAGAGCATACGGACAGCCAAGGAATGGTACACTACACATTCCATCGTATATGACCTCGAAGAAAAGACAATGTCGCTGATCGCACAGGAGAACGAAACTGTGTGGAAGTTCAGACTGTAAGCTCCTCAGGCTTGCTTATAAGACAGATACACGAAATAACACTAATCTGGATATGAAACATTTATTTGACATCACCATTTCATCTGCAGCTGCACTTCTGCTCGCTGCCATTATCACCGTGACTGCCTCGGCAGCACCCAAGTCAAAGACCATCAATGTCAAGTCTCCCAACGGAGAGACCGAATTGACAGTCACCGTCGCAGGTGACATCAAGTATGACCTCATCAGCAAAGGAGAGACCCTTATGGCCGGCAACAAGGTCGCCATGCATCTTGCCGACCGCACGCTCGGAGAGCAGGCAGTCGTCAGCAGCAGCAAGATCACGGAAGTAAGGCAGACCGTCCGCCCCGACTTCAAGTTGAAGTTCGCTGAAGTGGAGAACAGCTACAACCTCCTGACATTGACCTTGAAAGGAGGTTACTCGATACTCTGGAGAGTATATGATGACGGCATGGCCTACCGCTTCGTCACGAAGCTGCCGGGAGAGATCGAAGTGCTCAGTGAGGACGCCCAGTTCAACATGACGGGGTCCGAGACTCTCGTCGGACAGATCACCAGGAACGTCGAGACCGCCTGCGAGGAACTGTATTCCACTGTGAATTCTTCCGAGCTCACATCCGACCAGATATGGGAAGTTCCTTTCATCGCGACCTATCCGAAGCACAAGGTTCTGGTGAGCGAATTCGATCTTGAAGACTATCCGGCTCTTTTCATGAAGCCTTGCGGGGAGAAATCCATCAATGCATATCTTCCCCTGAATCCGGAGAAGGTCGAGCCCGATGGCGACAGACGCCAGGAGATTCTCGAATACAGCAGATGGATAGCACGGACCTCCGGCACAAGGTCATTCCCCTGGAGATATGTCCTTATCACGCAGGACGACCGCGCTCTGGCCGAGAACGCCATGCCGATCAGGCTTGCTCCCAAGTCAAGGATAGACATCTCGTGGATCAAGCGCGGAAAGACCACCTGGGACTGGCTTAACGGCACGCCCTTCGGGCCGGGCATCGACTTTGTCGGCGGAATCAATCTGGAAACTTATAAATACTACACTGACTTCGCCCAGAAGAACGGCGTGGATTATATCCTGCTTGACGAAGGCTGGGCTCTCGATACTGAGAATCCCTATGACACCACTCCTGAACTTCAGCTTCCCGAACTGATCAGATATGCCGGTTCAAAGGGTGTCGGAGTCATGCTCTGGCTGCCCTGGCTCACTGTCGAGAACAATATCGACAAGATGTTCGCCACCTTCGAGGAATGGGGCATCAAGGGCGTGAAGATCGATTTCATGAACCGCCTGGACCAGTGGATGGTGAACTACTACGAAAGAGTGGCGAAGGAAGCTGCCGAGCATCACATCGTCGTCCTGTTCCACGGAGCATTCCACCCCAGCGGCCTCGAGTACCGCTATCCCAACGTCCTTTCGTACGAAGGAGTGAGGGGTCTGGAATTCTGCAGGAACTGTACGCCAGACAATACTGTATTCCAGCCGTTCATCCGCAATGCGGTGGGCCCCATGGACTTCACTCCCGGCATGATGGAATGCCGCCAGCCCGAGCATTATAGCGGTGGACGTCCCGAAACGCCTGCTGTGGGCACAAAAGCCTCCCAGCTCGCGCAACTCGTGGCCTTCGAGTCAGGCATCCAGATGCTGGCCGACAACCCTTGCCGTTATGACATGTACCCCGACTGCAGGGACTTCATGTGCGGCGTTCCCGTCGAATGGGACGACACCAAGGTACTGGCCGGAATGCTGGGTGAATATTACGTAGTGGCAAAGCGAAGCGGAAATGTGTGGTACATAGCAGGACTCAACAACTCCACCGCACGCGATGTCGAAATCGATCTGGGATTCCTGGGCACTGGCAGGAAGTGGGCCATGTCCTCGTTCATCGATGGCCCCGTAGCGGGCAGGATCGCCATGGACTACCGCAACAAAAAGTCAGAGGTCGACGGCACACAGAACATCACAATCCATCTGGCCCGCAACGGAGGCTTCGCCGCACAGATCAAATAAGGAGATCCTTTCTTATTCAATCCATGATCAAGGGCAAGGTCTAAAGCTTTGGCTTCTGAACAATGCAGACGATACGGGAGACGATGTATATGATTA